>DAHXON010000140.1 GCA_027364875.1 Chloroflexota bacterium
CGGCCACGCCCGCGCCTGCGGTCGTCGCGCCTGCGGGCGTCGCGCCTGCGGGCGTCGCGCCTGCGGGCGTCGCGCCCAGGTCCGGGTCTTCGATCCTGCCCAAGACGACTCGTCGTACCGATCTATCGGGACTGCACGTCGTCGTTACCGCGGGTGGCACCGCCGAGCCGATCGACCCGGTCCGTTTCGTCGGGAACCGCTCGACGGGCAAGATGGGGGTTGCCATCGCGGAGGCCGCGCTTGATCGCGGCGCCGCGGTGACGGTCATCCTCGGCAACGCCAGCGTGGAGCCGCCCGCGGAAGCTCACGTGGCCCGGGCCGAGACCACCGCCGAGATGCAGGCGGCGCTGCTGGCCCTGACGCCGCCGACCGGTCCCCTCTTCGATGTCCTTGTCATGGCCGCCGCCGACGCCAGTGCCGCAACGACTTCGTCCACGATCCTCTCGAGTCGGGCCAGCCGGCCCCTGCCGGTCATCCCCGAGGCGAGCAATCCCTCTTCCGGCTCGACGATGCGGTAGCCGAACTCGCGCAGCTTCGCCACGTTCGCCTGCGTGGCCGGATGCGCGTACATCCCGCCGTCCATCGCCGGCGCCACGACCACGGGCACCGCCGCGGCCAGGCACGCCGCGGTGATCGGATCGCCCGCGAGTCCGTTTGCCATCGCCCCGAGCCAGTGAGCCGTGGCGGGCGCCACCACGATCGCTTCCACGTCGTGGGCCGTCTCGATGTGCCCGATCTTGCCGTCGCTCTGAAGGGCCAGAACGTCGCGGTCGACCGGATGGCGGCTGAGTGTCTCGAGCGTCAGCGTGCCGATGAACTCGACCGCCGAGTGAGTCATGAGCACTCGGACGTCGGCGCCTTCGGTCTGGAGCAGGCGCAGCAGCTCGACCGATTTGTAGGCGGCGATCGACCCCGTCACCCCCAGAGCCAGGCGCCGGCCCGCCAGCCTGCCGCCGTTGCCGCCAGTCGCGTCGCTCATTCGTCCCGCTCCGAGATGATGTGGATGGAGCCGGCGGCGCTGCCCGCCCAGCCTGCTTCTTCGCCGGGGACGCTCGGCTCTCCGTTGGCGAGAGCCCAGAGGATGGCGAGGCCCTTGAGAGTCAGCTCCGGATCGATCGCGTCCACGCCCGGCAGCGATCGGACCCAGGGCACGGCCGAGAGGCCGCCGGTCAGCACCAGCTGGATATCGTCGACGTCGACGTGCTCGGTCCGGACCATCTCGATCTGGATCCGCTCGAGAAGGCCCGTCGTCAGCGCCCGGTAGCCCAGCACCACGCCCGACTGCATCGCCGAGACGGTGTCCGTGCCGATGGCTTTCTCGGGCTCCTCGAGATCTATGCGCGGCAGCCGTGCCGTTCGCGTGGCCAGGGCATCGATCCCGAGCCCCATGCCGGGAGCGATGGCGCCGCCGATGAAGGCCCCGTCCCGAGAGACGCAGTCGAACTTGGTGGCGGTCCCGAAGTCCACCACGATGGCCGGTGTGCCGTACAGTCGAGCGACCGCAAGAGCGTTGACGAGGCGGTCCGGGCCGACTTCGGCGGGCCGCTGGACGCGGACCGGCATCGGCATGTTGCCCGGCCCGGCGATGAGCATCGAGAGGCCGCGGCGCTCGGCGATGGTCGAGGCCACGGCAACGAGGGCGGGCACGACCGAGGCCAGCGAGATCCCGGTGACGTCGGCCATGGAGGCGCCGTCGATCCGGAGCAGGCCGTCGAGGAGGATCTCCAGCTCGTCGGGCGTGCTCATCGGACGCGTCGCGGCTCGCCGGCTGGCCATGACGGTTTCGCCGTTTACCAACCCCAGAGTGACATTGGTGTTGCCGATGTCGAGGGCGAGCAGCATCCACCGATGATAGCGCGCTGCGCACGCTCACCCGACGATCCCATTCGGCTACCTCGCGCGCGCCGTCGCACGACCGCGCGGACGGCTCCTCGGCGCAACGTCGAGACGCAATTTTCGGCGCGTATCTGGTCGCGCGAGATGCCCCTCACGAGGGAGTGCGGCGCGTCCGCGCCTTGTGGCCGAGTCGGTGGATTGGTACCATCGCCAGGTCCGTCACCGGCGCTCTCAACCTCTTTCCCGCGGCCCCCAGGAGGAGTGGTGTCGTCTGTTCCGGCTGCCAAGTTCTTCGTGAATCGCGGCATCGTATCGGGCCGGATAGACCTGCTCAATCTCCTGCGACCCCTCGAGAAGCAGACCGTGGCATACCGGTATTACCGGGGCCACGAGCTGGTTTCCCATGGCCTGGGCTGGGTGGAACGGATCGTGGCCAACGAGCCGGAGACATCGACGTTCTTCACCCCGCTCTCGATCTGCCTGAACGTCGATTCGTTCGAGCACCTCGAGTTCGAGACCCGCCCCGACCAGCTGCTCACGTATCGCCTGGTTCAAGGGGACGAAGCCGTCGTCATCGATTTCGCGCCCGGTGGATCCCCCGCCGGTGACGCGATCGAGCCCCGTCAGCTCGAGTTCGACACGAGCGGCTACGTCCAGATGGAATTGCTCGGCCCCGAGGACAACGAGGACGAGCAGGGGGCTGCCTCCTGAACTGGCGTTTCGTGTCCCGCTGAGAGCGGTGAATATCGATCCGGCGTGGTGCGGCGGCCGCTGGGCGCGGCCGGGAGGAGGCATGCCCGATCGACACGGGCATCGCCATTGGTGGAAACGACCAGGCGAAGCACCAGGAGGAGGTCGCGTTGGAAGCGGTAGCCCGCTATTTCAAGTTCGCCGAACGCGGCACGAACATATTCACGGAGTCTCGGGCGGGCCTGACCACGTTCATGGTCATGGCCTACATCATCGCCGTGAACCCGAGCATCCTGTCCCTGGCCACCAAGGGCCAGGGTCCCGATCAGATCTCGACCATCGTCATGACGTGCCTGATCGCGGGCGTCATGACCCTGGCCATGGGCTTCATCGCCAACTATCCGTTCGCCGTGGCCGCCGGCATGGGCCTGAACGCCGTCGTGGCCTTCGACCTGATCCTGGGCCGCGGCATGGCCTGGCAGGACGCCATGGCCGTCATCGCCTGGGAAGGCATCATCATCACCGTCCTCGTTCTGACCGGCCTCCGGCAGGCAATCATGGCCGCGATTCCGATGAGCCTGAAGCGCTCGATCGGCGTCGGCATCGGACTCTTCATCCTCTTCATCGGTCTCCAGGAAGGCGGTTTCGTAGTCGCCGGATCGCCGCTCGTCACGCGCGGCGCGATCACGACGGCGCCGGTCCTCGTCTTCGTCGTCGGCCTGGCGCTGGCGCTCTTCCTGATGGTCCGCAAGGTCAAGGGCGGGCTGCTCATCAGCATCATCGCCTCGACGATCCTGGCCATCGTCCTCAACTCGTGGTTGGGCACTGACAAGGCTGGTTTCGCGGCCGGTACCGCACAGGCCCCGGCCGAGTGGATCACCAACTTCGGCAACAACCCGTTCTCCACCCTTGGCGCGCCGCTGAGCCACATGCTCACGATCTGGACCGACCCGGCGCTGCCCGTCATCACCCTCGCGCTCGTCGTCTTCAGCCTGATGCTGTCGGACTTCTTCGACACCATGGGCACCGTCATCGGCGTCGGCGAGGAAGCCGGCCTGCTCGACGAAGACGGCAACCTTCCGGGCATCACTCGCGTCCTGATCGTCGACTCCGTCGCCGCGATCGCGGGCGGCCTCGGCTCCACCAGCTCGAACACGACCTACATCGAGTCCGCGGCGGGCGTCTCCGAAGGCGGCCGCACGGGCTTCACCGCGGTCGTCGTCGGCCTGCTCTTCCTCGTGGCCGCGCTCTTCGCCCCCGTCATCGCGATCATTCCCCAGGCGGCCACGGCGCCGGCCCTCGTCGTGGTCGGCTATCTCATGTTCACGATCACTCGCGAGATCGAGTGGGGCGAGATGGACGATCTCTTCCCCGCGATGGTCACCATGATCGTGATGCCGCTGACGTACTCGATCACGAACGGCATCGCCGCCGGCTTCGTGGCGTACGTCTTCCTCAAGGCCCTGCACGGCAAGGCCCGCGAGGTTCATCCGCTGATGTGGGTCGTTTCGGCTGCGTTCGTTCTGTACTTCGCCGCCGACTACATCCAGATCCTCCTCAAGTAGCCACCGGCTCGTCGCGGCCGGCGCTCGATCGTGACGCTGCGCGTCACCGCAGCGCCGGCCGCTTTCGTTTCGGCGATGGGCGGCGATACGCAAGTCGACTCCCTCGCCTCGCTCGCGCCATCCGCTAGCATTCGCACGATGTACGAACGCACTGCGCTGCCCGGCGGGCCGCGCGTCATCACTTCACGCCTTCCGGGAGCGCTCTCCGTCTCCATTGCCGCGTACGTGCTTGCCGGCTCGCGCCTGGAGTCGCCCGAGGTCGCCGGCGCCGCGCACTTCATGGAGCACATAACGTTCAAGGGCACGGCCGCGTACCCGACGACCCGGGCCGTCTCTGAGGCGATCGAGGGTGTAGGCGGCAGCTTCAACGCCGCCACGGATCGCGAATCCACCGTCTACTGGGTTCGGGTCCCGCTGCGCGAAGTCGAGCGCGGCATGGACGTCCTCGGCGAGCTGATCGTCCGGCCCCTGCTCCGCGGCGAAGAGATAGAGTCGGAGCGGGCGGTCATCGTGGAGGAGATCCGCTCCTACCAGGACGACCCGGGCGAGCACGTCCACACGCTCTTCGATCTGGCCATGTTCGGGGACACGCCCCTCGGGCGCGAGATCGCCGGCAGCGAGGAGAGCGTTCGGGCCCTTCCGCAGACCAACCTCCGGGCCTTCTGGTCGGCCTCGTACCGTCCCGCCAACGTCGTGGTCTCGGCCGCGGGCGACATCTCGCACGACGAAATCGTCGCCCTGGTGGCCAGGGCATTCGGGACCGGCGAAGCCGACACTCTGACCTACGACCCGGCCCCGGCGCTTCCGGCCGGCAAGCGGATCGTGGCGATCAAGCGCGACACCACACAGACCCAGCTCTGCCTGGGCGTCCCCGGGCTTCGTCGCGACGACCCGGAGGCCTGGACACTGGAGGTCCTCAATGCCATCCTCGGCGATGGCATGAGCAGCCGCCTCTTCCAGTCCGTTCGTGAAGAGAAGGGGCTGGCGTACGACGTCAGCTCCTACGTGATCGACTATGCCGACGCCGGCGCCTTCGTCGTCTCGGCCGGAGTCGATCCGCAGCGGTCCGGGCCGGCCGTTACCGCGGTGCTCGACGAGCTGGCCCGCGTCCGCGACGAGCTCGTGCCCTCCGACGAGCTGGCCCGCTGCAAGCGCTACCTCGCGGGCCGCCTCGAGCTTCGAATGGAGGAGACTCGCCATCTGGCCTCGTGGCTCGGCAGCCAGGAGGCGCTCCACGAGAAGGTTCTGACGATGACGGAGGCTCTCGCGGAACTCGAGTCGGTCACGGCGGAGCGGGTCCACGCTCTGGCGGCGCGACTCGTCCGAGACGATGCCCTGAGGCTGGCGGTCGTTGCGCCGTCGCGTTCCGTCCGGGCTTTCGAGCGGGTTCTCCGACTTCCGGGGGGAGCGGCGTGAGAGGCGGCCGGAGACCGCGGCGGGGGACCGCGCCGGAGGCCGATCCGGTCACCGAGCAGGCGGCCGAACCGATGATCGAGCGGGCGGTCGAGCCGGTGGTAGAGCCGGCAGCTTCGGTCGCCGAACAACCGGTGGCGGAGCAGACGGCCCAACCGGCGCCCGAGCAGACGGTCGAATCCGGCGAGCGCCGCGGGCGGGCTCGGACAACCAGGCAGGCGAACCGGCCGAGACAGGCGAAGACCGCCGCGACCCCGCCGTCCGACGACAAGCCGGAAGCTCCTCCGGCTGCTCCGAGCCAGCTCTCGCTGGGCGTCGACGAGGCCGAGGAGATCCTCGTCAGCGTCCCTCTCGAGCCGGACGCGGACCAGGGTGAGGCGGCCGGTCTCGCGGCACCCGGCACCGCCGGCTCGGCCGCGGGGGGTGGCGACGATTCCCGCTTCGTCGAGACGGACCTCTACGCCGAGCCCGAGCCCTACGCCCCGCCCGCGGCCTCATCCGTTGACGACCCGTCGATCCGGCTCAGATTGGCCCGCATCCATCTCCGCACCGGTTCGCTTGCGCTGGCCCGGGCCGAGTTCGAGTCACTGTCGGCCACGGACCAGCTGGATCTCACCGGTCAGCTCGATCTCGCCGAAACCCGCTGGCGGACCGGCGACGTCCACGGCGCGGGCGACGCCGCACTCGCGTACGTCGCGGCCGGAGGGGCTGAGCCGCTCGGTTTCGTCATCGCCGCGGAAGGCCAGGCGGTGGCGGGCAAGACGGCCGAGTCCAAGGGCTACCTGGACCAGGCACTCGATCGGAGCGTCAACGGCGTGGAGTCGCTCTTCGCCGGGATCCGCCCGAGGGCGGAATGGCCGAAGGCGCCGACGGCCGTGCGTGAGCCTGTAACTGCGGTCGAATCGGCCACGGTCCCGGCCGAAGCCCTCGTGCCGGGATCCGCCCCGGCCGTCGAGGTGCCTTCGACGGAGGTCGCCGCCGCGACGGAACCGCCTGCGGTCGAGCCGGTCGAAACGGTCGCGCCTGCCGCGGAGGAGCCGGCCGAGCAGGTCGAGCCTGCTCCGGTCCAGCCGGTCGAGCCGGCCGAGCCGGCCGAGCCGGTCGCAGTCGAGG
>DAHXON010000141.1 GCA_027364875.1 Chloroflexota bacterium
CTACACAACAACCAATGCATTGGCCGGCGGCAGCCGTCCGGCGCCCAGAGTCCTCACGAGGGATGGCAGATCGAGCGGGTAATCGGCCCGGAGTGCCTCGCCGTGCTCGAGCAACACCGATCGGTTGTGGCGCGTATTTGCGACCACGAGAACGACGGCCGTGATCGATGGGTCGTCTCGCCGCTTCAGCATCACCTTCCGCTGCAACGCCTGCAGATCCGCGAAGTGCGTCTCCGCCTCGAAGCTCACTCGACCCGGGCCGATATCGAGCACCGCATCCCACGACCGCTGGTCGTCCGGGACCGGCACAGGGACCTCGTAATGCCACGTGCCGACGACCGGCAGGGCCACCCTGGCGCGATCGAGCAGCGCTCTGTGGGCAGCGTCCCGAATAGGACTGCCACCCGGGTAGGCCTTGACGGAAAGGTCCAGTCCGAGGACCCCTGCCAGTCGATAGACGTGAAAGAGAGACAGGCTCGAGACGGCACCCCGTTCGATCCGACCGACGTGCACGTCTGAAAGCCCGACGGCCCTGGCCACCTGCCTCTGCGTCAGGCCGTGCTCGAGCCTCGCTCTTCTCAGTTCCTCGCCGACGGCCGCGCAAGCGAGCCTCCAGCGTCGGGTCGCTCGGTCTATGGGCTTCTCTCGAACCGACATGACCCCATGATCTTCGGCGGCGCTTACCTGCGGCTTATCGCCGACTCCCCCGGGCCGCATCGACCCGCCATGTCGGCCGGCTGCACGACCGAGCGCCGACGTCGACCCCTGGCGTCGCAACCGAGCGCGCCCGGCCTGCATCGACCCGCCATGTCGGCCGGCTGCACGACCGAGCGCCGACGTCGACCCCTGGCGTCGCAACCGAGCGCGCCCGGCCTGCATCGACCCGCCAGGTCGGCCGGCTGCACGACCGACCGCCGACGTCGACCCCGGGCGTCGCAAACGAGCGCCCCCGGGCCGCATCGACCCGCCAGGTCGGCCGGCTGCACGACCGACCGCCGACGTCGACCCCGGGCGTCGCAAAAGAGCGACCGCTAGGGCTCGCGCGCCTCCGAGGGGCGCTCCGGGACGGTGCCCTGGCCGGCGCCGCCGCCGGTGTCGACGCCGCGGCGGCCGATCTGGAACCAGATGCCGTGGACCGGCTCCTTGCCCAGGTTGCGCATCCGATGCGGGGTCATCGAGTCGAACGAGATGGCGTCTCCGGGCCCCAGGACGTAGTCGTCGAAGCCGATCGTGACCCCCAGTGTGCCGCTGATCACGTAGCCCCACTCCTGACCCGCGTGGCGCTGGAATTCGTGCTCGTGAGTGGATGCTCCGCCCACCTCGTAGGTCACATACAGGAAGTCCACGCCCGGGATCGAGGACGTGGTGAGCCGCTCCCAGACCACGCCGGAGGCCAGGCGGATGCGCTTGCGCGACGAGGCCGGCTGGATGGGCACAGGCGGCATCGCTTCCGGCGGCACGGAGAAGGGGAGGCCGGCGTCCGTCGGCGGGAACGAAGCCGGGGACAATCCCGAAGGAAGGTCCGAAGAGGTGAGCGGCCGGCGGGCCCGAACGCCGGGCTCCGGCACGCGCGACCCGGACGAACCGGCGCGCGCCCCCGACAAACCGGCCGATTCCGACGAGCCCGGCGCAAGCCCGGCTTCGGCCGCAGCCCCGCCCGTCCGGCCGTTGGCCCCCGAATCCGGGAAGAGCAGATCGTCGAGCGAGACACCCAGTTCGGCGGACATCGCGTAGAGCGTGCTGACCGACGGCTTTGCGCGACCCGTTTCAACCTGGGAGATCAGGCTGGGCGACACGCCGAGCCGGTCGGCGAGGACTCGCAGGCTCAATCCGTGGGCGAGACGCACCCCTCGCAGTTTCCCCCCGAGCTCCGCGTACTCAGGCGCGGATCCGTTCCCCCTGGCGCTCGACCGAGGCACCGTACTGGACCTCCGTGCAGGGTTGTCTGAGTTCGACATCTTAGCGGGCTCACGTGGCGGTTCTTGTGCAGTCCCGCTGCACGAACCTTCCCACCCTGTGCACCACTGTTGAAGTGCCAAAGGTCCCGGGACATACTCCCGGCCTGACGACGTCCACGCGCCCACAACGGGTTACGGGCGGTGACGCGGGTGCCGCGGCGAGTGCGGCGCGGATCCAGGTCCGAAGTAGCCCGGCGACACATCCGCGGAAATCCAGGAGCCGAAGATGGCCAGGGTCGCAGTTCCAGTTCCAATCGCTCCGGACAAGGGCCGAACGGGGCCGAGCGGCGGCGCCGGCGCGAACGGCGACGGCCGGCGGGTCGTGGACCTGAGCAAGATCGGATCGCCCGGCACGATGACGGTCGACTTCGAGGAGCGGGTGAACCCCGACCGTCTCCGCGGCTACCGCCTCGACCGCGTCCGCCAGGCTCTCGACGCTTCGGATCTCGGTGCCATCCTCGTCTTCGACCACAACAACATCCGATACATCAGCGGCACCCACATCGGCGAGTGGGCCCGCGACAAGATGACCCGCTACGTGCTGCTGACGCGCGGGGGAGAGCCGCACGTCTGGGATTTCGGGTCGGCCGCCAAGCACCACCGCCTCTACGCCCCGTGGCTCAAGCCCGAGAACGTCAACGGCGGCATGATCGGCCTGCGTGGCGCCGTGGCGCCGGACGCGGGCCTCTTCGCCGCGGCGGCCAAAGAGATCCGCGAGATCCTCCAGGCGGAGGGCGCGGGCAAGACGCCGCTCGGTGTGGACATCATCGAGCCGCCCTTCATGTTCGAGCTGCAGCGCCAGGGCATCGACGTCCGCGACGGCCAGCAGACCATGCTCGACGCCCGCCAGGTCAAGTCGCCGGACGAGCTGATGCTCCTCAATCAGGCCGCGGCTATGGTCGACGGCGTCTACCAGATGATCGCCGAGAAGCTCAAGCCGGGCATCAAAGAGAACGAGCTCGTGGCCGAGGCCAACAAGATGCTCTACGACCTCGGCTCGGACCAGGTCGAGGCCATCAACGCCGTTTCAGGCGAGCGGACGAGCCCGCACCCGCACGTCTTCTCCGATCGCCTGATCCGCCCCGGCGACCAGGCCTACTTCGACATCATCCAGTCCTTCGTGGGCTACCGGACGTGCTACTACCGCACGTTCAACGTCGGCTTCGCCACCGACGCCCAGCGCGATGCCTACAAGAAGGCCCGCGAGTGGGTGGACAAGGCGATTGCCGAGATCAAGCCCGGCGTGACGACCGACAAGATCGCGAAGGTCTGGCCGAAGGCCGAGGAGTTCGGCTTCGAGAACGAGATGGCCGCCTTCGGCCTGCAGTTCGGTCATGGCGTGGGAATGGGCCTGCATGAGCGGCCGATCATCAGCCGGCTCAATTCGCTCGACCACCCGGTCCCGATCCTCGAAGGAATGTTCATCGCCCTCGAGACGTTCTGCCCGGCCAGGGATGGCTCCGGCGCGGCTCGCATCGAGGAGGAGGTCATCGTCACTCGCGACGGCGCGAAGATCGTGACCCTCTTCCCCGCCCAGGATCTCTTCGTGGCCAACGCCTACTAGCGCCCGCCTTCCGAGGCGCGCCGACGGATCAAACGATCGAACGATCGAACGAGGTTTGAGGATGGCTGGCAGGACGCAGGTGGCAGCTAGGCCTTCGGGCCCGGGAACGGCGGCACGCGCCGGAACGGCAACGCGAGCGGCAGGCTCGAGAGCAAGGTCGAACGGCGGCGCCGCTCCCGCCGAAATCCAGATCGACGAAGCGACCAGGCTGCGGATGTACCGCACGATCACCGAGGCTCGGGCGTTCGAGAAGCGGGCCAACGAGCTGTTCCTGGAAGGCGTCGTGCGCGGAACAACGCATCTGGCGGCCGGACAGGAAGCGGTCGCCGCCGGTTTCGCGGCGGCCATGCGCAAGGACGACTACACGTTCTGCACGTACCGGGGCCACCACCACACCCTGGCCCGCGGCGTGCCCATGACCCCGATGCTCCTCGAGATGGTCGGCAAGAAGGGCGCGCTCATGGGCGGCAAAGGCGGCTCGATGCACCTGACCAGCGTCGAGCACGGAGCCATGGGGTCGTACGCCATCGTCGGCGCGCACCTGCCGATCGCCCTGGGCGCGGCCTGGTCGGCCCAGTACCGCAAGAGCGGCCAGGTCGCGGTCTGCTTCTTCGGCGACGGAACCACCAACATCGGCGCCTTCCACGAGGCGCTGAACATGGCCGCGGTCTGGAAGGCACCGGTCGTGTTCGTCTGCGAGAACAACCAGTACATGGAGTACACGGCGATCCGCGACGTGACCGCCGTGGAACATCCGGCCGCCGATCGGGCCGCGAGCTACGGCCTGGAGTCCATCGTCATCGACGGCAACGATCCCGAGGCCGTCTACGCCACAGCTCGGCGGTACATCGACCGGGCTCGCGACGGCGGCGGTCCCGCGCTCATCGAGTGCATGACGTACCGGCACGGCGGCCACTCCCGGGCGGACCCGGGCACGTACCGACCCAAGGAGGAAGTGGCCGCGTGGCTCGCCCGCGACCCGCTGCCGACGTACCGCGCCAAGCTCATCGAGGTGGGCATCGCGGCGGCCCAGCTCGACGAGATGGACAAGGAGGCCGCCCGAAAGGTGGCCGAGGCGGAGCAAGCCGCCCGCACGGCCCCGGAGCCGGATCCGGCCTCGATCGAAACCCAGCTCTGGAGCGACGGCGGCTCGTCGTGGCGATCGGCTCCGGCCGCCTCCACCACCGCGGCCTCTGCCACCACAGCCACCGCTGCCACCGAGACGGCCGGGAGGGCGACCAATGGCTGAGATGACGTACCGAGCGGCAGTCACCGCGGGCATCGCCCAGGAGATGGAGCGCGACCCCAACGTGGTCTTCCTCGGCGAGGACGTGGCCGCGGCCGGAGGCGTGTTCAAGGCCACTGGCGGACTCGTGGATCGCTTCGGCAAGGACCGCGTTCGCGACACCCCGATCAGCGAGCAGGCCATCATCGGCGCCGCAATGGGCGCCGCCATGACCGGACTCCGCCCGATCGCGGAGCTGATGTTCTCCGACTTCTTCGCGGTCAGCTGGGACATGGTCGCAAACCAGATCGCCAAGACCCGCTACATGACCGACGGCCAGGTTGCGCTGCCGCTCGTGATCCGGACCGCCAACGGCGGCGGGCTCGGTTTCGGCGCGCAGCACAGCCAGAGCATCGAGAACTGGGCGATGGCCATTCCCGGGCTCAAGGTCGTCGCGCCCTCAACCCCGCGCGACGTCGTAGGCCTGCTGGCGGCGGCGATCCGCGATCCGGACCCGGTGATCTTCTGCGAGCAGAAATCGCTCTACCCGATCAAGGGCGAGGTCCCCGACGGCGAGCTCGTCGACAAGCTCGGCACGGCGAAGATCGTCCGGCCAGGTTCGGACGCGACGGTGCTGGCTCTCGCGGCGATGGTGCCGCGGGCCCTCGAGGCCGCCGAGCGACTGGCGGCCACGGACGGGACCAACCTTGAGGTCATCGACCTCCGCTCCCTGGTCCCGCTCGATACGGCCACGATCCTCGATTCGGTCAAGAAGACGGGCCGGCTCTTCACCGTGGAAGAGAACCCGCGGCTGCTCGGCTGGGGAGCGGAGATCGCCTCGCTGGTCGCGGACGAAGGTTTCTGGAGCCTGGACGCTCCGATCGTTCGGATAACCGCTCCGCACGTGCCGCTCGCCGCGGCTCCGGCCCTGGAGAGCGCGACCATGCCCTCCGTCGAGCGGATCGCGGACACCATCCGGAGGCGCCTCGATGAGGCTCGATGACGTCGGCCGCGTCGCTCCGGCCGGGAGCGACCGATGAGCAGAGGTGGCCAGCTCACCGGCGGGCAGTCTGCCGGCGGCAAACCCGCCGGCGGCAAACCCACTGTCGGAATGCTCGGCACCGGCCGAATGGGCGGCTCGATGGCTCGAGCTCTCGCCGCGGCCGGCTTCGAGCTCTACCTCTACAACAGATCGCCCGAACGGGCACGGGCGCTGGCGACAGAGCTCGGCGCCCATGCCGAAGCCACTCCCGCCGAGGTGGCGCGCCACGCCGACGTGATCCTGAGCAGCGTAGCCGACGGCGCCGCCGTAGAGGCGCTCTACGAAGGCCGCAACGGAGTCATCGCGGGGCTCCGTCCGGGCTCGGTCGTGGCCGACATGAGCACCGTGCTGCCGGAGACGATCCTCGGGCTCGAGAAGTCCATCAGGTCGCACGGCGCGGGCGTTCTCGATGCCCCGGTTTCGGGCAGCGTCAGCCTCGCGACGGCAGGCAAGCTCACGATCATGGTGGGCGGCACCGAGCGCGACCTCGAGAGAGCTCGTCCGGTCCTCGAGGCGCTGGCGACCAACATCTTCCACACCGGTCCGCTCGGCTCCGCGGCGGCGATGAAGCTGGCCGTGAACGCCGTGGTCTTCGGACTCAACCAGGCGCTATCGGAGGCCCTGACCCTCGCCGAAGCGGCCGGGATCGAC
>DAHXON010000142.1 GCA_027364875.1 Chloroflexota bacterium
AGATGGACCAGGTGGTACAGCCGCGGCGTCGAGATGGTCAGGGCTCCGGTCGCGGAGACGTCCTCGGTCGCGACAGAGGTGCCGGCCGGCAGCCCCGCGTACGACACGGAAACGTGAGCGGCCACGGGAACCGCCGAGGACATGACCAGGTAGACGTCGCGGGCGTTGAACGAGAGCTCCAGCTGGTCCCCCGCCTTGGTCGCCGTGATGTACTGGGACTGGAAGTCGAAAGTTCCGTTGAGCGACCAGTTGTCGTCCGGGAGATAAGAAGCGAAGGAAAGCGAGTGGCTGCCTGACCCCGGGTAGACGGCCGCGAAGTTGGCCGCGCGATCCGTGCCCAGGTAGGTTTCCGGCGTCTGGTTGCTGGTGATGGGCACGGCCGGGGCCAGTCCACCGGCGGCGGGCAGAGACTTCCTGCCGGCCTCGGCGACGAGCGTCCGGATGTCCGTCTCCATCTGGTTGTAGCCGCCTTCACCGAAGTGCTCGACGCGGATGTTGCCGCTGGCGTCGATCAGGTAGTCCGCCGGCCAGTACTCGTTGGAGAAGGCGGTCCAGGTCTTGTACTCGTTGTCCTGGGCCACGGGGTACGTGATTCCGAAGCGGGCGATCGCGGCGGCGACGTTGGCGGTGTCGTGCTCGAAGGCGAACTCGGGGGTGTGGACGCCGATGACCACGAAACCGTCCGGAGCGTATTTCTGGTACCAGCCTTCCACGTAGGGCAGCGTCCGGATGCAGTTGATGCAGGAGTAGGTCCAGAAGTCCACCAGGACCACCTTGCCGCGGAGCGAAGCGAGGGTCAGCGGCTTGGAGTTGAGCCAGTGGTCGATCCCGGTGAGCTCGGGCGCCGGGCCGGCATTCGTGAGGTCCGAGCCCGCGCCGGGCGCGCTGGTGTCACCGGCCACCTGGCTGCGGCCCTGGAGCTGGGCCAGCGCCGACTGCACGGGATTGGCCCGCTCGAGGGTTTGGAGCGTGGTGGTCCAGTCCGGAAGCGCGTTGGTGAGATCGGCTGAGAGAGCGGTGTCCACTCCGGCGGCCATGAGACCCGCGGTCACGAGCACGATCGCTCCGAACGCGCGGCCGGCCCACGCGGAGGCGGAGCGGAGTCGGAACCGGGCCAGGATCGACCGCCCGCCCTGCGCGATGGCGAGCAGCGGCAGGCCGGCTCCGATGGCGTAGGCGACGACGAGAGCGAGCGTCGACAGCGACCCGGGAGCGGTGACGGCCAGGCTCGTGATCGCGCCCAGGATCGGGCCCGCGCATGGAGTCCAGACGAGGCCGAGCCCGACGCCGGTGATCAGGCCGCCGAAAATGCTGCCGCGCGGTCGGTCCGGCTGGGCGTCCGGTGCGTCATCGCCATCGGGCGATGACTGTGCGACGAGGCCGTCGGCCGGGATGCGCGCACGAGAGCTGTCGGCGAGCGTGAGCCGGCCGGCGTCCGGTCGTTGCGCGCCCGAGGCGGCGAGCCGGGAGCCAAAGACCTGGATCCGGCCGGTCGCCCGCTCGAACGCCCGCGATACGGCCGGCACCAGCAGCGTCAGGCCGAACAGCGCGATCACGACGATGGCCAGGTCGCGGAGGGTCGCGCTGGGAAGGTGAAGGGCCGTGATGATCTGGACGCTCGCCAGGGGGAAGAACGAGAAGCTGGCGATCAGCCCGGCGATGACCAGGTAGGGCCTGCGCCGGTCGCCGTCGGCGCCCGTGGCCAGGACGATCGGCAGGATCGGCAGGACGCAGGGCGAAACCGCGGTGACCAGGCCCGCGATGAAAGCGACAAATATGAGCAGAACCATTAGCGACTATGTACCTCGGGCCCGCGCGGTTGTCACGGCGAAGGCGGTGTGACTCGCTGGCCAGATTGGCCCCGTGCTCATGACAGGCGGATGACATCGCGGCAGCGTCCCAGTCGCCGCGATGGTCGCGTCGGCCGCCGGGTGCCAGCGGGCGCTGAGGGGTGGCGGCCAGCCTGACGGGGTGGGCCGACGTACCGACCCGAAGGAGTAGTCCCTCACCAATTCGGAGCCTACCGGGTAGGCCTGAACCGACCTCGGGCTTCGGTACCATCCCGCCCTGGCATCCAGCCTCCCGCCGGGCGAGCATGTCCAGTGCAACTCGCCGCAGACCGCGGCCGACGTCGAGCCGGCGCAATCGCCCACGCCAGGCCAAACAGCCAACTGCCACTCGAGGGCCTGGAGAGACATGCGCTTTCCCCGAATTGCCGCCGCGCGAGCTGGACTCCTGATGCTCGTGCCCGCGGTCGCACTGCTGGCTCTACTGCTGACGTCCACCGGCGCGGTGGGCGATCAGCCCCCGGCCGATTCGCCCGGCACCGCGCCTTCGGGAGCAGGGCCGGCCGATTCGTTCTCAGCCCAAGTGGCCCGCGCGACGCTCGCCACCCAGCCCAACGCGACCCCGAGCGCGATTTCGAGCGCCGGTGGCAGCACCACACCCGCACCAACACCCGCACCAACACCAGCGCCTACACCCGCGCCTACACCCGCGCCTACACCCGCGCCTACACCCGCGCCTACACCGGCACCCACGCCCGCGCAAACCTTGCCGCCGCTGTCCGACAGAGACGACTGGCCCGTGAAGATGATCGGATCCGTCGCCTTCACCGCCCCGGTGGATTGCGGCGCGGCAGGCAGGTGCCAGCTGCTCCTGGACATCTGGTCTCCCGTGGGTGCAGGTCGGCATCCGGCAGTGGTGCTGCTGCGCGGCGGACCGAGCAACTTCGGCGGACGAGGCTACCTCTCCTTCTTTGCCCAGCAGCTCGCCCATGCAGGTTTCGTCGTCTACAACGCCGACTTCCGCGACCTCGCCTCGAACGACGGCGGCTATCCGACGGCGTTCGAAGACGTCGCCTGCGCGATCAGGTATGCCCGTGCCACCGAGGGCAGCTACGGCGGTGACGGGTCGCTCACGCTGGTCGGACATTCGCTCGGCGCCTGGGTCGGCTCGATCGTGGCGCTCGACCCGGGCGAGTTCACCGGCGGCTGCCTGTCCGGCGGCTCCGGGCGGCCGGACGCGTTCGTGGGCCTGGCCGGCAACTACGACCTCAACCGCAACCTCACGGACCTGGCCAACTTCTTCGGCGGCAGCGCGGCCCAGACGGCCAAAGCTCGGGCCCTGAGCAACCCGTTCAACTACGCGAGCGGAGCCTCGATTCCGGTGCGCCTCATGGCGGGCACCGCGGACACGACCGTCAACCCGGCGGCCTCGCAGCAGCTCTACTCGTTCCTCGCCGCGAAGGACTGGGACGTGACGCTCAAGATGGTTCCGGGCGCCAATCACATGTCCACGATGCGGTCGCCCGGCGGCCAGTCGCCGGCCCTCGGCGCCGTTCGGGACGCGGTCCTGGCCACCGCGAGGGACAAAACCATCCCGGCCCCGAAATCAGGCCGCATGAGCCCCAGATAGCGGAGCGGCGTCCTCCACGTCGAAATAGGGGGCGCCGGAAGCCCTTGACCTCGGGCATGATGGAGCCGTGCTGCGAGTCATACTCCCATCCGATCTGAACGACGACGTGAACTGGGCCGGCGGCTTGTACGAGCTGGCCCTGGAGCTTGGCCCCACGGACGACGCACGACTGGAGCAGGCGCTGCTCGCCGTATGGCGCGAAGCGTGCGTGGCGGGCTGCTTCGCGCCGGAGTATCGGCCGGGCGGGTCCGGGACGCCGCGGCGCCTCATCGGCCATCAGGCCGTCGAGTTGAGCCTGGACTCACTCGTGCGTAGCGAGGAACTGCACGGCCTCGTCCGGCTTCCGAGTGGCGCCGACGTGGTCTGTGCCGGCGCGGTGGTTCGCGACGACGAGACCGACTGGCTGAGCCTGTCGCTGCCCCTCGGCGCGCTCGCCCGATCGGACCACCGGCTGGGCACCTATCCCTTTGGCCCGGACGGCGGCCGCGCGTCCCTCATCTGGCGGCGGCCGATCGACGACTGGCTGGCGAGTGTCGCCATCGGTATCTACGAGGAGGTCCAGTTCCGACTGGGGTTGATCGGCTGCGAGGCATCGGGGGCGTTGCGGGCCGAGCAACTCGCCGAAGCGCCGGGTCCGCCATATCTGGGCTACATGCTGCCCACGGCCGGCGGACTCCGCTACCAGGAAGCGTTCACCTAGACCTGGAGCGGCCGTCAGACCCGTAGACGGCTATCGGGGTTAGCGGACCCGGAAAGGGGCGCCGTGGGCCGGGATGACGACGTCCACGCCGTCGAGGACGCGCCGGCGACTCCTGATCAGGGCCTCCGGATCGGGCGAGTACGGATCCACCTCGGGCGTCCGATCGGACCGCCACCAGAGGTGAGTGAATACCTGGCGGCCGTCGGCCGTGTCCACGACGAGGCTGCCGTCCGCGACCGAGTGGCCGGGCGTCAACCAGATCGTCGTGTTGGGGCCGAGCTGGAAGCCTTCGCCCTGATGCTGCTCGACGTGGTCGTCGCGGCGTCGCGAACGGAAGTCGACGATCTCCGCGTTGCGGAAGAGGGCGATGTTGACCGTGTGGTCCAGGTGGTGATGCGACACGAAGACGTGGGTCACGTCGTCGGGCGTCAGGCCCAGGCGCTCGATCGGATCGAGGATGAGGGAGCGGCTGCGGACCATGCCCGGGTCCACGACGATGACGCGATCTCCGTCCCGGACGAGGCCCACCGTGCCCGCCACCGACGGCACGTCGGCGTACCCGACGGTGAGGATGTCCACCCTGGCCGGCTCGTTTTGCGCCATGGCACCCTCCTCTGCGACTGAACCCCGTGCCAAAGGCTAGCATTGCGCAAGCCCGCGAGCCCAGTAGCATCGGCGGCGGCACGCGTCGGGCGAATCAGGCGGAGGAAGAGTTGGGGGGAGACAAGTTCCGGGCCTGGCTTCGCGGAATCCCGCCCGAAGCGGTCGTGGTCGGCGTCGCCCTGTTCGGGTTGCTGGCTCTCTTCGTCTCGGCCGATCCCGCGCCGGGTGTTTCGTGGAGCTCCGGCGCACTCGGCGACGAGTGGTACAACGTCATCAGCGCCCGGAACCTGGTCGTGGTGGGGCAATGGGCCACGGACGGCTGGGACCACCACCTGGTGAATCTCCCCTTCAGCCTGGTGATCGCGGCCACGTACGAGGTCTTCGGGGTCGGCATCGACCAGGCCCGCCTCGTCACGATCGCCTGCGTCTCGCTCACGGCCGTGGCTCTGGTCTGGGGCTTGCGGGCGGTGGTGGGACGGGTCGCGGCCTTGTTCGCTGGCCTGGCGTTCGCCACGAGCGGGCTGATCCTCTACTACGGCCGCCTGGCGTTCCTCGAAGACCTGGTCGTGCTCGGCATGACCCTCGGGGTCCTGGTCCTGGCCCGTCGGGACCGGCTCTCCCTCCGCGGCGGCGTGCTCGCCGGTTTGTGGTTCGTTGTGGCCATCGGCACCAAGCCGAATGCGGGCTTCAACGTCGCCGGGGTTCTGGTCGCCGTCGCGCTCGTGTGGGCCTGGCGAGACGCGGCCATGCGCCGCTGGCTGCTCGGAGCCTGCGCGACGATCGCCGCGGCCGGCCTGATCTGGGGCGTCGTGATCTTCCTGCCGAACCGCGAAGCCGTGATGATCGACGTCCAGATCTGGTCGCCGGGCAAGTTCTACCTGACACCCGCCGAGATCCTCAACTGGATCAACCTCTACTTCCAGCCCGACAACTACGCCAACGACGGGCTGTACGGCATGCAGCTGGGATCGCTGATGGTTCTCGGGACGCTGGGCGGGCTGCTCGCGCTGGTCCTGCGGCGGCGGGTATCGGCGGCCGAGGCCAGGCTTGCCGTGGCGGCCGCCGGCTGGCTCCTGTTCGGGTTCGGAATTCTGGTCGTCACCTCGTACCGGCCCAACCGGTATGCAGTCCCCCTGGTGGCGCCGCTGGCGATCCTGGCCGCGATAGGCCTCCGGCTGGCGGTGGCGTGGGCGCGAGAGAGCCTGGCGGAGCGGAGTCCCGAGCGGGCCGGCCTGGTCGGGCGTTCCGCCCTTGGCCTGGTGGGGCCGTCGATCGCCGCCATCGCGATAGTCGTCGCCGTGGTGCCCGGGCTCAACTGGTATCGGCAGTGGGCCCCGACTGCCACTCACGAGCTGGCGTCGATCGAGGACACGTTTGCACTCGTGGCGCCGCCGGGACAGCGCATCGCCGGCAACCACGCGGCCCAGTACCTGCTCGAAACGCGCAACCCGCTCATCGTCACGGGCATCGCCAACAACGGCGACTTCTACTCGAGCGGGGTGCGGTGGTACCTGGCCCAGATCACGGACGGGCCGCCTCCCGGAGTGCCCCCGGCTGCGTGGGCCGCGCGCCACTCAGTGGCATGCGTTCAGTGGCGCGGCCTCAAGGTGGAGTGCCTCTACAACGTGCCCTAGGCCTGGCGG
>DAHXON010000143.1 GCA_027364875.1 Chloroflexota bacterium
GGGTTGAGTCTCGAACTCGACGGCAACGCGGTCCTGATCCAGCTCGATCCACTCGTCCCAGCACCGCAACTCCCCGGCGCCCAGCAGCGGCACCTCGTGAAGCGGCCGCACGGAAGGCGGCAAGATCGAGTCGAAACCGCGCGCCAGTCGCAGATGCGCGGCGTCGCGGATGGGCTGGCCGGCGGGGTAGGCCTTCGCGACCAGCTCCAAACCGACCACGGTCAGCAGTCTCGAGGTCAGGTCTATCGACACCTGCGGCACCAGACCGCGCTCGATCCGACTGACCTGGCAGCGTGAGATGCCGGCGGCCCGGGCGACGGATTGCTGGCTCAAACCGTGCTCCTGCCGCGCCGACAGCAGCTCCTCTCCGAGCCGCAAGGCAATCCGCCTCGCGCGCCGCCGGCCGATGTCCGCGGGCCTCTCTTTGGGTGGCATGCGCCGATCATGACCCGACCGGCTGCACCGCGGCTTATCTGGAGGCTTCCGCCGCGGGACCGATGTGCGCGGGCAGATACACGCCGCGGGCCGACGGCTGCTCTCGGGCCCCGCCGCGGACCCGATGTGCGTCGGCAGATACACGTCGCGCGCCGATGGGCGTGGTCAGGCCCGGCCGCTAGGCCGATGTGCGTCGGCAGATACACGTCGCGCGCCGAAGAGGCGCCCCGGAGCTGGGTGGACTCCAATCGAGCCACCGATTCGGGCGTCGGTCAGGGCCGCCCTCTCAGGTGGGCGCTGACGTGTGTGTCTGGACGCACAACTCGACGGTTCGGGAGCCGGCCTGCGGTTGACAACGCGCGACGTGTGCTCCCGGACGCACAGTCGGGGCGCGAGATCGGCAGCTCGCGGGCGGATCGGCGCCAGGGCGGCGGCGGCGGGCCCGGGCGGCGGCGGCACCCGGCCGGCACCAGCCACGGCCACCCGGGCGGAGCCAGCCGCACAAGCCCGCCATTTTGCGCGATTCGACACCCCGAGCTATTATTAGACCGACGGTCGGTACGGTAATAGGATCAAGCAGGCGAATGGCGAGAACGCTCAATCCCGAAGCCCACGCAAGCAAGCGCGACGTGTTCGT
The DNA here is from genome assembly GCA_027364875.1 of Chloroflexota bacterium. GTDB lineage: Bacteria > Chloroflexota > Limnocylindria > Limnocylindrales > CSP1-4 > Fen-1039. The sequence continues at coordinate 1,073 of DAHXON010000143.1, forward strand.
GGAAGCCGCCCAGCGGCTCATCCAGACCAAGGGCTACGAGCAGCTCAGCATCGCGGACGTGCTGGCGGCGACCGAATCGTCGAAGGGCGCCTTCTACCACTACTTCGACTCGAAGGAGAGCCTGCTCACGGCAGTAATCGACCGCATCACGGACACGGCGCTTGCCGACGTCGGGCCGGTCGTGTTCGACCCCGAGATCTCGGCGATCGAGCAGTTCAGCCGCCTCTTCACTTCCATCGCGGGCTGGAAGAACGCCCGGAAGGAGTTGATGCTCGCGATCCTGGAAGTCTGGCTGTCGAACGACAACGCCGTCGTCCGGGAGAAGCTCCGCGTCCAGGCTGCGTCGGTCATGGCTCCACTCCTGGCCGGGATCGTCGCCCGGGGCAAGGCCGAAGGGACCTTCTCGATCGACGACCCGGTCGAGACCGCGCAGGTCATCATGGCCCTGATCCTGGGCGCGCAGGAGGCGGCGGGGCGGCTGTTCCTGGATTGTCAGAAGGGTCGCGCCACGATCGCCGACGCCAGACGCATGTTCGGCGCCTACAAGCATGCCCTTGAACGAATTCTCGGCGTCCCGACCGGCTCTCTCCGGATGTTCGACGACGCGACCCTCACGCTTTGGTTTGGTTGAGCCCGAAATTGGGCAAGGAGTCTCGATGACCAGTGTCATTCGAACCGAGAAGCTGACTAAGAGCTACGGCACGCACCGGGGGATCGTGGATGTCGACCTGGAGGTCCAACCGGGCGAGGTCTTCGGCTTCCTCGGACCGAACGGCGCAGGCAAAACGACGACCATCCGCGTTCTGCTGGACCTCATTCGGCCAACGTCGGGCAAGGCCTTCGTCTTCGGCATCGAATCCTCGGCCGACCCCTCGGCCATCCACAAGCGCATCGGCTACCTGCCCGGCGAGTTTGCCCTGTACGATCGGCTGACCGGCGGCCAGACGCTCGAGTACTTCGGCAACCTGCGCGGCGGCGTCGACCGGGCCTACCAGGCTCAGCTCATCGAGCGCTTCGAGCTCGACCCGAGCCGGCGCTTCCGCGAGTACTCAAAGGGGAACAAGCAGAAGGTCGGTATCGTGGCGGCGCTGCAGCACAGGCCAGAGTTGCTCGTCCTCGACGAGCCCACTTCCGGCCTGGACCCGCTGGTCCAACAGACCTTCTTCAACACGGTCCGCGAGCAGGTCAAGGACGGGGCCACGGTCTTTCTGTCGAGCCACATCCTGAGCGAAGTGGAAAAGAGCTGCGACCGCGTCGCGATCATCCGCGAGGGCCGGATCGTCCGGCTCGACCGGGTCGACGCGCTCCGCGACCTCGCCCATCACCAGGTCGAGATGCGCTTCGCCGGCGATCCGCCAGCCGCCGAATTCGAGAGGCTCCAGGGCGTCAGCGACGTCGAGGTCACGGACCACCTGATCAGGCTTCGCGTTTTCGGGCCCATCACGGGCGTGGTCCAGGCCGCGGCACGCCTCGGAGTGACCGACTTCCTGAGCCGCGAGCCAAGTCTGGAAGAAACATTCCTCGCCCAGTACGGACGCGCCGAATCTGACGCGACCGTCGGATCGCCGGCCCCGGCGGAGGTGAAGTGATGGCCGCTCAGGCGCAGCCGCAGCCCCTCGCCGGACTCCGCCGGATCTCGCTCCGGAGCCGCCTGTACGGTTTCGGATCCATCTACGGCAAATCCATCCGCGACTCGCGGCTGGCCTTCATCATCGCGGCCGGGCTGCTCGGCGGAATGGCCCTCGTGATGGGCGCGGCGATCGGGCAGGTCTTCCCCAGTGCCGCTTCCCGCCTCGAGATCGACAAGCTTATCGGCAGCATGCCCGCGTCGATGGTCAACCTCTTCGGAAAGCCGGAGAAGCTGGGCACGCTGGGCGGCTACATGAGCTGGAAGTACGGGGCACTGTTTGCGCTCGGCACCGCTCTCTGGTCGATCATGGCCCTGTCGGGAACGCTGGCCGGCGAGGCCGGCAAGGGCAGCCTCGACATCGTCGCCTCAGCCCCGTTCGGGAAGCGCCGGATTGCCCTTGAAAAGCTCGCCGCGCACGTGACCATGCTCGGTCTGGCGATGGCGGTCCTGGCGACCATGACGACGGTCAGCTCCAACGCCTTCGGCGACGCCGCGCTCGGCGACCGCATCTCGCCGCTGTCGTCCCTCGGCTTCGCGCTCTGGGTAGGGTTCATCGCGCTCTTCTTCGGCGGTCTCGCTTTCGCCCTTGGACCGATCCTCGGCAGAGCCGGCTCCGCCGGAGTCGCGGCCGCGGCGATGATGCTGCTCTGGATCGCGAGTGGCCTCCAGGGCCTGGAGCTGTTGGCTACCGTCAGCCCGTTCCACTGGACCGTGAACCACGTCGCGCTGGCCGCGGAGTACGACTGGCCGGGGCTGGCTCTCGTGGGCGTGGTGGCGGCCGTATTTCTCATCGTCGGCGTTGAGGCTTTCGCCCGCCGCGACCTGGGCGTGACCGCCGGACTCTCGATGCCCGGCCTTCCGGCGCCCGTTCTCGGGGTGCGCGGCGCGACCAGCCGGGCATTCGGCGATCAGCTGCCGCGCGCCCTTGCGTGGGGCATCGGCCTGTTCATCTGGGGCGTGCTCCTGGCGTCGATCTCCGGGACCTTCGCCAAGCAGATCGGCGAGGACACGAGCCTGGTCGGGACGTTCAGGACGATCTTCCCCTCGACGGATCTGGCAACGGCAGGCGGCTGGCTCCAGCTTTATGCCCAGCTGTTCGTCATCGCCGCCGGCTTCGCCGCCACTACGTTCGTGGCGAAGTGGGCGTCGGACGAGACCGAGGGTCGCCTCGAGATGGTCCTGACCACGCCCATGGCCCGAGCCAGGTGGGTCGTCACCGGCGGGATAGCCGCGATGCTCTCCGTTTCGGTGATGACTGTCCTCTTCGCCGCCGGGATCGCCATCGGCGCGACTGCCGGGGGAGTGGCGCCCGGTGACGCCATCCTCGGATCGACCTACCTGGGGATCTATGCCTTTGCGATCGTGGGCATCGGCTTCGCCATCGGCGGTGCGTGGCGGACGTCTGTCGCCGCGGAGATCGCCGCGGTGTTCGTGCTCGTGACATATCTGGACGACCTTCTGGCACCCCCTCTCAATCTGCCCGACTGGGTGCGCCAGCTCGCGCTGACGGTCCACCTCGGCCAGCCGATGGTGGGCCAGTGGGATCCGGTCGGCGTCGTCGCATGCCTGGCAATCGCCGTCGGTGGCGTGGCCGTGGGCGCGATGGGAATGCGTCGCAGGGACATCGCGAAATAGCGCCATAGACAACCGCCGCTCCCGGACGCTACGGTGACGCCGAGATGTCTGCTCTCGGAGGCCGAAAGGCCGGCTTCGTCTCGACCAGGTTGTCCGGCACGGACGGAGTCTCGCTCGAAACCGGCAAGTGGGCGGCCACCCTGGAGCGCCTGGGGCTGCGCTGCTACTACTTCGCCGGCCAGGTAGACCGGCCTGAGACGGTCAGCCGAACCGTTCCCGAGGCGTTCTTCCGGCATCCGGACATCGACGAGATCAACCGGATCGTCTTCGGCTCGAACGGCTCGAACGGCTCGAACGGCGCGACCGCAGCTGGCTCGAACGGCTCCGGCGGCGCGACCGGCTCCGACGACCGGACGTCGCGCCTGCCCGGGCCGGTCGAAGAGCAGATCGTCCGCCGCGATTTCTTCTCGCCGTACGTTCGGCCGCCTCACGTCGCCCGCCGCATCGACGAAATCAGGTCCCATCTCCGGACGGAGCTGTACGGCTTCATCCGGGACTTCGACCTGGACATGCTCGTCGTCGAGAACGCCCTGGCAATCCCGCTCAACATCCCGCTGGCGCTGGCGCTCACCGACGTCATCGCGGAAACGGGCATTCCGGCGATCGCCCACCACCACGACCTGGCCTGGGAGCGGCAGCGCTTCGCCGTCAACAGCGTTCCGGATCTCATCAGCGCCGCGTTTCCGCCGCCGCTGCCGTCGGTCCACCACGTCGTGATCAACTCCGTCCAGGCCCAGCAGCTGGCCTGGCGCCGCGGTCTCAATTCGCGGGTCATCCCCAACGTGATGGACTACGACCGCGAGCCGGCGCCGCCGGACGAATACGCCCTCCACGCCCGAGCCGACCTGGGGATCGAGGACGGCGAAGCCTTCATCCTGCAGCCGACCCGGATCATCCAGCGCAAAGGCATCGAGCACGCCATCGAGCTGGTCCGGCGCCTGGGCCTGCCGGCCAAGCTGGTCGTCTCTCATGCCGGCGGCGAGGAGGGCGACGACTACGAACGGCGGGTCAAGGAGTTCGCCCACCTGCTGGACGTGCCGGTCCGGTTCGAGTCGGAGGTCGTCGGCGAATGCCGTTGCTCGACGCCCGACGGCCGCCGCTGCTACGCCCTCGCCGACATCTACCCGCAGGCGGACCTGATCACCTACGGGTCGAGCCTGGAGGGCTTCGGCAACGCTTTCCTCGAAGCCGTCTACTATCGCCGGCCCCTGGTGGTCAACCGCTATTCGGTCTACGAGATCGACATCGCACCGAAGGGCTTCCGCGTCGTCGAGTTCGACAACTACATCAGCGAAGCGACGGTGCGTGCCGCGCGCGAGCTGATCGAGGACCCGCGGCGCGCGGCCGACTGGGCGGAAATCAACTACGAGCTGGCCCGCCGCCACTTTTCGTTCCGGGTGCTCGAGCGGCGGCGCGGCAGCCTGGGGGCCCAGTGCCTGGGCGAAGAGCGCTGAGACAGGAGCGCTGACCGCGCGGTCCGGCGTTCGCGTCGGAAGCGCAGGGGGATCGCATGGAGATCGCACTGCTCCACTACACGGCCCCACCGATCGTGGGCGGAGTGGAGCGCGTCATCGGACGCCACGCCGTCCTCATGGCCGACGCGGGACACGCGGTCCGGATCGTGGCCGGCCGCGGCGGGACGCCGGATCCGCGCGTCCGATTCGTGGACCTGCCCCTCGCCGATTCGCTCCATCCGGACATCGTGGACGTGGGCGAGCGGCTCGCGGCGGGCCTGGTGCCGCCCGATTTCGGCCGGCTCGTCCAGCGTCTCGAGAGGGAGCTCTCGGGCGCCCTGGCCGGCTCGGACGTGGTCGTCGCCCACAACATCGCGTCGCTGAACCGGAACCTGTCCCTCACGGCGGCCCTGCACGAACTGTGCCTGCACCGGCCTCCGTGGCGCCTGATCCTGTGGCACCACGACATGGCCTGGACGATGCCCGGCTACCTGCCGGGCCTTCATCCGGGCGAGCCCTGGTCGCTGCTCCGGCG
>DAHXON010000144.1 GCA_027364875.1 Chloroflexota bacterium
GGGCGTCGGAGTGGGGCACCCGCCCGCGGACTTGTCGAACGTCCTGGTCCAGCCCTTTGAGCCCGTCGGATCGTCATACGCGTAGATCTTCACTTGCGCCGTGTGCGTGCCCGCGAGCGTGGTCACGGGGAACGACTGCGAAAAGCTCTGCTGGAAGTTGGTCGTCGGCAGGACCGTGACGCCATCGATCGTGGCCGTGATGGTGTTGTACTGCGAACTGCTGACGCTGAAGCTGGAGAGACCGATGTTGAGCGTCGTGCAGGAGAAGCTGACGGAGAGGTTGTGAGCTGCCGCCGTGCCAACGGACGCGGTTAGGAGGGCGGCGAGCGCCATGAACCCTGCTGTGGCGAGGGTGAATAGCCGGCGACGTGCCACGGGGAGAACCTCCTCCTGATGAGAACGGTATGAGAGCCGAAGCGCTGTAATTACCCCCGGGGGATCCGACGACCCTTCCGGGTAGGGATAGTACGGGATACCTACTGGTTCGATAGAGACTGTACTAGCTTACGCAACGGCGATAGTACTACCCTGATGGGTAAGCTGCGGCAGCCTAGAATGACGAATTCGGGCGGTAAAGGCGGTTAGAGTGGTCTCGGGTGAGCATTTGATGCCGTCAATTGATAAGCCCGGGCTGTGCTCAGCCATATACACCGGAATCGGTGAATCAGCCGACCCGGACTTGTGTTGCTCACGGTCAACTGAGATCTGCCCTCGCGAGGGCTTCCAGACGGCTGGAGGGGCGAATCGAGGGCGGAACGGCTCAGCGCTCGGGCTTGCCCTCGAGGTCGTGGATGCTTGCCCGCTCGATTCGAAGGTACCTGCCTGAGTAGTAGAGCAGCGGCATGGGGGCGCCCGGCGCCGCCTCGGCGCGATCTACTCGTGCGATGTAGAGGTCGTGGTAGCCGGCCGGGTGAACGTCCACCACGGTGCACTCGAGCGTCGCGATCGCATCGTCGAGGATGGGCAGGCCTGAGCTACTCGGGTGCCAGGCCGCCCCGCACAGCTCATCGCGGCCGGGCGCCGGAGGCCCGTCGGGTCCGGGGCCGCCGGCGAAGCAGTCGGATAGGGATCGCTGGTCTTCGCCCAGGACGTTGACCACGTAGCGGCCCGTGGCGCGGAGGCCGTGAACGATCCGGCGGCTGCGGTCAAATGCCACCAGCACGAGCGGCGGTCGCAGAGAAATGGAGCTGAACGAGTTGACGGTCGTCCCCCACGGGCGATCGCCGTCGAGAGTCGTGACGACTGCCACGCCCGAGGCAAACCGGCGCATCACCTCCCGGAGTTCACCAGCCTGCGTTTCGACCACGCAACGAGTCTAGGGGCGGCGCCGAACGCCCTCGCCGGACCTCACTTGCGTATCCGCCTGCGGGACGCGGCCAGACCAGGAGAGACCGACGCCCGGGTCAGACAGTCTGGTTGAAGGCTCGCCGGACGTGGGGCTGATAGAGGTAGTAGATGATCGCGGCGGCGATGACGATGCCGACGATCGTGGAGGTGGCGGTGGCGCTGCGGAACTCCAGGATGTTCACGACGATTCCAACGGCCTCGAGGGCAATGCCGAGGGTCCATGCCCAGGGCTTGAGGCCCCAGGCACCGTAGGCGAACACCAGATCGCCGATGCTTATGACGATCGTCACTATCGCCAGCACCGTGAACAGCCCGGAGATCCCGGGGATCAGGGCGTCCGTCACGGACGACAGCGCCAGGAGGGTCAGCCCTCCGAGGATTCCCAGGATGCCGCCGATGGCCGCGAGCACGGCCAGGATCGTTACGCCCAAAGGTCGCTGCATGTCTGCACCTTCTACGTCCCATGGGTGAGACCCGCGTCCCGCCCGAATGGGCAGATCATGCCAAATGAACACTGCTCCGCTGAGTGATTGTGAGGAGTGAGACGCCCATGCCGCCTCTTGGGCCTACAGGATCTATCCGCCGGCGCTAGGACCTAGCCGCCGGCGCCGACCGGGCCCGTCGGCGGTTTGACGCCTTCGGGCAGCCTGGGTGTGAAGCGGAAGTTGCCCGCCACGCCAGGCTCGGTCAGCTCGTGCGGAGCGAGCAGCTCGTCGAGCTCTTCGGCACTGAAGATGCCGCGCTCGATCACGATCTCGCGGATCGTTCGCCGCTCCCGGACCGCCTGCTTGGAGATGTCCGCGGCCAGCGCGTAGCCCAGATACGGGGCGAGTGGCGTGGAAAGTGCCGATGAGCGCTCCATCAAGTCGCGGGCGCGGTCGCGGTTGGCCTCGATCCCGATCACCGCGAATTCGGCGAAAGCCCGGCACATGTTGGTCAGGATCGTGAGGCTCTCGAGGACCGTGTGGGCGATGACCGGCATCATCACGTTGAGCTCGAGCTGGCCGGCGGAGGCGGCCCAGGCGACGGTCGTGTCGTTGCCGATGACCCGGAAGCAGACCATCGAGAGGCACTCGGCCATGACCGGGTTCACCTTGCCCGGCATGATCGAGCTGCCCGGCTGGACGGCCGGAAGAGTGATCTCGGCGAAGCCGGTCATCGGGCCCGACGACATCAGCCGCAGATCCTCGGAGACCTTCACGAGGTCCACTGCTATTCCACGGAGGGCGGAGGAAACCTCGAGCATGGGCCGCATCGAGTGCGTGGCCTGGACCAGATGCTCGGCCCGGCGGAGCGGATGGCCGGTCTGCTGGGCCAGGTTGCGGACGACGAGCTCGATGTACTCGGGCTCGGCGTTGAGGCCGGTGCCGACGGCCGTCGCGCCGATGTTCTGCTCCGCCACGGACCCTGCGGCGACCTGCAGCCGCTCCAGCCCGCGCCGCAGCGTCAGCGCGTAGGCGGCGAACTCCTGGCCGAGGCGGATCGGGACGGCATCCTGCATGTGAGTTCGGCCGGACTTGATCACGTCGTCGAACTCGCGCGCCTTCTGCTCGAAGGCGTGCACCAGCTCCTCGCCGGCAGGCATGAAGTCGCGGATCAGGTCCAGCGTGGCGATGCGCATGGACGTCGGGAAGACGTCGTTGGTGGATTGGGCCATGTTGACGTGGTCGTTGGGGCTCACGACCGCGTAGTCGCCCCGCTTGCCCGAGCCGACGCCGGAGCTGTGAAGCAGCTCTATGACCCGGTTCGCCAGCACCTCGTTGGCGTTCATGTTGTGGCTGGTTCCGGCGCCCGCCTGGAAGGGATCGATCCGGAAGTTGTCGATCAGCTCGCGCTGCTTGGCCGCCCGCGCCGCCTCGAAGGCCGCCTTCATCGGATCGCGCATCACTCCGGGCTCGATGCCGTCCTCGTCCGTCCCGTTGTCCGGCGCTGCCGGGCCGAGGATCTCGTCGGCGGCCTCGACTATGGCGTTGCCGAGCTGCTTGGGCAGGCGCCCGGTGGCCATGTTGGCCCGTGCCGCCGCCTTCTTGACCTGGACCGTTGCTCGTACCAGGGCCGGATGCGGCAGGCCGCCGGAGATGCGGAAGTTGTGGATGCCTCGGGCGGTCTGGACGCCGTAGTAGGCCGCCTCAGGGACTTCCAGGTATCCGAGCGGATCCTTCTCGATCCGGAACCCGGGGTGTGCGGTGGGCGGAGTCGCGGGACTGGTCATGGGGTTCGGCTCCTCGCTCGAGGCCCGACGGGCGATCCATCGCCGGGGGCGTTGGCGGGCGGATTCTATCGCCGCTCTCGATCCTGCCGGTAGCGGGCGGGAATCGATGCCACCGAGCGTCTCGTGGTTCAGGCGGCATCGGCGCGCGGTATCGTGTCCGGGTGGACGCGCCCGACACCGCGGCGGGCGGGCGATCGTCGCGAGGATGCCGGCGGCGACAGTGCCAAACGTGGGGCGACGCCGTCCACACGGGGAGGGAGCGATGAATCAGGGACCGTCGGACAAAGAGCCGTACATCGTTGGGCCCACGATCGACATGTTTCTCGGCTTCCTGCTGGGCTTCTTCCTCATCGTCATCGGCTTAGTTGCGACGATCGTGGCTGTCTACATCTGGGCCGGCGGCGCCTCCGGGGCCGAGTCCGCCCTGCGGCGCCGGCACGCTGCGCGGGTGGTCATCTCGGCCGCGTTCGGACTTGCGGCGGCGTTCGTCTTGCTCCTGATGGTCGTGATCGCAGTTCCCGGTCGATGACCCAGCCCGGCGCGGATTCGTCGGTCGTCGAGTACCGGGCGCAGCTGCCGCCCCCGGAAGAGTTCCTGCGTCTGTTCGCTTCGGCCGGCTGGACGACGAGCCTGACGGCCGGTCGACTCGTCGGCGCGCTCGATGCCAGCTGGCACTGCGTTTGCGCCTTCGACGGTGACCGATTGATCGGCATGGGCCGGACCATCTCGGACGGTGCGCTTCATGCGTTGATCGTGGAAGTGATCGTCGAGCCCGACTGGCAGGGCCGCGGCGTTGGCCGCGAGATCATGGCCAGGCTCGTGCGCCGCTGCCGCGAGGCGGGCATCGACCAGATACAGCTGTTCTGCGCGGCCGGGAAGCGGGGCTTCTACGAACGGCAGGGTTTCACGGCCAGGCCGGACGAGGCGCCCGGCATGGAGCTTCGCGCCGAATAGCGCCGGGGTTCCGTGTTCGCCGGCCCCGCCTGGCTTCGGGCGCAGGATCGTATCGCCCACGGCCGGCAAGCCCGCAAGCCAGGGCGCAGAATCGGGCCGAGACCTCGACGAAAGGGTTTCAAGAAGGCGCTGAATCCGCCGAACCCCAGGATTCTGACGGCCAGTCCGCGTATATTCCCCGGAACGGACCGCTTTCCCGCAGTCGCGGTCCGTCGCAGTCGACGGATTTTGCAGGCCCGCGAGCCCGCAACGGCTTCGGCTGCCGAGGATGGAGGAGACAGCTGATGTCGGACAACGGGACCCCAAAGACTCGCGAAGAGACGATTCGCCAGGACATTCGCGATCTCCATCACCTGGGCTATGCCCAGGAGCTCTTCCGGACGATGGGGGGTTTCTCCAACTTCGCCATCAGCTTCTCGATCATCTCCATCCTGACCGGCGCGGTCATCCTCTTCGATTACGGCCTCGCCTGGGGCGGTCCGGCAGCAAGCACTCTCGGCTGGCCGCTCGTCTCGCTCTTCACGCTGATGATCGCGGCCGCCATGGCCGAGATCGCCTCCGCCTACCCGACGGCCGGCGGTCTGTACTACTGGTCCAGCCGGATGAAGAACAAGGACTGGGGCTGGTGGACGGCCTGGTTCAACCTTGCCGGCCAGATCGCCATCGTCGCCGGCATCGACTTCGCCGCCGCCGCGTTCGTGAACTCGGCCATCGTCACCCCGATCGCCTCGAACTTCGGGCTGGCCTACGGCAACGCGACGGCTTTCGGGACGATCCTCAACGGTCAGCTCGTGACCATGGCGGCACTGCTGGTCATCCAGCTCGCACTCAACATCGGGGGCATCCGCATCGTCGCGTTCCTCAATGACGCGTCGGTGTGGTGGCACATCGGTACGGTCGCCGTCATCGTCGTCTCGCTGTTCCTGATCGCGAACAGCAAGGTGCACGCGGACATCACCCCGTTCACGATCAGGCCGCTGGACACGACGGGCAGTGCCTCGCCGCTCGGCTTCAACCTCGGTGCCGCAGCCGGCTACGCGGTGCCGGTTGCGTTCCTCTTCTCGCTCTTGCAGGCCCAGTGGACGTATACCGGCTACGACGCCTCCGCCCACGTCGCCGAGGAAACGGTCGGCGCCCGCCTCTCGAGCGCCTGGGGCGTCTTCATCTCCGTGGCGGTGTCGGCCGTCGTGGGCTACATCGTCCTGTTCGGCCTCGTCACGCACCTGCCGCCACTCGACCAGATCATGAACTGCTCGCCCGCCACTCAGCCCCTGTGCAGCCAGTACTACGGCGGCAACCCCGTGGTGTTCAGCACGCTCAGCTACAACCTCGGGATGCTGGGCGATTGGCTCAGCGCGGCCATCGCCGTGGCGATGAGCCTGTGCGGGCTCTCTTCGGTGGCGGCCGCGGGCCGGATGCTCTTCGCCTTCAGCCGCGACCACGGCGTGCCCGGCTCGCGCTGGTGGCGCCATGTTTCGCACCGGTTCCGGACGCCGGCCAACGCGCTCGCGGCCATCGTGGTCTTCTCTTATCTGCTGACCAACGCCGCGTTCATTGCCGGCGGCTCGACGGCCATCGCGATCGTCACGGCCATCAGCACGATCGCCCTCTACTGGGCATACGGCGTGCCGATCTTCCTGGGCGTTTTCGGAAACCAGGAATGGCGTCAGCACTCCGTCTGGCGGCTGGGCGCCTTCTCGCGACCCATCGGCGCCCTGGCCTGCCTCTGGATCCTGGTCATCTCGGTGCTGTTCCTCTGGCCCACTTCGGGCAACCCGTGGACGCTCCTGGCC
>DAHXON010000145.1 GCA_027364875.1 Chloroflexota bacterium
GGACCGGCCCCGCCGCCCCGCACCCGAAAGAGAACCCACGATGATCTAGCGCCGCACATCGCGGCATGCGAAGCTCCCGGTATCGCCAGAGTTCGGCAACGTCACGGAGGCTCGAGGATGCGGCTCAAGGGGAAGGTCTCCATCATCACCGGCGCCGGCGGCGGTATGGGCCGCGTGGCCGCTCTCCGGTTCGCAGCCGAAGGCTCGAGCGTCCTCGTGGCCGACTACGACGAGGCCGCGGCCAACGAGACGGTCGCTCAGGTCCGAGCGGCCGGCGGCGAGGCAACTCCGGCCCGGGTGGACGTGTCCGTCGAGGCCGATGCGAAGGCGATGGTGGATCTGGCGGTCCGCCAATACGGCAGGCTCGACGTCCTCTACAACAACGCCGGCATCATGCCCGAGGCCGATCACTCCGTCGTCGACACGCCGGTCGAGGCCTGGGACCAGGTCATGGCGGTCAACGTTCGGGGCGTTTATCTCGCCTGCAAGTACGCCATCCCGCGCATGATCGACAACAACTGCGGCTCGATCATCAACGTCTCGAGCTTCGTGGCGCTCCTCGGTTGCTCGGTCCCGCAGGACGCCTACACCGCGTCGAAAGGCGCCGTGCTCTCCCTGACTCGATCGCTGGCCGTCCAGTTCGCCCCGATGGGGATTCGCACCAACGCCATCCTGCCTGGGCCGGTCGAGACGCCGCTCCTGATGGACTGGCTGGTCAAGGACGAAAAGGCAAAACAGATCCGCCTCGCCAGAAATCCGACGGGCCGCTTTGGCAAGGCGGACGAGGTGGTGGCCCTGGCCATCTACCTTGCCTCCGACGAGTCGGCCTGGACCAACGGCGCCTCGCTCGTGATCGACGGCGGGATCAGCGTCAACTACTTCTGAACGTGCTCGGTCCGCGCCGCCCTTCGGAGCCGCCACTCCGCGCCGCCATTCGGCACTGCCCGTCACGAGCGAGCCGGCCCGTCTGGCACGTCAGGCCGGAGACAGGGCTGGGTAGAATCCGGGGCGTGAATCGAGCGTGACGGCGCGAAGCGGCGCGTGCGGGCCGGCGAGGAGAAGCGATGGCAAATGACCTGAGATCGGCCGATCTCGCAATCGGCATCGATTTCGGCGGCAGTGGCATCAAGGGTGCCATCGTCAACGTGAGGACCGGCGAGTTCGTCGGCGATCGAGTCCGTATTCCCACGCCGCAGCCGTCCGTTCCGCGCGAAGTCATCGCCGTCATGGACACCCTGGTTCGCCGCCTGCTCGAGCAGTTCGAGGCTTCCGGACACGGTCTCGGCGCTAGCGTGTCGGGGCAGATGCCGGTGGGGGTCGGCGTCCCGGCAGCCACCAAGCACGGGATGGTCCTCACGGCCGCCAACATCGATCCCGCCTGGATCGGGTTCCAGGCCGAGCGTGAGATGGATCTCGCGATGGGCCGAACGGTCGCCGTCGGCAACGACGCCGACGTGGCCGGTCTCGCCGAAATGCGCTTCGGCGCCGGCAAGGGTCAGCAGGGCACGGTCATCGTGCTGACCATCGGCACGGGCATGGGGACGGCCCTCTTCACCGACGGCCAGCTGATGCCCAATACCGAGCTCGGCCACATCGAGATCAACGGTCACGACGCCGAAGAGCGGGTCGCCGAGTCCGCCCGGAGTCGCTTCGATCTCAGCTGGAAAGAATGGGCCACCGGGTTCGACGTCTACCTTCACCAGCTCGAACGGCTCCTGTGGCCCGACCTCTTCATCCTGGGTGGCGGCGCCTCGAAGCGCTCCGACAACTACATGCAGCACGTCACGGTCAAGACGCCGGTGGTCATCGCCACGCTCAAGAACAACGCCGGGATCGTGGGCGGAGCGTTGATCGCCCACGAGCGGCGAGCCCGCGTGGCCGTCGGCATGGCGGGTGAGCCCTTCTCCTGATCCGGCGAAATCCGGGTTCCGCTCCCGCTTAGTCCAGGAGCTCAGGCGTGGCCGGCCGCGCTGCTCGGCGTCCCGGCCCCTGCGGCACTCGACGGATGGGCTTCGTCCGCCGGGTCCGTGCCGCGCAGCTCCTTGAGCCGGGCGACCGACCCCGAGACCACCAGCGTCTCGCCGGACTTGAGGACTCGCGCGGCCGGTGGATTGGCCTCGTAGCTTCGCGCGCCGTGGACGATGGCGAGAACGAAAAGGCCCGACTCGCGTAGCGCGCCGATCGATTGCCCGTCGAGCGTGTCGCCCGTGACGACTTCGACCTCCTCAATCGAGAAGGCCAGCTCGCCATGGGACAGTGCGGCGTCCAGGAAATCCACCACGCGGGGTCGCGTCGCGAGCTCGGCAAGTCGATGGCCTGCCATGGTGTAGGGCGAGACGACGCGATTCGCGCCGGCCTGCATCAGCCGACCTTCCGAGTCGGCCGCGTTCGCACGGGCGACGACGAACAGGTCTGGGTTGATGGCTCGCGCCGACAGGATCACGTAGACGTTGTGGGCGTCCGAATCGATCGTGGTGATCAGACCTTTGGCCCGTTCGATGCCCGCGGCCTTGAGCGTGGCCTCCTCCGTCGCGTCGCCTTCGACCTCGAGGAAGCCTTCGCGGCGGGCACGGGCGAGAGACTCGGGCAGGATGTCGATGACCACGACCTTGAGGCCCGAATGCACGAGCTCGCGCGCGACGGTGTGCCCGACCCGGCCGTAGCCGCACAGGATGTAGTGGCCGTGGAGTTTCTCGACCGCGTCCGCCATGCGCTTCGCCTCTCTCCTGCCACTTGTTGCCTCTACCACGAGGTACTCGGCCACGATGCCCACCGAACCGAAGATCAGGCCTACGCCCGTGACGGCGAGGATCATCGTCCAGACGCGACCGGCCTCGGTGAGCGGCTGCACCTCGCGAAAGCCCACGGTCGTCAGCGTGATGACGGTCATGTACAGCGCGTCGAGGAGCTGCCACTCCGGATCCAGGACCATGTAGCCGGCCGTGCCGATGACGGTCGCCCCGATCACGATTCCGAGCCAGATCCGGACGTGGGCGGGGGTCAGGGCCGCCGAGACGGCCATCGCCCTCCGGCCCGCCGACATCGGGGAGTGGTGGGTTCGGGCTCGTGCGGCCGAGGCCTCCTGGTCCATGCGATGAGTCTATCCACGCTGCAACCGCGCGGAAGGGCCAAGCGGTATTGCCGAGGCCCGCGGGCCGCCCGGGGCGCCGCGGGCGTGCCGGCCCGGCAGGGAGCGGGCCCGAGCCCCGCCCTCGAATCTTGAACAACTTCCACCAGGCGGAGGTTATTCGAGGATCGGCCGTCCTCAGCCGCCGATGGCAGCCGATTCGAGCGCCGTCAGCCCTCCGCTGAGCGTGATCCGATGGCCTGAGCGGGCTTCGGGGCCGGTCTGTGGCTCCGTTTCGGTCTCGATCTTTGCATAACCTTCGCATCATGGAGGTTGTTCAAGAACCAGAGACCGCGCAGATCCCGAGACGGCTGTTCGAGCCAGTTCCGGACCTCGATCTGGCGATCCGGGAACGCCGACCGGAACGTGACCGCGTGGCGTTCGACCAGACGTCGATGGCCGCGCGTCTCGGGCATGACCAGCAGCACGCCGATGCGCTCGGGTTGCCAGCCGAAGGACTCGCGGACCAGTCGGGGCAGCAGCCGGCGTTTTCGGTCGAGCGTCGAGAGCGTGGCCTGGAGGTCGTAGATGCGGCTCTTGGTCTCGACTCCGAGGAGTGCCCTTGTGGCCGCATGCCAGCCGATGACGTCGACGGAGCCGCGCTCTCCAAAGTGCCCGAACGAGTATTCGGGCATGACCTGCCAGCCGAACGCCTCCAATTCGGCGCCGACCCGCTCCACCATCGCGGCGTGGGTCCTGTCGAGTAGGCGATCGACCTCCGGCCCGGGCAAGCCGAGCCGGACGATCGCGGGCAGCTCCATCGCCCTGCTGACCGCCCGAAGCGTCCCGACCGTCATGCCCTCGAGCCGGCCGTGTTCCAGGCGGTGGATCGTGGCGGCACTGACTCCGGCGCGTGCGGCCACGTCAATCTGGCGAAGGTTCTTGACGAGGCGGACGGCTTCGACCTGCCGGCCAACGGCTATGTCATCGGGCATGAGCCGCAGGCTGGACCCAGACGCTTATCTGCGGCTTATGCGGGCATTACGTGGCCGTCAACTCGGCCCGGCCCTGCCCGGCGTGCCACCGCGCGGCAGAGCCGCGAGCTCTCGCCGCCCACCGCGCCGACGGCGGCGCGCAATCAGCGGGGTGGCCACCGCACCGCCGCCAGCGGCGCAATCGAGCAGCCGCTTCGCGCCGCCCCGCCGCCGGCGCGCAATCGCGCAGCCGGGGCGCTTCGCGCCCTCCCCACCGCCGATGATGGCTGCCCGGACTTATGGCCCGCTTACCTGAAGGCCCGGGCTGATCGACCGCTACTGCGTATGATCGAACGCGCAGGCCCCACCGCTGCCGCTCGCCGAGGTGCCCCGATGACCGCCACCGACCCCGCCACTCCCGGCGCCACTCCTGCCACTCCTGCCACTCCCGCCCCGCCGACCCTCGAGATGATGATCGACGGCAAGCCAGCCCCGGCGATGAGCGGTGAGACCCAGGACGTCGTCAGCCCCGTGACCGGTCAGGTGGTCGCCCGCGTCCCACGGGCCGGGCAGGAAGACGTGGACCGCGCGGTGGCAGCCGCCAAGGCTGCCTTCGACGGCGAGTGGCACACCTGGAGCCAGACCCGCCGCGGCCAGGCACTCCAGCGCCTCGCTCAGCTGACCCGCGACCACGCCGAGGAGCTGGCGCAAACGGAATCGCAGAACGGCGGCAAGCCCATCTCCTCGGCGCGGTGGGAGATCGGCGCCGTGGCCAACGTGATGGAGTACTACGCCGGCGCCGCCAACAAGATCCACGGCGAGACGATCCCGGTGAGCAAGCCCGGCTTCGACTTCACCCTGCGCGAGCCGATCGGCGCCGTGGGCCTCATCACTCCCTGGAACTTCCCGCTCATGCTCGCGAGCTGGAAGATGGGTCCGGCACTCGCGGCCGGCAATACCGCGATCCTCAAGCCTGCGAGCTACACGCCCCTCACCGCGCTCCGCTTCGCCGAGCTGGCCCTCGAAGCCGGCATTCCAAAGGGCGTCCTGAACGTGGTGACCGGCCCCGGCGCGAGCGTCGGCCAGGCCATCGCCGCGCATCCCGGCGTCGGCAAGGTCGCCTTCACCGGCGAAACGGCCACGGGCCAGCAGATCATGCGAGCGGCCGCCGCAAACGTGAAGCGCGTCTCGCTCGAGCTCGGCGGCAAGAGCCCGAACATCGTCTTCGCCGACGCGGACATTGAGCGCTTCGCCGCCGAATCGCCCTACTCCGTCTTCGACAACTGCGGCCAGGACTGCTGCGCGCGGTCGCGGATCCTCGTCGAGCGAAGCGTCCACGATCGCGTCGTGGAGCTCTTCGCTGCCGCCACTCTCAAGGTGAAAGTGGGCGACCCCAACGACCCGAACACGGAAGTCGGCACGATGGTGAGCTTCAGACAGCGTGAGACCGTGCTCGACTACATCCGGATCGGCAGGGAGGAAGGCGCGCGGGTGGTGGTCGGAGGCGGTATACCGGCCGAACCGGCGTACGCGCAGGGCGCCTACATCCTGCCGACCGTCTTCGACAACGTCGAACAAGGCATGCGCATCGCCAACGAGGAAATCTTCGGCCCCGTCGTCGCGGTGATCCCGTTCGACACCGAAGACGAGGCGATCCGGCTGGCGAACGCAACGCCGTACGGGCTGTCGGGCTCGATCTGGACGCGCGACGTGGGCCGGGCGATCCGCGTCGCTCGGGCGGTCCGAACCGGCGTTCTCTCGATCAACTGCAACTCGAGCGTCCACACCGAAGCCCCGTTCGGCGGCTACGGCATGTCGGGCGTCGGGCGAGAGAACGGCATGGCGGCCTTCGAGCAATACACGCAGCTCAAGAACGTGTACGTGGATCTGAGCTAGCCACGAGCGGGCCGCGCGAGCCGCGCGGAGCGGTGGCGCGCGCCGGGCGGCGGTGCGCCCCGGCGATGAACGTGTCCGATTGCGTGTTCCAGCGGGGCGGCTGACAACTAGACTGCGATCGATGGACGGCGCTCGACCGACCCTTCGAGGGCGGACGCGAGTCTGATATGCGGACGCCGGTCGCGGCGGTCCGCGACGATCGAGCAACTGGGTAATGGCCCGACGCAGAGGGGGCCGGGAGGGAGAGGTTCGATGACAGGGGCGGGACCTGCGGCTTGCCAGTTCTGCGGGGCAACTCTCATCTTCCGCGGCCAGACC
>DAHXON010000146.1 GCA_027364875.1 Chloroflexota bacterium
CTCCTGCTCGGTCCTGCCTCACACGTCGCCGGCCACCCCAGTGAGCAGCCTCCGCGCTCGCGGCGCGTGGGACAGGCGTTGCGCGAGCCAATCTTTTGGGCAGTGGACTTCTGGGCAGGGCATCGAGTCTCGGAGAATGCGCGTGCGCCGGCCCATTGCGTCCCACCGGAGCTACCGGTGATGGGCCGGCGTAACGAGGAGGCAGCAGATGCCCAACCCAACGCCCCTCGCGAGCGCGGCCGTCGGGCGTCGGCAGTCTGTGTAGCGCAACCGTCCGCCGGCTCGATGCCGGCTCGATGCTCGTCCCCGACAATCGCCGGGTCCATACTGGTGCCGCCCGATCGGAGAGGTGTCTGGGGGAGTGTCCATGAATGCCGCATCGACAGCCGGCAGCACCGCCGACAGGACCCAGGCGAGTGCCGCCTCTCTGGAGTTCCGGCACGTCTACAAGCGGTATGGGTCCGGTCGAGTGGACGAGACGCCACCGCGCTCCGCCGATGATCCGGCAGGCTCGCCGGACGTTCTCGGCCAGCGGCCCGGAGTGCGCGCGAACCCACGGGCTCCAGTCACTCCCGCCGCGGTGGAGGATCTCTCGTTCACGGTGCCCGCCGGTTCGATCTGCGTTCTCGTGGGGCCGTCCGGCTGCGGCAAGACCACCAGCCTCAAGATGGTCAACCGCCTCATCGAGCCGAGCGCCGGCCAGATCCTTCTCGACGGCGTGGACGTGATGAGCCAGGACGTCACGGCCCTGCGGCGCCGCATCGGCTACGTCATCCAGCAGGTGGGTCTGTTCCCGCACCTGACTGTCGGTGAGAACGTGGCCGTGGTCCCGAGCCTGCAGGGCTGGGCGAAGGACCGAAAGGCGGACCGAACGCGTGAGCTGCTCTCGCTCGTCGGCCTGGACCCGGCGGTATACGAGCGCCGCTACCCGTCGCAACTCTCCGGAGGCGAGCGCCAGAGAGTCGGAGTGGCGCGGGCCCTGGCCGCCGACCCGCCGCTGATGCTGATGGACGAGCCGTTCGCGGCAGTGGATCCGATCGCCCGGGAGCGGCTCCAGGACGAGTTCCTGCGACTCCAGCGCGAGCTCGCCAAGACGATCCTGTTCGTGACCCACGACATCGACGAGGCCGTGAAGATGGGCGACCTCATCGTCGTCATGAACCATGGCCGCCTCGTCCAGTTCGGGCCGCCGGATCGGATCCTCGCCCAGCCGGCCAACGATTTCGTGGCGGCGCGCGTCGGCGCGGACCGCGGCCTCAAGCGACTCTCCCTGCGAAGGATTCGCGACCTCGAGCCAGAAGCCCTCGACGGGCGCACCGGCCTGCCCGAGTTCGAGCCGCGGGTGAAGCTGCGCGACGCCCTGTCCGCGCTTCTGGCGGCGGACACTCGCGGGGGAATCGCGCTCGACGACGACGGCAAGCCCCGCGGCCTGGTCACCGTGGAGGCCATCGCCGCGGCGCTCAACGACGAGCTTGATACCGGCCGGCCGAATGCCGAGACTCCTCGAGAGCCGGCGGGATGAACGGCGAGCCCTTGATCCGGTGGGACTGGATCGGGTCGCACCTGGGCGCGATCGGCGACCGAGTGGGCCAGCACCTCCAGCTGGCCGCAATCGCGATCGTCGTCGGCTTCGTCATCTCGTTCGCGCTGGCGACGATCTCGATCCGCGAGCGCCGCCTCTACCCGGTCGTTGCAGTCAGTGCCACCGTCGCCTACACGATCCCGAGCTTCGCCATGTTCGCCGCGCTCGTCGCGATCACCGGACTCACGACCGTGACCGCGGAGGTTCCGCTCGTCCTCTACACCTTCGTCCTGCTCGTGCCCAACATCGTGGCCGGTTTCGACTCCGTCTCGCCGGACGTCCTCGACGCCGCCGACGGCATGGGCTTCTCGCGAGCCCAGCGCTGGCGGCGCGTAGAGCTGCCCCTGGCGGTGCCCCTGATCGTGGCCGGGCTGCGCCTCGCGACCGTCTCGACGATCGGGCTCGTCACCGTCTCGGCTGTCATCGGCAACAGCTTCGGCGGCCTGGGCTACTACATCCTCGACGGCTACAACCGCCAGTTCTCGACCGAGATCCTGGTCGGCGGGCTCCTCTCGATCGCGCTGGCCGTGGCCGCGGACCTCGGTTTCGTGCTGATCCAGCGCTTCCTCACACCCTGGGCGCGGGCCCGGGCCGCGGTCAGGTAGGCGGGGATGGACATCGTGACGGCCACGATCCAGTGGCTCGCCGACCCGGCCAACTGGCAGGGGGCCAACGGAATCCCCGCTCGCCTCGAGGAGCACGTCGCCCTCAGCGGCGCGTCGTTGCTGGTCTCGGCGCTGTTCGCGCTGCCTCTCGGGCTCTACATCGGCCACACCGGCCGCTTCTCGTGGCTGGTCGTCTCGTCCGCGAACGCCTGGCGGGCGCTGCCCTCGTTCGCCGTCATCGGGCTGCTGGTTCCGTTCACGACGGTCATCGATCCGAACCTGGGCTTCACCCTCTACCCGACCCTGATCGCGATGATCATCCTGGCCGGCCCGCCGCTCCTGGTGAACTCGTACCAGGGCGTGGCCTCGGTGGACCGCGACCTCGTCGAGGCGGCTCGCGGAATGGGAATGCGCGAGCGTCAGATCCTGACCGGCGTGGAGATCCCGATCGCCCTGCCCGTGATAGGCACGGGGATCCGCCTGGCGGCCGTCCAGGTGGTCGCCACGGCAACCCTGGGCTCGATCTTCGGTTTCGGTGGGCTGGGCCGCTACATCATCCTGGGCAACGACAACCACAACAACGGCGAGCAGTTCGGTGGCGTGGTGCTCGTGGCGGTGCTGGCTCTGGCAACGTTCGGGCTGTTCGCGCTCATCGAGCGACGGCTCGTCTCGCCGGGACTCTCGGCCCGTACTGGGGGCTGAGTCAGTCGGCCCGACGGTATTGCCTGACGGTGCGCCAGACGGGAATCCTGCCAGGGTTTGACACTGCCGCACCTATAGTCCGAGAGCGCCGCAGCGGCACAGCCAATGGGCGCGCGCGGTGGGAACAGGGAGGTGACCCAATGCGGATTTCCCGCATGCTCGCTCTCGGGGCGTCGATCATGGTGCTCGTGGGCGCCTGCTCGACGGGTGGGAGCGGCAGCAACAGCAGCCAGACGGTGGCGGGCGCGACGGGCGCTGCCAACGTCACGATCAAGATGGGATCTGACGGCTTCTACGAGTCGCAGCTCATGGCCGAGATCTACGCCCAGGCCCTCGAGGCCGGCGGCTACACGGTGGATCGGACCGGCATCGGGATCGGGAGCCGCAAGGTGACGGCGGCGGCCCTGGAAAGCGGCAAGATCGACATCAAGCCCGAGTACATCGGCAGCGGTCTGGCCTTCTACCAGGGAACGGCGACGGGCGATCCGGCGGCCAACGAGCAAGCCCTCCAGAAGGTCCTGTCCGGCAAGGGAGGCGGCATCACCGTCCTCAACTACTCGCCCGCGGCCGACCAGAACGCCTTCGTGGTCACGAAGGCGACGTCAACCAAGGACAACCTGACGACCCTCGATCAGGTGGCGGCGATAAACCCGCCGCTCAAGTGCGGTGTCGCCACGGACTGCTCCACGAACCCGGTCTGCGCGGCGGCGCTCAAGTCCGCCTACGGCATCGACGTCTCGAACGCGCTGCCACTGTCGGCCTGTGACCAGCCGATGGTCTCGGCTCTCAAGGCCGGCACGATCGACGTTGGCGAGCTCTGCTCCACGCAGCCCGACATCGCCCAGAACGGCTGGGTGGTCCTGGCCGACGACAAGCACACCCAGCCCGCCGACAACATCGCCCCGCTGGTCCGCAACGACCTGCTGGCGAAGGTGGACAAGGCGAGCTTCGAGGCGATCCTCAACAACATCTCGGCCAAGATGACGACCGACAAGCTGACCCAGCTCAACGCCGAATATGTCTTCGACAAGAAGGACATCGCGACGATCGCGAAGGAGTGGCTGACTCAGGCCGGCCTGCCGTAGCGGCAATACCGAACCCGGGTTACTTCCCGAGAATCTTGAAGCGGCCGAGGCGAAATGCTTCGGCCGCTTCTTCGTGCTGCGGCTCGAAGCCGCCCGGCGCCCGGCGCCCGGCGCCCGGCGCGGGGGCCCGGCGCGGCGGCCCGCTTACCCGGCGGCCTCGGCTGTTCCCGCCTCGGCTCCGCTCTCGTCCGAGCCCGTCTGCGTCTGCCGGTCGCGGATGCCCACGCCGTTCACCACAGCGCCGGAGGCCAGGAGTGAGGCGGCGATGGCCATGGCGAGGTGGAACGAGCCGGTCGACGATTCTCGCGCCGCGAGGACCACGTTGGGCGGCACGGATGAGTCGGGGCGGTTCAGGGGCGGCACCTGGAGACGGACCTGCGGCGAGCTCGTGTCGAGGCCCGGCACGCGGCTCGACAGGTCCGCGTAGAAAGCCCCGGTCACCGCGACGAAGACGAGCGCCCCCGCCAGCTGCGGCCCTACTCTCGAAATCGCGTTGTTGATGGCCGACCCGAGGCCCGCGCGCGCCTCCGGCACCGAGGTCATGAGGGCGGTCGTGAGCGGCGCGACCGTGATCGCCAGCCCGAGCCCGAACAGGACCGTCGCGGGCAGGAAGTCGACCAGGAAGCCGGTCGAAGGAACCCAGCTCCCCACGTCTCCCGGCTGGAGGTTCCAGGGCTGGCTGTTCGCGGGCAGCCGGGTCAGCCAGAGAATTCCGGCGGCCATCACCAGCGGGCCCACCGCCATGAAGCGCCGCGGCCCCAACCGTGCGCCAAGAGACCCCATCCGCGACGAAAGGAAGATGAGCAGCAGAGCGCCGGGCGTGCCGATGAACCCCGCGGCCGACGGGCTGTAGCCGAGGGTCCCCTGGGCGAAGATCGACTCCTGGTAGGCGATCACGTAGAGGGCCCCGTAGATCAGCAGCGTGGACAGGTTGGTGACCGAGAAGTTGCGCGAGCGGAACAGGCCCAGAGGCACGAGAGGATGCCGGCCGCGGACCATCAGGACCACGAAGGCCACCGACGCGGCGACGCCGACCGCGATGGCGACCGGCCCGACGGGGCCGTTCCAGTCGTGCTGCTGGCCGTAGATCGCCCCGAACGAAAGGCCTCCGACGGCCAGCGCCACGACCCCGGCGCCGAGCCAGTCGAAGCTCCGGGCGGCATTCGGGTCGCTGCTCTCCCGGACGTAGCGCCGGGCGGCCACCAGGGCGACGAGCACGAGCGGGACGTTGACGAAGAAGACTGCCCGCCACGAGATCGTTTGCACGAGGATGCCGCCGACGATGGGCCCGAGGATGCTCGTGGCGCTCGAGGCGGCGGCCCAGAGGCCGAACGCCCTGCCCCGCTCGGCACCGGCGAAGGGGCTGGTGATGAGCGCGAGTGAGCCCGGGACGAGCAGAGCGCCGGCCGCTCCCTGGACCACTCGCAGGACGATGAGCGACTCCATGTTGGGGGCCAGGCCGCACAGTACCGAGGCGACGCCGAAGCCGACCAGGCCGGTGGTGAAGAGCCGCAGCCTTCCATACGCGTCGGCCAGGGCGCCGGCCAGGATGAGGAGCGCGCTCAGGCTGAGCAGGTAGGCGTTGTAGACGTAGGACTCGCCTTCGAGGACGCCGAAGAAGCTGCTCGGCAGATCCTGCCCGATTCGCTGGAGAGCGACGTTCACCACGGTCGAGTCGAGGAACACCACGCCCGTGCCGAGGATGGCGGCGAGAAGCGTGCCGTTGCGGCGGTTCAACTGCGAGCCCGAATCACGGCGCCCTCCGGTGCCTGCATGACGCCCGATGCTGGAACCGACCGGTCCGCGCCGCAACGCCCGTCGCACCCGGTGCGCTCCGCGGGTCGTGCGTCCGCTGGTCACCGCGCCCATCCCGAAGGGAGAAAACTGGACTGCGAGCCGCGAGCCCGCGAAGATCGACACGTTCGCTTCGAACTGGGCCACCACATTCCGCGAGGAGAACATGAGTCTGTCCCGGCTGAACGGCATCGACCCCGGCCGCTTCGGCGTCTTCGCCGGCCCTCTCAACGGGCAGGCGTCCTCCGTCCAGCAAAGCTTCGCGAGGCGGATGGAGCAGCTCGGCTACGGAACGCTGTGGGTCGGCGAGGCGCTCGCCCAGGAAGTGTTCGGGCGGGCAGCGATCATCCTGTCCGGGACCGAGAAGCTGGTCGTCGGCACGGGCATCGCCAATATCTGGGCTCGCGACGCT
>DAHXON010000147.1 GCA_027364875.1 Chloroflexota bacterium
CCGCGGGCCTGCGCCACAACGACCGCGTGTTCGGGATCGCGCGCAGCGGCGCCATGGACGAGCAGACGCTGCTCGAGATCCTCGCCCGCCTGCCGCCCGGGGTCACGGAGATCTATTCCCACCCCGCGGCCGCCCCGGCCATCGCGACACCGCTATTCACCTGTGCGACCATTCGCGGACACGGTGGCAGCGGCACTCGGTCGGGCCGGCGAAGCGGAGGAATCGATGTTCAGGCGACGCGAGAGGCGCGACGAGGGGGCGGCCGCAAACCCGAGCGAGGAGGCCGGGCTCGGCGGCACGCTCGAGGACGAAGACGTGGAGACGGACGAGGAGCTCGATACCGAAGCCGGGCTCGAGCCCGCGGAGGACGAGCCCGAAGACATGACGGCCGACCTGGAGTCGCAGGCGGCGGACTACCTGGCCGACAACGACGTGTGGATGTACGGCCCCAACGCCGAAGACATCCTCGCGATCCTCGACCGCCTCGAAGACCTCACGCCGGACGAGGCCCGGCCCATCGCCGAAGCGTGGCTTGCGATCCCCAAAGCCGATCGCGAGAAAGCCCGCAAGGCCCTCCGGAAGATCCTGGAAACCGACACCGAGATCGGCCTCCACTACCAGATGGCGCGCGAAGCCGTGGGCACCTGGCTTGCCGTCAAGGCCCAGTACCCGGAGTTCGTCGCGTCCACGGAGGATTGGCAAAAGCTCGCCGGCCAGGCCAGCGAGGCGGCCCTCGACGCGGCCACGGCGCTCATCCTCGATGAGAAGATCGAGGAAGCGGACTATCAGACGTTCAGCAATCCGTGGTTCGAGGCCATGGACAAGCTGCGCATCGAGGCAGATCTGGCCAGGCTCGAAGGCGTGGACGGGGACGCCGACGTGGGCGAGGAGACCGAAGCCGAGCTGGCCGAAGACGAGGCTGTCGAAGAGGAGCTCGAGGCGGAGTTCGGGCCCAACTCGGATGCCGTGACGGACTTCCTCAACAGGCTGTGGCTGCTCACGCCCGACCAGATCGACCGGCTGGTCAGCGGCTGGCGGGACTCGGATCGAGACGACTTGCGCGTCGCCCACGAGAGCCTGCAGTCCATCGCGGACACCGATCCGGAATATCGCGACCAGGTCCGCAACGCCCAGGGCAAGCTCGGCCCCTGGCTGAACACGACGCGCTTCCAGGATTCGAGCGGCTTGATCGGCCAGAGCGGCCAGGGTGAATCGCGCAAGATGGCCGGCCCGGCCCTCGCGGACGCCGTAGCAGCGCTGGTTCTCGGCGATCTGCTGGAGCCCGAGGACGCCGAAACCCTCTACCGGCCGTGGTTCAATCTCATCGGCGCGCCGCCGCTTCCCGAGCCGGGCGCGGAGATCGACGAGACCGACGGGGCCGACGACACCGGCGGGACCGACGGCGACACGAATGGTGCTGCGTCAACAGGCGACGGAAAGAGCTGATCGGCCGGCCGGACAACGGGCGAGTCGAAACCAAAGGCCCAGCTGGGCGGGAGGATCGATGTTCGGACGTCGCAAGGGGGGCAAGGGATCGGACGCGAACAAGCTGCGCAACGAAGCCGAGCCGAACACCCTGAGCTGGGGCGCGGCCGATGCCTCCGCGGAGGACGACGCCTTCGAGGCCGGCGAGAGCGAGGCCGAAGAACTGGACGACGACGAGGTCGATGCCAGCTTCGGTGAGGACGAAGAAGAGGACTCCGAAGACGAGGTCGAGCTCGCCCGGCGCCAGGTAGATCTCCGGGCCGAGCTGGAACGCCAGGCCGAGGAGTTCGGGCTTGCCAACCAGGACGCCGCCTCGATCTACGGCGAGAACGGCGACGCCGTGGTGGAGGTCCTCGACCAGCTCGATCGGATGGACCTGGACACGGCCGAGCAGCTCGCCGACGCGTGGACTGCCAGGGACCCCGCGGAACGCGACATCGTCGAGCGCGAGATGCGCCGCACGCACCGAGGGGGGCGCCACTCATATGAGCTGAGCGCCGCTGGAGACTCCGTCTCGGCGTGGCTGGCCAGGAGACTATCCGCGGAGCCCGACGACGCGGACCTGTGGCGCATCGTCGCCGAAGCCGCCCGCGCTGCGGTGGAGGCCCTGATCCTGGACCAGGACCTCGACGACGTGGACTACGACGCCCTGTACGGGGCCTGGGACGAGGTCGTCGGCGAGGGGGCAGCTGAGGCCGAGGAGGGCGCGGTCGATTCGGACGAGGCGGACGCGGCCGAAGAGCAGATCTACGGCCCCAATACCGCTCTCGTCACGGAGTTCCTCGCCAGGCTCGGCGAGCTGAGCGGGGATCAGGCCCGCGACCTCGCGGCGGCCTGGAAGCGCCAGCCTCGCGGAGATCTGCGTCAGGCCCACGATGCCGTCCAGAAGCTCGCGGCCGAGGACGAAACCTGGCGGAACCAGGTTCTGGCGGCTCAGAAGGCGACGACGGCGTGGCCCAAGCAGCTGCCGCTGGGCGTGGATCCGGCCTCGCGCAGAGGTGCCGTCATCGTCGAGACGCGGACATCCGCGCTTCCCCCGGCCGTGGATGCCGTCACGGCTCTCGTGCTCGCCGACCTGCTCGAGACCGAGGACGCCGAGACGTTGTACCGGCCCTGGACCGAAGCGATCGGCGAGCCCGGGCTGCCCGAATTCGAGGAAGACGGCGCGGAGTAGCCGGCGCGCAACGCGGTCGCCGATTCTCACCTGGGGCGGTCTTTGGGGGCCGCACGCTCCGCGGTGCCGCGGGACCCGGACGAGCGGAGGCGGCGCCCGCTAGACTCCGCGTCCATGAAGCAGTCGATCGTGACCCTGGACATGGAAGGCGTGCTCACGCCCGAGATCTGGATCGCCGTGTCCGAGAAGACGGGCATCCCCGAGCTTCGGCGAACCACTCGCGACGAGCCCGACTACGACAAGCTCATGAAGGGGCGGCTGGCGCTTCTGGATCGGCACGGGCTGAAGCTTTCCGACATTCAGGCCGTCATCGGGTCGCTGTCTCCGCTGCCGGGAGCAAAGGAGTTCCTCGATGAACTTCGGACGTTCGTCCAGGTCGTGATCCTGTCGGACACGTTCGAGCAGTTCGCCGCTCCCCTGCTCCGCCAGCTCAACTACCCGACGCTGCTGTGCCATCGGCTCGTGGTCGAGAACGACTGCATCGTGGACTACCAGCTGCGCATTCGCGAGCAAAAGCGCGAGGCCGTGGCCGCCTTCCGGCGTATGAACTACAACGTCATCGCCGGCGGCGACTCGTTCAACGACACGGCAATGCTCTCCGAGGCGCACACCGGCATCCTCTTCCGCGCTCCCGCGAACGTGATCGCCCAGTTCCCGCAGTTCCCGGCGGTCGAGACCTACGCGGACTTCATGCGCCGGATCCGCGAGGCGATGGCGTAGGGCCGACTGCGAGGCGGCCGGGGCGGCGGCAGGGCGGGCGGCGCGGCGGGCGGCGCGGCGGGCGGCGCCTCCGACACGGTCACTCAGGTCCCGGCGACCAACCTGGGCCTGGAAGTTGAACAACTTCCACCACACGGAAGTTGTGCGACATCGGGCGGCTGTCCGCCGGCCATCGCGACCTCGATCGAGCGTGGCCACGCGTGGCTGAGCGGCTCCGGAGGTGGAGCCGGCCGCCCGGACGCCGAAAGCGGGCGGAATTCCCCGCATAACTTCCGCCTCATGGAAGTTGTTCAAGAATCGGCCGCCGGGCGCCCAGGAGCCGAGCGCGCGGCGAGGCGGGACGCGAGCAGCCGGGCCGAAGAGCGACGGCCGAGGAGCCGGGCCGACGAACGAGCCCGCGTTCGGCGAACCTACCAGCCGAGAGCCTTCATAACGCTCGAGGTCGAAGGGGCGGCCTCGATGATCGACTCCGTGCCGCCGGCGGTCCGCTGGGCCGTCTCCGGGTCCTTGAGGCCGTGGCCCGTCAGGACGCACACGACCGTGGCGCCAACGGGGATCCGGCCGGCCGCGGCCAGCTTCGTCACGCCCGCGACGCTCGCGGCGGAGGCCGGCTCGCAGAAGATTCCCTGGCTCGTGGCAAGGTCGCGGTAGGCGGCCAGGATCTCGTCGTCCGTGACCGTCTCGATGAGCCCGCCCGACTCGTCGCGCGCGGCCACCGCCTGCTTCCACGAAGCCGGATTGCCGATGCGAATGGCCGTGGCGATCGTTTCGGGGTGTTCGACCGGATGGCCGAGCACGATCGGCGCCGACCCGGCCGCCTGGAAGCCGAACATTCGAGGTTTGGCGTCGATTCGGCCGGCCGCCTCGTAGCGGTTGAAACCCGCCCAGTAGGCCGTGATGTTGCCCGCGTTCCCGACGGGGATCGCCAGGATCTCCGGCGCGCGGCCAAGGTCATCGCAGATTTCGTAGGCGGCGGTGGTCTGGCCCTCGATGCGGTAAGGATTGATCGAGTTCACGATCGTGACCGGGTGGTCGCGCTGCTCGCCCATCTCGCGCACGACGTCGAGCGCCTGGTCGAAGTTGCCGTCCACGGCAACGACCTTCGCGCCCGCGGCCATCGCCTGGATGAGCTTGCCGAGTGCGATCTTGCCCTTGGGCAGGACGACGATGACCTCGAGCCCGGCGGCGGCGCCATATGCGGCGGCCGACGCGGACGTGTTGCCGGTCGAGGCGCAGATGACCGCCTTCGCGCCCTCTTCGACCGCCTTGGAGATGGCGACCACCATGCCCCGGTCCTTGAACGAGCCCGTCGGGTTCATGCCCTCGTACTTCACGTACAGGCCGGGCACGCCGATGCGCTTGCCGATGTGGTCGATCCGGATCAGCGGCGTGTTGCCTTCGCCGAGGCTGATCACCGGAGTGGCCTCGGTGATGGGCAGGAACTCGCGATAACGCTCGACGAGGTGGCGGCGGGCGATCCTGAGGCCCTCGGCGGGGCGATTTCCGGACATGGAAGGCATCGGGATTCTCCTACGAGGTCAGGATCGGGTAGATGGGCACGTCGCGATCGGCGGCGATGAGCGGCTCGATAGCTTCGCGCACCTCTTCGAGCGGGAGCGGGCGGGTCTGGATGGCGGTCCAGGTGCGGCTGCGGTGGCGCGGCACGGCGGCGGGCGGCGGCGCGGCGATCTCCTCGGCGAGACGGCCCGGGACTTCATCCGGGAGCACTCCGGGAAGGCAGATGAACCACGGCCGCCGGACGGTGGCGCGGTCGTCGGCGAAGCGGACGAGGGTCTCCGGGGCGGCAGGAAGGTCCGCCCAGGTCGAGAGGCCGCTCCGGGCGACTTCGAGCAGATCCGCGAGCACGGCGCTGCTGGTGGCGGGTCCGCCGGCGCCGGGACCTTCCATCGAGACTCGACCGACCGGGTCGGCATCCACTTCGAGGCGGTTCAGGACGCCGTCGGTCCGGCCAAGCGGGGCGCCGACAGGCACCGCGGAGGTCATCACCGACCCGGCAAGGCTCAGGCTCGGCTCCGCGGTCCCGGGCGTCGACGCCGTGGCCACGAGCCGGATCGCCAGGTTCAGGGCCACTGCACCCGCGATATCGCTGGCGGTCACGCCGGTGATCCCGGGCAGGCCGTCGCCGCGGAGCGACGGCGGCCGGGCGATGACCGAGTCGATGTCCGGCCAGACGCCGAAGGCCAGGCGAGTCAGCACGACCAGTTTGTTGGCGGCGTCGTGGCCTTCGACGTCGGCCCTGGGATCGCGTTCGGCGTAGCCCTGCGACTGAGCGGCGGCCAGGACGTCTTCGTACGACCTGCCGGCCTGCATCATCTCGGTCAGGATGAAGTTGGTGCTGCCGTTCACGATGCCTCGCACCCGGCGGATTCGATTGGCCGCCAGGCTGCGGGAGATGACGTCCAGCGCGGGAGTGCCGGCACATACGGCGGCTTCGTAGCGAAGCGGAGCGCCGGTCGAGCGGGCGATCGCCTCGAACTCCGCGCCGTGATGGGCGAGCACGTGCTTGTTGGCGGTCACGACGGGCTTCCCGGCCCGGAGTGCCTGGACGATC
>DAHXON010000148.1:0-385 GCA_027364875.1 Chloroflexota bacterium
GGCGTGACCCGCGTCAGGACCACGAACCCGCCCCTGTCGCGAAAGGCCCGGGCCAACGACGTCGCCCTGGCCACTACCTCCGCCCCGGGCCGGGGACCGCTCGGAAAGCCGAGGATGCCCTTCTGGAGGTCGATGACCACGAGCGCCGTCTTGCCTGGATCGAGCGTGAGATCCACGTCCCAACCCCTGTCCTGTGGCAGCGGCATCTCCGTCCGCCTCGCGGTACGGCTGCGCCGCAACGCGATCCTACCTCCTGACTCGCCGGGGGCCGGAGTGGCGACCCGGAGTGGCGGCCGTGGGCTCGACGGGCGCCCCTCAGCGGGCCGGAACGGGCCGCTCAGGCGCGGAACGTGGCCGCGGCGACATGGGTCGCGGCGAAAGGGGG
>DAHXON010000148.1:395-5892 GCA_027364875.1 Chloroflexota bacterium
CCCCCCCGACCACCTACTCCACTACGCGGAGCGTTCCCGGCAGGTTCATCCTGGTCAGCCGCCGCCACGTCAGCAGTGGCGCAAGCGCCACGGCAAGGACGCCCAGGCAGACGGCCAGCGCGAGAGTCCCGACGGAGAGGGCCGGATCGAGACCGAAGTCGGGCATCGTGTCGGGGAAAAGCACGTAGACGAGCCACGAGAGCGCACCCAGACCGCCGGCGACGCCGATCACCGTGCCCAGCAGACCGATCATCCCGCTCTCGATCATGGCCGAGGCCATGACGCGCCGCGCGGGAAGCCCAAAGGCAAGCATCGTCGCGACCTCGCGAGTCCGCTCATCCTGGCTGATGGTCGCCGAGTTGTAGGCGACCAGCATCGCGAGGGCGAGGGCGAAGAGGGCGACGATGGCGAGAATGTCGGTGAACTGCGATATGACGTCGCGCATACTCGCGACCAGAGCGTCTATGGGCTGGACCGAGACGACTCCCTCGAGAGCGAACAGCCGCTCGCGGAGCGCACCCGGGTCGGCGCCCGACGCCGGAAGCACGGTCGCCCGGTTGGCCAGGCCGCTCATGCCGAACAGCTCGGCCGAGGCGACGTCCATGTAAGCCGCCGAGCGCATCGGGCTCGAGTGAAGGCCGACGACGGTGACCGTGCTGTCGACCATCGAAACCTCGGAGCTGGAGACTCGCACGGGATGACGGAGGGTCAGCGTGCTCCCGATGGACAGATCCAGATCCTCCGCAGCCTGCGCGGAGAGCAGGATCTCGGCGGCATCGGACGGAAGCCGCCCGCCGGTGACGCTGGCCTTCCAGGAGTTTTCCGTCAGGTCGAGGACGTCGAGCTGGACGTCGATCGAGCCCCGCGAAGGCTCGCCCGTGGCCGTGGCGGGCAGGCGAAGGCCGGTGTCGACCCGTCCGGCGCCGGGAACGCCCGCCAGCTCGGCCTTGACCTCGCCACGACGCTGCCGTCGTGGCGAGGTCGACGGCGATCCTGTTCGGGCTCCCACCCATGATCTCGGCCTGCCCGCGGTCCAGGCCGACCGCGAACGTGTCGAGCATTCCAAGCGTGCCGATCATCACGGTCACGGCCGCCCCGATGCCGAGCGCGGTCAGGAGCGTGCGTCGGGGAGTCCGCAGGACGTTGCTCAACGGATGGCGGAGTATCGACGGCAACGGCAGCCTCCGCGCCAGACGAGCGAGCCCCGGACGGCGGGCGGCGAGGTAGCCCGTCCTGATCGCGTCCACCGGCCTGGCCCGAACCGCGCGCCAGACCGGGTAGATCGATGCGGCAAATGGAAGGGCGAAGCCGATGGCGGCCGCCTGACCGAATGCCTCCACGCGGAGTGGCGTCTCGAAGACCGGCATCGGAAGCATGGACACGAGGACTTCTCGCAGCGCGGCCCCAAGCAGGACCCCGACGAGCACCCCGAGAGCCACGCCCAGAAGCGCGATCTCGGCGGCGACCGCGAGCGGCCGGATTGCCAGTACACGCGCGGGCAGGCCAAGGGCCAGTCCGATTCCGACCTGACGCCGCTGCGACTCCACGATCCTGGTGGTCAGGTTGAACGCGGCGAAAGTGGCCCCGGCAAGCATTAAGAAGGCGAACATGGCGAAGAAGCTCTGGTCGTTGGCGGCGTCGCGGACCACCATCCGGCGGGACGGCTCGTCCGGCCCCGCGGTCGTGACCGCGCCGGTGTTGGGAAGCGTGGCGGTGACGGCCGCCTCGAGCGCGGCGCGGACCACCGGCGCGAGCGCCGGGTCCGAGAGCCGCAGTACCAGCTCGTTGGCCGGGCCCGGATGCCCCGACAGTTCACCCACGGTGGACATCGGGGCGAACACGACGGCGAAGTTGGCCTCGGCCATCAGATCGCCGAGGGGCGAGATGACCATGAAGTAGTCCGGCGAATAGGCTCGACCCAGGATGTCGAGCCTGGCCCCACCGGCCACCTCGACGGTACCCGACGCGGGCAGGTCGTAGTGGTTGGCGAAGTGGTACTCGAGCTGGGCGACGGGCTTGCCGTCATCGGCGGCGGCGAACGGCCGTCCGCTGGTGACCTCGAGCGAATCGACCGAGGGCGAACCGGGGGACATGCCTACGATCCGGCCCGGGACGACGATAGTCTGGCTCGAAGTGGAAGCGTTGACCCGGGTCGGCAGGACCAGCCGCGTTTCCACCGCGACGACCTGGCCGGCGTGTGGGATCGTCCCGACAAGGCTCGTCAGCTGACCCGGCGTGGCAAAGCTGCCGTCGGCAAGGGTCAGCCGCACGTCGTGGGCGCGGAGGAGGGCGAGACTCCGAGTGTTGGCGTCCTGCCGCCAGGCGGTCATGCTCTGCAGGGACGCGAACGCGCCGGTCCCCAGGGCGATCGTGGCGGCGATGGCAACGCGCAGCGGCCAGCGGTCGCGCAGGTCGCGAGCGGACCAGCGCAGCCAGAAACCTGTGCGTTTCATGTCGGCCTACCAGTGGAGCTTGGCGACGTCGGCCCGGCCACCCGCCGGTGCGCCGTCGCTGACGATGCGACCGCTGCTCAGCTCGACGACTCGGTCGGCTGCCCGGGCGATCTCGCGGTTGTGGGTTACGACGATGACCGCTCGGCCCGCGACTGCCTGGGCGCGCAGCAGCTCCAGGATCGTCACGCCGGTGGCGAAGTCGAGCTCGCCCGTGGGTTCGTCGGCGAGAAGAACAGGGTTGTTCGTGGCCAGGGCGCGGGCGCTTGCCACGCGCTGCTGCTCGCCGCCCGACAGCTGATGGGGAAAGTGGTTCATGCGATCGGTCAGCCCCACCTCGGCGAGGCGGTCTCGGGCGATCTCGGCTGTTCCCTGCCGGCCTGCGGCCTCCGCTCCGAACTCGACGTTTTCCAGGGCGGTCAGGCCCGGAAAGAGGTTGAACGTCTGGAAGACGAAGCTGGTCGTACGGCGGCGATACGCGGCGAGGGTGCCGCGGGAGGCGCCGGTGATCGCCTGGCCCGCGACGCTGATGTGACCGCTCGTGGCGGCGTCGAGCCCGCCGATGAGATTGAGCAGCGTCGTTTTGCCGCTGCCGGACGGGCCGAGAACGACGACGAACTCGCCGGCGTTCACCTGAAGGGACACGCCCGAAAGGGCCGCGACTTCCAGGCCGTCGAGCCGGTAGCGACGCCCGACGTCCGCGAGCGCGATCAGGGGTTGTGGGTTCGCCGGCGCCTCCGCAAGGGCCGGCTCTCCAGCGCGAACAGCGGCTTCGGGTAGGGCAAGGCCAGGCATGGCACGCACTCCTTAGCGATCCGTTAAGGTGTGCGCTCCCCAAGCGCTGCGCACTCCGCGCTTGTATCCGGCGAGTTTCGGGCCGCCTCTTTTGCGTCCCACAGGGCCAAATGTCCCAAACGGCCGGCGGGCCGAATGGCCTGTTCGAGGTGCTGATCACGAGGGACCGATGCTCCGAACATGCCACGTCCTGTCAGGTAAAGGGCATACCCTGCCTTCGTTGGGCCGTCACCCCGGAGGAGAAGGAATGATCATCGACATCGCCTATTGCGGGCTCGACTGCGGAGCCTGCCCGGCGTTCCATGCCGCGGAGCGGCTGACAGTCGAAGAGCGCCAGGCCGTGGCCGATAAGTGGAACGTGGATTTCGGCGGCAGCCACACCGTCGCCGACATCGACTGCGTGGGCTGCACCCACGAAGGCAAGCATTCGCCGTTCTGCGACACGATGTGCGAGATCCGCGGCTGCGCGATCGCCAAGGCTGTGGAAACGTGCGCCGAATGCGCCGACTACGGCTGCGAGAAGCTCTCGGGCTTCTTCGCCATGGCCCCGGAGGCAAGGACCAACCTGGAGGCCCGCCGGATCGCCAACTGACCTTCTCCTCCCTCATACCGCCGCATTTCGAAGCCGGGCAAGCCATTCGCCCGGCTTCGCTCCTACTTGTCCACCTCGAAGTAACAGTTTGGTGCGCGAACAGCCAGCGAAGGCATAGGGGAATTCCCTAACCTTGTCCCGGCCCGGGCCGCCCCCCGTCGGGCGATCCGTCACGCCCGGGTCCGCAGGTCGGAGGAGGTCGCTCATGGCAGCCGCCATCGGATACATCCGTGGCATGTTCCAGTGGACCGAGAAACGGGAAGGCATCATCGCGCCCGACGAGCGGCCGCCGGCAGCTCAGTCCGTCGCGCTGGGCATCCAGCACATCTTCGCGATGTTCGGAGCGACGTTCCTGGGTCCGCTGCTCATGGGCTTCGACCCGAACACGGCCATCTTCTTTTCGGGCATCGGCACCCTGGTCTTCTTCATCTGCGTACGAGGCCAGGTCCCGAGCTACCTCGGATCGAGCTTCTCCTTCATCGCCGTCGTGGCCGCGGCAACGGCCTACTCCGGCACGGGCGCCAACCCGAACCTCGCCACGGCCCTGGGCGGCATCATCGTCTGCGGCGCGCTCTACGCCGCAATCGGCGTGATCGTCATGGTCGTGGGCTATCGGTGGGTCGAGTGGCTTATGCCACCCGTCGTCACCGGCGCGGTCGTCATGGTCATCGGCCTGAACCTCGCCCACATCGCCATCCTGGACATGAGCGGCGCTCCGAGCTGGTGGGGCGCGGGCGCGGCCAACGATGCCTTCTACGTCACCCTCGGATTGCTCACGACGGCATCCGTCCTGCTGGTGGCGGTCTACGCCCCCGGCATGCTCCGCCGCCTGCCCATCCTCATCGGCGGCATCGTCGGCTACCTCATCTACTTCGTCGCCGTCAACGTCCTGAGCCTCGGACCGTCCGGCGCCGCGATCAGCTTCACGAACTTCGACAAGGCGGCCTGGATCGGCTGGCCGGCCCTGACCGCCCCCAAGTTCGACGGCCACGCCATCGGCCTGATCGCGCCGATCGCGATCATCCTGGTCGCCGAGAACCTCGGCCATGTCAAGGCCGTCGCCGCAATGACCGGCCGAAATCTGGACGCCTACCTTGGTCGCGCCTTCTTCGGTGATGGCATCGCGACCATGATCGCCGGCTCCGGCGGCGGCACCGGCGTCACGACCTATGCCGAGAACATCGGCGTCATGGCCGTGACCAAGATCTACTCGAGCCTCGTCTTCGTGATCGCGGCGGGCGTCGCGATCCTGATGGGCCTCTGCCCCAAGTTCGGAGCCCTCATCTACACGGTTCCGGGCCCCGTCCTGGGCGGCCTGGCGCTGGTCCTGTTCGGCCTCATCGCGGTGACCGGCGCCCGAATCTGGGTCCAGAGCGGCGTGAACTTCTCCGAGAACCGGAACCTGGTCACCGTGGCCGCCGCGCTGACGATCGGGGCCGGCGACCTCACTCTGACCGTCGGCGACTTCTCGCTGGGCGGCATCGCGATCGCGACCTTCGGGGCGATCATCGTCTACCAGATCCTTGGCATCGTTCACATTGCCGAGGAACCGGCTCAAGACGAAACCGCCGCAGCAGTAGCGGAGGCGTAACCGACCTTCGACCCTCGCAGGCACGAAGCGGGCGGCCCCGCCTTTCGCCATCGGCGAAGGTCCCAAGGC
>DAHXON010000149.1 GCA_027364875.1 Chloroflexota bacterium
TGTCTTGCCGTGGTCGATGTGGCCGATCGTGCCGATGTTGACGTGCGGCTTGGTCCGCTCGAACTTCTTCTTCGCCATCGGGGACTGCTCCCTCGCTCCTGCTGCGGGCTTGCTTGACGACTAAACGTGAGACTTGGCTACGAGCTCGGCCGCCAGGTTGGCGGGGACCTCGGCGTAGTGCGACAGTTCCATTGAGTAGCTGGCGCGGCCCTGTGTCATGGACCGCAGGTCCGTGGCGTAGCCGAACATCTCGGCCAGGGGGACGCGCGCCTGGATCACCTGCGTGGAGGCACGCGATTCCATCGCCTCGATGTGGCCGCGGCGGGCGTTGATGTCGCCGATGACGTCACCGAGGAACTGCTCCGGCATGGTGACCTCGACCTTCATGAGGGGCTCGAGGATGACCGGCGAAGCCTTCTGGACGGCTTCCTTCAGAGCCATCGATGCGGCGATCCGGAACGCCATTTCCGACGAGTCGACTTCGTGGAAGGAGCCGTCGAAGAGCGTGACCTTGACGTCCACCATGCGATACCCGGCATACGGCCCCGTCTCGAGAGCGTCCCGGATACCCATGTCGATAGGCCTGATGTATTCGCGGGGAATGATGCCGCCGACGATCTTGTCGATGAACTCGTAGCCCTTGCCCTGCTCGTTGGGCTCGACCTTTATCACGACGTGGCCGTACTGGCCCTTGCCGCCGGTCTGCTTGACGTGGCGGTAGTTGCCCTCGGCCGACCTGCGGATGGTCTCCCGATAGGAGACGCGCGGCCGGCCGACGTTGGCGGCGACCTTGAACTCGCGGACCATTCGATCCACGAGGACGTCGAGGTGCAGCTCGCCCATGCCCGCGATTCGGGTCTGGCCGCTCTCCTCGTCCGTATGGACGCGGAAGGTGGGGTCTTCCTCGGCGAGGCGCTGGAGGGCCAGGGCGAGCTTGTCCTGGTCGGCCTTGGTCTTGGGCTCGATCGCGACTTCGATGACCGGCTCCGGGAAAACGATCGACTCGAGGACGATCGGGTGGTCCGGATCGCTCAGCGTGTCGCCCGTGAAGGTTTCCTTGAGGCCGACGGCCGCGGCGATGTCGCCCGCGTACACGATCTCGATCTCTTCGCGGTGGTTGGCGTGCATCTGGAGGATGCGGCCGATCCGCTCCCGCTTGCCCTTCGTGGCGTTGTAGACGTAGGAGCCCGACTTGAGGGTCCCCGAGTAGACCCGGAAGTAGGCGAGCTTGCCAACGTACGGATCCGCCGCGATCTTGAAGGCGAGGGCGCTGAACGGCTCAGTGTCGTCCGCGGTCCGGATGATCTCCTTGTGAGTCACCGGGTGCTCGCCGATGACCGGCGGCACGTCGAGCGGCGACGGGAGGAAGTCCACGACCGCGTCGAGCACCGGCTGGACGCCCTTGTTCTTGAGGGCGGAGCCGGCGAGCACCGGGACGATCCGATACTCGAGGGTGCCGAGTCGCAGGCCGCGCTTGATGTCCTCCACGCTGAGGTCGTGGCCTTCGAGATACTTGTGAGTGAGCTCGTCGTCCATCTCGGCGACGGCTTCGATCATCTTCTCGCGCTGGGCCCTGGCCGCCTCGACGAGGTCTGCCGGGATCTCGATGATCTCTTCCTCGGCGCCCAGGTCCTCGGCCTTGTAGACGATTGCCTTCATCTGGATCAGGTCCACGATCCCGATGAACTTGTCCTCGTTGCCGATGGGCAGCTGGATGGGCACGGGCCGAGCGCCGAGGCGCTCGCGGATCATGTCCACGCAGCGCCAGAAGTCGGCGCCGGTGCGATCGAGCTTGTTGATGAAGCAGATCCGCGGTACGCGGTAGCGATCGGCCTGGCGCCAGACCGTCTCGGACTGTGGCTCCACGCCGGCCACGCCGTCGAATACCACGACCGCACCGTCGAGAACGCGCAGGCTTCGCTCGACCTCAACAGTGAAGTCCACGTGCCCGGGCGTATCGATAATGTTGATCCGGCTGTCGTTCCAGAAGCAGGTGGTAGCAGCGGCAGTAATCGTGATGCCGCGTTCCTGCTCCTGGGGCATCCAATCCATGGTGGCCGCGCCCTCATGGACCTCACCGATCTTGTAGATCTTCTTCGTATAGAAGAGGACCCGCTCGGTGACGGTGGTCTTCCCAGCGTCGATATGGGCGATGATTCCGATGTTCCGCGTCTTTGCGAGCGGAACCTGTCGTGCCACGAGTTTCTACTTCTCCTGCTCGGGGTCTCTGGCCTCAGCGGCAGCCCGGGAGGGCTACCACTTGAAGTGCGTGAAGGCCCTGTTGGCTTCGGCCATCTTGTGGGTGTCGTCGCGGCGCTTGACCGCGGCTCCCAGGCCGTTCATTGCGTCGACG
Source organism: Chloroflexota bacterium (assembly GCA_027364875.1). Lineage (GTDB taxonomy): Bacteria > Chloroflexota > Limnocylindria > Limnocylindrales > CSP1-4 > Fen-1039. The sequence goes on from DAHXON010000149.1 coordinate 2,354, forward strand.
AGCTCGGCGGCGAGCTTCTCCGACATGCTCTTGCCATTGCGCTTGCGGGCCGCCTGGACGAGCCAGCGAACGCCCAGCGACATTCGCCGGTCGCCCCGGATCTCCACCGGAACCTGATACGTGGCGCCGCCGACCCGGCGAGGCTTGACCTCGATGATCGGAGTGGCGTTGCGCATCGCCGACTCGAGGACTTCGATGCCGGGACGGCGGGCCTGAGCCTCGGCTCGGGCCAGGGCTTCGCGGAGGATCCGCTCGGACAGATGGCGCTTGCCGTCCGTCATGAGCTTGGTCGCGAAGCGGCTGGAGAGGCGGGTCGAGGGCGCGCCCTGGTACTTGGTCTTGCGGGCGATGGTCGGACGACGGGGCATCGTTACTTCTTGCCCTTCTGCTGAGCGGCCTTCGCGCCGTACTTGGAGCGACCCTGCTTGCGGTCCTTCACGCCGGCGGCGTCGAGGGTGCCGCGGATGATGTGGTACTTCACGGACGGCAGGTCCTTAACGCGACCGCCGCGGACGAGCACTACCGAGTGCTCCTGAAGGTTGTGGCCGATCCCCGGGATATAGGCCGTGACTTCCATCTGGTTGGTCAGCCGGACGCGGGCGATCTTGCGAAGGGCCGAGTTCGGCTTCTTCGGCGTCATCGTGCGCACCTGCAGGCAGACGCCGCGCTTCTGGGGCGCACCAGGGATGGCCACCTGACGCTGGCGAAGGCTGTTCCAGTTCTTGCGCATAGCCGGCGCCTTGATCTTGGAGATCTTCGGCTGGCGGCCATGCCGCACGAGCTGGCTGATTGTCGGCACGGAGACGCTGCTCCTTTCGCTTCCTGCTTGTCTGGCTTCGATATTGGCGCCCTGTCGAAAGACAGCGAGCGGTTGGGCACCGAGCGCTATCCGATCGACGGGAACTCGCGCCGCCTCGGTGGCCTCCCAAGTCCGATGGTCCGCCCACGGCGTGCACGGCACGCAGTGCGGTCCCTGTCGCTACGAGGAGGCGATCTGTCAGGCGCGGATCGCTTCGATGATTCCCGGCGGCCAAACTCGGGTCCGGTCAGCATCCGATCCCAGAGCGTGACGACCGCCATGTTCGGCTGCACGGGTTTCGCGCTTGGCGCATGCCAACCGCGGCTTCCGTGAAGCCACGAGGGGGGAGTTTACCAGCGGGCCGGTGACGGTGTCAAAGATCAAGCGCAAAGGGCAGGCCGGCCCGCCGGGACTCTCCTGATTGGTGGTTACTCGTCGTCCTTGTTGACCTCGCCGAGGAGCCTCTCGAGCGCGGAGGCGTCCGCTGACACCTCGCCGTCTTCGTCGTCACCGCCGGCCTCTCTGCCACCGAGCGCGGCGAGGAACGGGTTGACGAAGTCGTCCTCGTCCTCCCGAGGCTCGCTGCCCGTGCTTGCGGACAGGAGCGAGGCGAGGTCGGCGGTCTCGTCGGAAGGACGTCCGCCGGCTTCCTCGAGGAACGGGTTGTACTCGTACTCGGGGCCGCGCAGCCGCTCGAGGGACTCGCCGGCAAGGGCCTCTTCGGCCGCCCGGCGGGCCCGCTCGCGAGCCGCGGCGATGTTGGCCGGCGCGCCCGTCCCGGCGGGGATGAGCTTGCCGATGATCACGTTCTCCTTGAGGCCGATGAGGTGGTCCTTGGCGCCGTTGATGGCGGCCTCGGTGAGCACCCGGGTGGTCTCCTGGAAGGAGGCCGCGGCCAGGAAGGACGAGGTGTTGAGGGAAGCCTTGGTCACGCCGAGAAGGACCGTCTGGGCCGTCGCCGGCTCGCCGCCCTCGGCGAGGACTCGATTGTTGACTTCCTCGAAATCGAGGCGGTCGACGAGCTCGGTCGGGAGAAGGTCCGTGTCGCCCGGCTGATCGATGCGCACCTTGCGGAGCATCTGCCGGACGATGATCTCGATGTGCTTGTCGTTGATGGTCACGCCCTGGCTGCGGTAGACCTTCTGGACTTCCTTGACCAGGTAGCGCTGGACGGCGTCCTTGCCGCGCGTCTCGAGGTACTCCTGCGGGTTGATCGGGCCGTCGGTGATGGCATCGCCGGCACGGATCTCCTGGCTGTCCTCGACCATGAGCTTGGCGTTGTGAGGGATGGCGTATTCGCGCTCGACCGTGTCCTCGGAGCGGACCAGCAGGCTTTCGCCGTCCCGGACAAGGAAGCCCTTGGCCGGAGCGGTCATCTCGCTGCCCTTCTCTCCGCCTTCGGGGCGGGCGATGGCCTGGCCGCTCTCGACCATGTCGCCGGCGGCGGCGAGCATCTCGGCTCCGGCCGGCAGGGCGATGTTGGTGTCGTACTGCTCGCGGCTGGTGACCTTGACGCGGGTCCCGGTTTCGCTGCGGACGATCTCGACGATGCCGTCGATGTGGCTGATCTCGGCCTTGCCCTTGGGGATGCGGCCTTCGAACAGCTCCTCGACTCGCGGCAGGCCGGCGGTGATGTCCAGGCCGGCGACGCCGCCGGTATGGAACGTCCGCATGGTCAGCTGCGTGCCGGGCTCGCCGATCGACTGGGCGGCGATGATGCCGACGGCCTCGCCGATGCCCACGAGTGAGCCGGTGGCGAGGTTGCGGCCGTAGCACAGCCGGCAGACGCCCTGGTGGGCTTCGCAGGAGAGCGGTGAGCGGACGAGCACCTCGTCGATGCCCGCTTCGTCGACCGCGGCGGCGAGAGCCTCCGTGATCTCCTGGTTCCGCTCGACGATCTTCTCGCCCGTCTCCGGGTGGACCAGATCGGCGGCGGAGAGGCGGCCGACCATTCGCTTCTGATAGGCGCCCTTCTCGTTGCTCGTGATCTCCGCGGATTCGGATCGGGTGATCCAGGAGCCTTCCTGGGTTCCGCAGTCCTCTTCGCGCGTGATCACGTCCTGGGCCACGTCGACGAGTCGGCGGGTCAGGTAGCCCGAGTCGGCGGTTCGAAGCGCCGTGTCGGCGAGGCCCTTGCGGGCGCCGTGGGTTGAGATGAAGTACTCGAGGACGGTCATGCCTTCGCGGAAGTTGCTCCGCACCGGCACGT
>DAHXON010000014.1:0-14466 GCA_027364875.1 Chloroflexota bacterium
CAGGCGAGGTTCACGAGCCGGCCCTCGGCCAGAATGTGGAGCCGCTTGCCGTTCACCGTGTACTCGACGACGTTCTCGCGGACTTCGCGCACCGCGCCGCCGGCGAGCTTCGCCAGCGCCGGGATGTCGATCTCCACGTCGAAGTGGCCGGAGTTGGCCATCACCGCGCCGTCGCGCATGACCTTGAAGTGCTCTTCGCGGATCACGTGGATGTCGCCCGTGGCCGTGACGAAGATGTCGCCCCAGGAAGCGGCGTCGCCGATCGTCATGACAAGGTTGCCGTCCATGAGCGCCTCGAGGGCGCGGACCTGGTCCACTTCCACCACGGCAACCTGGGCGCCCATGCCGCGCATGCGCGAGGCGATGCCCTTGCCGCACCAGCCGTACCCCGCCACGACGACGTGCCGACCCGCGATGAGGTGGTTCGTGGCTCGGATGATGCCGTCAACCGTGGACTGGCCCGTGCCGTAACGGTTGTCGAACAGATGCTTCGTGAGCGCCTCGTTCACCGCGACGACCGGATAGCCGAGCGCGCCGTCCGCGGCCATGGCCTTGAGCCGGATGACGCCGGTCGTGGTCTCTTCGGTGCCGGCCAGGATCTCGGTGAGCTGGTCGCGGCGCTCCTGATGAATGAGCGTGACCAGGTCGCAGCCGTCGTCCATGGTCATGTGCGGATGAGTGTCCGCGGCCGCGTTCAGATGCCCGTAGTACATGTCGCGGTCGGCGCCGTGGCGGGCGAAGACGGAGATGCCGTACTCGGCGACCAGCGCGGCGGCGGTCTCATCCTGCGTCGAGAGCGGGTTGGAGGCGCACAGCACGACGGACGCGCCGCCGGCCTTGAGGGTGCGCATCAGGTTCGCGGTCTCGGTGGTCACGTGAAGGCACGCGGCCAGGCGCAGGCCGGCGAGCGGCTTCTCGCGCTCGAAGCGCTCTCGGATCAGTCGAAGGACCGGCATTTCGCGCTCGGCCCATTCGATGCGTCGCTTGCCCTCCGCTGCGAGGCCGAGGTCGGCGACGTCGTGGGGAGGCAGGTTCGCTGCGCCGGGCGGCGTGCCTGCGGGTGCTCCGGTCTGGATGGCCATGGATCAGGACTCCTTACGCGAGAAAAGCCGGCGGAACGTTTCCGCCCAGCCGCTCCATGGCGGCTCGGTTCTGTGGATGAGCCGCTCTTCGAATGTCACGTTGACCTGGTAGCCGAGCCGCCGGTATGCCGCCAGCGCGGGCGGATTATCCGCCCTGACGTTGAGGACCACCTGGTCGCAGAAGCGCAACAGCTCGGCCGTGACCGCCCCCGTCACCGCGGTAGCGTAGCCGCGACCGCGGAAATCGGCATGGGTCATGACGTTGCCCACGACCGCGAGCCGGGCCTGCTTGCTTATGACGTGGGTTCCGGCCGCGGAAACAAGCCGGCCCCCGACCCGGATGCCGTAGTAAATGCCGTCGGAGATCGCGTTGGCCGGGAGCCAGGCAGCGAAGCCGAGCTGGTAGAGGCGATTGAGCTCGCCTATCTCGACGGGCAGGAGACGCCGCGCGTCGCCGGCGAACGGCCGGAAGTGCGCGCCGTCGACCCACATTCGGACCATCGGCGGCCCGGGATCGATCTTGTAGTTGGCCGAGATGGCCGTCAGATGCTCCGTGCGGGCGGCCACGTAGGCGGTTCGCGGCCTGATCACGGACTCGAGGATCGCCGCGATGCCCACGTTCTCGCCCATGACGAAGATGGGCTGGGGCGCATACCCCGCGTACTGGAGCACGACCGCGATCGGCTTGGAGGCCGCCGTCGCCAGCCCCCAGCGCGTCCGCATGAATTCCCGATCGTCCAGGTCGCAGAGCGCATAGGCCGAGTAGAGACGATCCGTCTCGAGGAATTCGCGGAGCAGGGCTCGGTCGGACGTTTCGGCGACGACGATGGTTCCCCGGTCGCGCCGGGCGAAGGTCCCGCTGGTCACTTGGCGGGTTTCTGGGGGATCACGGCACCTATCGCAGATCAGTACTGAATGACGCTCGTGGTCTTGTAGCCCTGGAGTCGGTCGCGACCCTTGAGGAACTGCAGCTCCACCAGGAAGGCCAGCCCGACGATCTGGCCCTGGAGCCGCTCGACCAGCTCGATGGTGCCGCGTACGGTGCCGCCCGTGGCCAGCAGGTCGTCCACGATGAGGACTCGCTGGCCTTTCTTGATCGCGTCGCGATGGATCTCGAGTGTGTTGGATCCGTACTCCAGGGCGTACTCGACCGAGACGGTCTCGGCCGGCAGCTTGCCGAGCTTTCGAACCGGCACGAAGCCGGCGTCCAGCTGGTAGGCGATGGGTCCGGAGAAGATGAAGCCGCGCGACTCCATGCCCACGACCATGTCCACGCCCTGGCCCCGGTACGGCTCGATCATGAGGTCGATGGCCTCGCGAAACGCGCCCGGGTCCTTCAGGAGCGTGGTGATGTCGTAGAACAGGATGCCGGGCTTGGGGAAGTCGGGAATCTCGCGAATCTTCGCGCGCAGGTCCTCGGCTGACATGCGAGGCGATCCTCCAGGGCGACAGCGGCTTGAATCGGCGAACGAAGTCTACCGCAGTGAAACCGCCTGTCGAACCCGGTATTCGGTCGGGAGCCCCCGGCGAGCCGTCGGCGGTGTGCCAGGCCCACGGCGGCGCCGGGCCACGGAGGCACCGGCTACGGGCCGCCGGCTACGGTGCCGCCGAAGCCGACGGGGACGCCACCGCGTCGGGATAGTCCCAGGCGTTGAGGATCGCGACCAGCTGCTCGTCCATGGCCGGGGCCAGAGTGGCCGCGAACGTGGCGGTGAGGTGGTGCTGGTCGCGCCACACGATCATGTTGTTGATGACCGCCGGGCAGAAACGGTTGCCGGTTCCCGGGCAGATCGCCTGGGTGAGATCGATCAGCCCCGCGCCCGTGGCCTTCGAGGCGGCTATCTCGCGAGTGCCCATGGACGACCCGAAGCCCGTCCGCGATGCGTACGCGCACTTCCGGTAGTCCCCCATCGATGAGGACAGGCAGACCGGCACCTCGAAGGCCGTCGGCAGCGGCGGATCCTGGATGATCACGACCCGGCTCGAGCTCGGCAGCTTCTGGATCATTCGAATGAGGGCGTTGGTCTCAGCCGTGACCGTCTCCTCGGCCGAGTTAGCGGTGAAGATCCAGCGGCTCATGGAGAGCAGGATCAGGTCCGGCGGAGCCTTGTTGAGCCGGCTCAGGACGTTCTTGTTCCAGGTCATGCACTCCGGATACGCCACCGTGGGCGGGCCGAAGTAGACGAGGTCGTTGTAGTCCAGGAACGAGCAGTCGATCTTCAGATACGGCAGCAGCTTCCAGCCGTGGGCCTTGGCCATGACGTTGACGCCCGGGAACAGCGCGGAAGCGTGCGAGTCCCCGACCAGGGCAACGGTGTAGCTGCCGCTCGGATCGCCGTAGATGCACTTACTCGACGTGCTCGGCACGGTGGTGCCCTTCCAGCCAAGGCAGTTGTCGTGCCAGGGCTGCTCGTAGTCGGTTGATGCCTTGCCGAGGCTCGGCCTGATGGCGCTCGTGATGGCGTACGACGTCGCCGGAGCGGGGACCGGCGACGGCGCGACCGCGGGCGTCATGAGAGGTACTGGTGTTGGTGCGGGAGTCTCGTTCGGCGGAATCGAAACGTACGGCGTGGGAGTGGGCGTGGGTGTGGGGGCCGCCGGCGGCGTGGCGCTGGGCGTCGGCGAGGCCACGGCGATCGGGTTGTCTAGGCTGTTCAGCTCCGCCTGCGCCCGGAAGTCGAAGCTCGCGCCCATGATCGCGACCATCGCCATGACCGCGACTCCTATGGCCACGACCCGGCTGGGCCGCGGCAGCGGAATGCGGCCGCGGCGGAACGGCTCCTCGACGAAGGCCCAGCTGACGGCCGCGATCAGGACGGAAAGGAGTGCCAGAGCGATCGCCTGCGGAACGGAGATGGAGTCGAGCGGCCCGACCAGGTACAGCCCGCCCAGGATCAGGACCGGCCAGTGCCACAGATACAGGGAGTAGCTGATCTTGCCGAGGAAGCGGATCGGAGGCAGCCGGAGCAGCATGCCCGGACCCGAGGGCTGCGTCCCGGAGGCGATGAGCACCACCCCGGCGAGCGTCGGGACGATGGCCGCCGTGCCCGGGTACGGCGTCAGCTTGGAGTCGATCACGTACGCGGCGGTCAGCAGGGCGAAGAGCGCGGCCCAGCCGGCGAAGGCCATGACGCCACCGAGAATCGACCGGATCGAGCGAGGCAGGATGTCGGTCGAGCCGGCGCCGATCGCCAGCAGGCCGCCGGCGCCGAGCTGCCAGGCCCGCGTCGGCAGCATGTAGAAAGCGGTCGATGCACTCTGCTGGGTCTCGTAGAGGCTGGCCAGGAACGACACCACGACTACTACGGAGAGGGCGACCGCGGCGCCCGGCCTGGGCCACTTCCAGGCGACCAGGGCCATCAGGGCCGGCCAGACGAAGTAGAACTGCTCCTCCACACCGAGCGACCAGAAGTGGAGGAACGGCGAGTAGTTGACCGGGTTGAAGTAGTCGGTGGTCTGGGCGAATCGGATGTTGGCGATGGACAGGGCCGCCGCGGCCCCGTCTTCCATGACTGCGGAACGTGAGACCAGCGTGACCACGCTATAGGCGATCGGCAGAGTGATGAGCAGCACGACCGCGGCCGCGGGCAGGATGCGCCGGACTCGCCGGGCGTAGAACTTGGCGAAGCTGATCCGGCCGGTACGCTCCCGCTCGCGGATCAGCAGCCCGGTGATGAGGAAGCCCGAGACGACGAAGAAGAGGTCGACGCCGATGAAGCCGCCCTTGAGCTGGTAGGCGGCGTTGGACAGCAGCCCGGCATGGAAGACGACGACGAGAGCGACCGCGATGCCGCGAAGACCCTCGATGTCGGGCCGGAAGCCGTCGCCCTCATTGGAGCGGGGCTTGGGGTGGGCGTAGCCGGATATCGGTTTGTTCGCTTGATGCATCCAAGGTCCTTATCGGCCGCCGGGTTCAGCCCCGCCGTTGGTCGCGATGGCCGGCGGTGCGACGGATCTATCCGGCCAGCCGTTACGAACCAAACCGGGGTCGAGCCTGCGTACCTGGGCTCCGGCCGCCCATAGGTTACGCGATTCTGACAACCCCGAGCCCGCCGGCCGCTACTGGCGGCCCTGTGCGGCCACTACTGGCGGCCCTACGCCGTCGCTACTGGCGGCCCTGAGCGGCGGCGGCCCGATCCCGCTGCTCCTGCTGCTCCTGTGCGGCCGGAAGCAGCCGGGCAACCACGGACTGAGCCACGCTCCAGGAGCGGGCGGGGTCGCGGGGCAGCCGGATGCGGGCCTGGTTCGTGCCGAAACGGACCACGTCGCGGCCCATCGAGGCGAGGGCGCGCATCGCGGCGGCGCGGCTCAGGGTGCCGAGCCGGACCACCAGGTCGCCTTCCTCGCGCGAGATCGAGACGATGCCGGCGTTCTCGGCGGCCATCCGAAGCTCGACGACCTCGAGCAGCCGGAGGACGGGCTGGGGCGGCGGCCCGAACCGGTCGGCGAGCTCCTGGCGGAAGGCGGCCAGCTCTCCCTCGCTGCGGACACGGCCGAGGCGCCGGTAGAGCTCGGGCTTCTGCGCCGTTTCGGGTACGTACGCGGCCGGAAGGTGGGCGTCGACCGGAAGATCGACCGTGGCGCCCGGGCGCTCGACGACGACCGGCCGGCCTTCGAACTCGGCCTTCTGCTCTTCGACCGCTTCGGCGAGGAGCCGCGTGTAGAGATCGAAACCGACGGCGGCCACGTGGCCGTGCTGCTCCGCGCCGAGGATGTTGCCGGCGCCGCGTATCTCGAGATCCGACAGAGCGATCTGGAAGCCGGCTCCGAGCTCTGAGGCGTTGAAGATCGCCTGGAGCCGCTTGCGGGCGACGTCGCTGAGCTTCTCGCGGCGGCGGTACAGCAGGTACGCGTAGGCTCGTCGGCTCGACCGGCCGACGCGGCCGCGGAGCTGGTAGAGCTGGGCAAGGCCGAGCGTGTCGGCCCGGTCGATGATGATCGTGTTGGCGTTCGGGATGTCCAGGCCCGACTCGATGATCGTGGTGCAGACCAGGACTTCCGTGGCGCCGCCGGCGAAGGCGAGCATGACCTTCTCTAGCTGGCCCTCGGGCATCTGGCCGTGCCCCACGGCGATTCGGACTCCGGGCAGCAGCTGGCGGAGCTGCTCGGCCTGGGCCTCGATCGTCTCCACGCGGTTGTGGACGAAGAAGACCTGCCCGCCGCGGTCCAGCTCGCGCAGGATTGCGTCGCGGACGAGGCCCGTGGACGCTTCAGCGACGCGGGTCTGGATGGGGAGGCGGTCCTCCGGCGGCGTTTCGATGAGGCTCAGGTCGCGGACGCCGGCAAGGGCCAGGTTGAGCGTCCGCGGAATTGGAGTGGCGGAGAGCGTCAGCACGTCCACTTCGCGGCGCAGCTTCTTGAGCCGCTCCTTGGCCGCGACCCCGAACCGCTGCTCCTCGTCCACCACGACCATGCCCAGGTCGCGGAAGGCCACGTCCTTGCTCAGGAGCCGATGCGTTCCGATGACCAGATCGACCGAGCCCGCGGCCAGGCCTTCCACGGTCGACTGCTGTTCTTTCCCGGGGACGAAACGGCTGAGCAGGCGAACGGCGATGGGGAAGGCGGCCAGGCGCTGGCTGAACGTCTGGAAATGCTGGGCGGCCAGAACGGTGGTGGGCACGAGAACGGCAACCTGCTTGCCACCCTGGATCGCCTTGAAGATGCCCCGCAGGGCGACCTCGGTTTTGCCGTAGCCGACGTCGCCCACCACGAGCCGGTCCATGGGCCGGCCGGCCTCCATGTCGAGCTTGACTTCGGCCGTGGCGCGCAGCTGGTCGAGCGTCTCCTCGTACGGGAAGCTGGCCTCGAGCTCCTGCTGCCACGGAGTGTCAGGCGGATAGGCGACGCCCGGGGCGGCGGCGCGGGCGGCGTAGATGTCGAGCAGCTCGCGGGCGAGGTCCGTGACCGCTTTCTTGACCCGGGCCTTGGTCCGGATCCAGTCGGCGCCGCCGAGCTTGGAGAGCGCGGGATTCTCGCCGCCGGAGTACCGGCTGATGCGGTTGATCTGCTCGACCGGCAGGAAGATCTTGTCCGTCCCGGAGAAGCTCAGTTCCAGGTAGTCCCGCTCTTCGCCGGAAGTGCCGCGCCGGAGCAGCCGCTCGTAGCGGGCAATGCCGTGGTCCACGTGGACGACGAGGTCGCCGGGCGTGAGGCGCTCCAGAACGTCCCTCGGCACCACTCGCCGAAGCGCTTTTGGTCGCCGGACTCGCACCGCGCCGAAGAGCTCGCGATCCGTGACGAGCATGAGGGCGTCGGGGCCGCCGGCGAAGCCGCCGTTGAGGCTCCGCCCGATCAGGGTCCGCGTTCCGGGTCGTGGCGCCTCCGCGATCCGGTCGGTGACCGCGGTCGGCAGCTTCTGCTCGGTCAGCAGCTCGGAGAGACGGAGGGCCTGGTCCGACGCGAGCACGACTCGATCGCCTTCGGCCGTCCACGCCTCGATCGCCCGGCCCAGATGATCGGTCCGGGCCGGCGGCAGGGCGGGCTCGTGCCAGCCGAACAGATCGCCCATCGGCGTGCCACCCCCGGTCGGCGCCGCCGCCTCCGACTCCCAGGTCAGCTCCAGTGTCCGGCCGCGCAGCAACCGCGTCTTCCAGTCGCGCGCCGGCAGGTAGGCCGTGGGCCAGTTCTGTGGCAGGTCGCCCGCGGCCGTCAGCTCCGCTCGCCGCTCCTCGGCCTGACGCCACAGGAAGTCCGCGGCATCGTCCACGTCGCCGGGCTCATCGATGACCAGGAGCGTCTCCGGGGCGATGTGGTCCAGACCTGTCGCGGGGCACAGGAGCGCGGCCCAGACCTCGGCCGCGTCGCCGGTCTCGAGGGCCCGCGCGGCGGCGCCCACGTCGTGAACGTGGCCGGAGCGCGCCCCGATTTCGCCCGTGCCCATGTGGATTCCTTCTTCGAAGCGGGCTAGATCCGCGGCCAGCCGAGCGGGAAGGCGGCCGGCGGCCGCCCTCGCGCCCGAGAGCCGGGCCAGCCGCTCACGGATGTCCGCGACCCCGCCGTGAGGCACCAGGAACTCGCTCGCGGGCAGCAGGACGAGCTCTTCGACCGGACGCACGCTCCGCTGGTCGGCCGGGTCGAAGACCCGCATCGAATCGATCTCGTCGCCGAACAGCTCGATCCGGATCGGCAGCGGCGCGGCGGACGGGAACACGTCGACGAGGCCACCCCGGCGCGCGAACTCGCCGCGACCGGCAACCTCCAGAACGGGGTCGTAGCCCAGACCCAGCAGCTCGCGGAGCAGTTCGTCCTGGTGGATCCGCGCGCCGACCTTCAGGCGGCGTGGCGCGGCCGGCACCTCGTCCGGATCCAGGGTGTGCTGGAGCAACGCCTGGACGCTGGCCACGAGAACGCGAGCGCGGCCGCTTCGCCAGGCTGCCAGCGACGCCACACGGGCCGCGGTCTCGTCGCGAACCAGCTCGCTGCGCTCGTAGGCCAGAGCGGTCCGCGGCTCCAGGACCGCCACCGCGTCGGGGTCGCCGAGCCAGGCCTGCAGCTCCTCGGCCACCCGATCACCGATCTCGGCGTCGCGGGCGATCCAGACCAGGCGGTCCGTGCCGACAGCTCCCGCGGGACTCCCGTCCGTGTCCCCGAGGACGAGCGCCGCGGCAAGGAACGTCTTGGCGCCGTGGGGCACCGACGCGAGCGCGGCGTGCCTGCCCCCGGCTGGCAGCGGACCCTTCTCCAGCCCGACCCGGGCCCGCAGCGCCTCGAACGCCCCGCTGGAGTGGAGCAGCGGCGGCAGGACGTGGAGATCCGGCAATCGCCGGGCGTTGCTTCCGGTGCCGCGAGATGAACCCGCGGCCACCGCGACGGCCGCGGCCTCCCGTTCGGTGGCCTCGCGGGCAACCTGGGCGGCCTGGTAGGCCTCTCGAATCTGCTCGTCCACGTGGCGCTCGCGGCCGCGCTTGCCTCGCCGGATGGGCGCCTCACCGGCGATCGGATCCATGTCCTCCGGCCCCGGCTCGGCGGGCTTGTCGGGCAGGCCCAGACCATCCTCGCCCAGAGGATCGGCCTCGCCGCTGAGAGCCGCGTCTATCTGGCGCCGCAGGGAGCGGCCGCCCCGAACGCTCACTCGGCCGTCCTCATTCGGCAACCTCGGGCGGCTTCTGCTTTCGCCAGCCCGTCCTGGTGCGCCGGATACCGTCGGCGCCGGGGGGCCCGTCCACCTCGCCCGGAGGTGCGGCTCGCTCGTCGTCGCTCGGTCGCAGTTCGAAGGCGTTGAAGTGGTTCGCGGCCTTGTTCGTGCCTTCGCGAGCCCAGGCTTCGACCGCGTCGGCGGCCGCATCGAGCAGCTCGGTCAGCCTCGACTTCTCGCCGCGATTGAACTGGCTCAGGACGTGGTCGATGGCGTTGTCCCCGGGCTCGCCGATGCCGACGCGCAGGCGGCTGAACTGCTCGTTGCGCATCTCCTCGATGATCGACTTGAGGCCGTTGTGGCCGCCGGCGCTGCCGCCCTCCCGGAACCGCAGCTTCCCGTACGGCAGGGAGAAGTCGTCCACCACGACGAGCATCTCGTTCATCGGCGCGTGCTCGCGGGCGAGCACCTTGCGAACGGCCAGACCGGACTCGTTCATGTAGGTGAGCGGCTTCACGAGCACGAGGTCCAGTCCGCGATAGCGACCCTGGACCACGCTCGAGGCGTCGCGCGTCCGGCCGTGACCGGCCCAGCCGGCCCTGTCGGCCAGGCGATCGAGAACCATCCAGCCGATGTTGTGGCGCGTCTTCTCGTACTGGACGCCGGGGTTCCCGAGGCCGACGACGATCTTCACTGAGGCTCCTGAGCTTGCCCGCGGCGGCCGCGCCTATCACGCCCGCACGCAAAATCAGCCCTGATCCGGTTCCGGAGGGCCTGAGCTGATGGTATCAGGAGCCGGCCATCGGGCTCGGCGGCCGGCCGGCGAGAGGCTACGCCTCGGGAACGCTGCCGTCGAGCGACGAAAGCTCCCGCGCGGCGGCCTCCCGCGCGGCGGCCTCTCGGGCGGCGGCCTCCCGGGAGGCCTCCTCCTGAGTGGCTGCGTCCTCGGCCGCGGCCTCATGGCCGTCCATGGATGCGAGGACGTGCTGTTCGAGCGTCCGCATCGCGGCCTCTTCCACCGGCTCGGCGTGGTCCCAGCCGCAGACGTGGAGCGTGCCGTGGACCGTGAGCAGAAGCATCTCCTCCGTGGCGGTCCAGGCCAGGTTGCCCGTCTGGCCGCCGCGCCCTTGCTCGGCCTGGGCGATCGCTCGCTCCACGGACACGATGACGTCGCCCAGATGAGCTCGCAGACCGGGCGGCAGCGCGAACGCCTGCTTGAGCGCGGCCGCCACCCAGGGATCCCGCGGCATGGGCACTCCCCGCTCGTGAGGCGGAAACGCCTCGGGCGGAAAGAACGGGAACGACAGAACGTCGGTGGCGCCGGAGGCGCCCATGTGCAGGGCGTTCAAATCCGCGAGTTCGCAGTCGGCTGAAAGCACGATCCCGATGGAGGCCGGACCGGGCGCGCCGGCGGCGTCCAGGGCCGCTCGAACGGCGGCCGCGACCTTGTGCCGCGATACGACGTGCGGGACGCCGGGACGGATCGTGATGTCGATCCGGAAGGGCGGCAGATAGACCGACGACGTCGCGCCCTCCTGGTCCTCGGGGACCGGCGGGCAATCGGACGCGGAAAAGGGCTCCGTCGATGGACCGAGGGCGGCGTCGCCCGCGGGATCTTCGGGCCGGGCCACGGCCGAATCGTTGGACGAAGCCTCCGACGCATGGGATTCGGTCATGGGATGAGCCACACCCCCATGTTCGAGTTGCCTCCTCGACTAGCCCTTGCTTCGCTTGCGCCGCGACTCGAGCTCGACGACCGCGTTCTGAGGGTATGCGATGCGCTGGTGGTACATCCCCAGGAGCTGCCCGACGAAGGCTTCCCGGATGTTCTCGAGATCCCGGATCGTGAGGTCGCATTCGTTGAGCTGGCCGTCCGTCACCCGCTCCGTGATGATCTGGCCGACCATGGCCCGTATTGTGGCTTCGTCGCGGCTGGAAAGTGAGCGCACCGACGCTTCCACGCCGTCGGACAGCATCAGGATCGCAGCTTCCTTGGACTGCGGCTTGGGACCCGCATGCCGGAACTGCCCGGGATCCACCTTATCCGCGGCGGCCCGTCCGCCCGCCGTGCTCAAGCCCCCGAAGGGTGCGGCGGCCGCTTCGCGGGCCTTGTTGTAAACGAAGCCCATGACCGCCGTACCGTGGTGCTGCGGGATGAACCCCAGCAGCGGCTTGGGCAGCTTGGCCTTGGAGCCCAGATCGAGTCCGTCGGGGACGTGCTGGCGCAGGATCGTGGCCGAGACTTCCGGCTCGAGCTGATCGTGGATGTTCTCGCCGCCGGCCTGGTTCTCGATGAAGGCGAGCGGATTGGCCAGCTTGCCGACGTCGTGGTAGTAGGCCGCGCAGCGGACCAGCAGCGGGTCCGCCCCGATGGCCGTGGCGGCACGCTCGGCGAGATTGCCCACCATCAACGAGTGGTGGTACGTGCCGGGGGTCTCCATCAGCAGCCGCCGGAGCAACGGTCGCGACGGATTGGCCAGCTCCAGGAGCTGGGTTCCGGTCAGGATGCCGAAGACGTTGCCGAGCAGGGAGAAGCTGCCCAGGGCGATGACCGCGGCGATGACCGCGCCACCGGCCGCCGCGGCCGAGAGCTGGAGCATGCCCGTCATGTCGTGGGCGCCCTCTCCGAGCAGCGCGAACGACCCCAGCACGGCGATGTCCGCGGCCGCGACGGCGATTGCCGCCTGGACGAAGTAGTGCTGCTGCTCGCCCTTGCGGATGGAGATGAGCCCGGCGAAGCCGCCCATCGCGACGTAGGCGGCCGGCTCGAGGGTCGTTCCGCCGGCGAGCCCGGCCATGAGCGCCACGAGCGCCGTGACGACGACGCCGAAGCCCGCATCGAGAAGCAGACTCAGGAGCATGCTCGCGGCCGCGGTGGGCATCAGGTAGGGCAGCCAGGCCCGCCCGGCCGGGATCTTCACCGCGAGCACTGCCACGACGAAGATCAACGCGATCAGGAAGAGGCTCCGATTGCGGTGCCAGTACTCGGGTCTGAAGCGCCACAGCCAGCCGAACAGGATGGCCGCCGACAGGGCCGAGAAGAGCAGCCAGCCCGCGGCCGCACCAAGCTCGACCGTCGACTTCTCGAGACCGAAGTACGAGATCTTGATCATGTCCGCGGCGGTGATGACGTGGCCCTGGTCCACGATCACCTGGCCGGCCTTGAGGGTGTCCATCTGGGTCGGCTGGGCGGCCGCGGCCTCGGCCCGAGCTTGCTGAGTGAGGGAGGTGCTGTAGGCGGAGTTGGCCACGAAGAACGGAGTGGCGATCGCCGCCGCGAGCTGCTGCTCGGTCGTGGTCAGATCGCGCGTCGCGGGCATCGAAGCGAGGGCGAGGGAGTCCCTCCTGGTGGCGAGGTCGGTGTCCCGGATCTCGGTCTGCTCGCCCCCACGGAGGGCGCCGACTGCGGCATCTTCGACGATCGGCCAGCGCGACGGATCGAGCTCCTGAAGGAGCGCCCGATCACTCGCGGTCAAGAACGGAAGGACCCCGTTGAGGGCCGTCCTCCTGGCTTCGGGCGCCTGGACCGCGCTGAACGCGGCATCCACGGGCTTGAGCTGCAGCTCGAGCTCGGCAACCTGGACCGCCGCGATCGCCGCGGCCTTGTCCGGCGAGTAGTCGTACTTCGGCCCCACGGCCGCTGCCGCGGCGCTGCGCGCCTGCTCCGTCTCGATCGGATTGGCGATGGACGCGTCTCGGGGCGCGTACACGGTCGAAGGCGCCACGGCCCCCGTGGTCAGGCCTGGGTTGGTCGGAGACAGGTCGCCGATGACGCCGATGCCGAGCCCGAGCACGACGAGGAACGCGGAGACGATGAATCTCAGCGCGTCGCCGCGGCTGAAGGAGATGGAGCGCTCCGGCGGCTCGATCGAGACCGCCTCCTCCTCGCGCTCCGAGCCGGAGGTCTGCATCAGGCTCCGGCGGCGCGGGCGGCCAGCACCTGGGTCACCAGCTGGCTCAGTGCCTTGCCGTCTGCGCGGCCTCGCGTCCTGGGGGAAAGCCAGCCCATGACCTTGCCCATGTCCCGCGGCGAAGCCGCTCCCGTCTCGGTGATGGCCTGATCGACGAGGGAGCGCAGCTCCGGCTCGGACAGCGGCTGGGGCAGGAACTCGTTGACCACGGAAATGGCGTGCGTCTCCCTGGCGGCCAGATCGGACCGGCCGCCGGCGGTGAAGGCCTCAAGGGATTCGGTCCGCACCTTCAGCTCGCGCGCAATCACGCTCACCATCTCCTCGTCGGAGAGGGTGTGCTTGCCTTCTTTCTCGACCCGCTGGACCGCGGCGAGGATCATACGCAAGGCGTCGCGACGCATGGCGTCACCCGACCGCATCGCGGCCTTGATCTCGTCATCGAGTCGATTTCGGAGCGACACCGGTGGCACCTCGGGCGGGGGCGCCTTGGCGGCTGGATCGCGGCCCTCGACGGCGTGTCGGGCCGCGCTAGCTCTGCTGCTGGCGCGCGACCTTCTTGCGCTTCGCTTCCTTGCGCTTGCGCTTCACACTCGGCTTCTCGTAGTGCTCGCGGCGACGGGCCTCAGCGAGGATTCCGCTCTGCTGAATCTTCTTGTTGAAGCGGCGCAGAGCACTCTCGAAGCTCTCGTTTTCACCCACACGAACTTCTGCCAATCCGGGATTCACCTCCTTTGGGGCTTGGGCGCGATGACGATTTCGACGCGCGTTCCGATGCTTCGAGACACACGTCAATTCCGCCCGCGAACAGGCTCGCGGAGTGTAAGGCCCGGCACGGCGAATTGTCCACCGGAGGAGATGCGTATCGCCTGGCCGTCGCAACGCGTCGCCCCGGGGCCGTCACGCCTTTGCGAAGGCATTCCGGAACGTGATGCCGTGATGGTCGTCCGCGTCGGCGGGGGCGCCCGACTGCTATGGTCGGGGCCTCGAAACAGACGGCGTAGGTTCGACCCGCCGAAAGGGAATTCCGATGAATGACACCCCTCGCCGCATCGCCATCCTGGGCACAGGCAAGATGGGCTCGGCCATCGCCGCCAGACTCGCGGCGGACGGCTACGAGCTGACGCTCTGGAATCGCAGCCGGGACCGCGCGGAGAAGCTCGGGCTCGGCACGGTCGTCTCGACCCCGGCCGAAGCTGCCGCTCGAGCCGATCTGACGATCAGCAGCCTGACCGGACCCGAGGCCCTCGAGGCCACCTACTTTGGCGAAACCGGCGCCCTGGCTGCCGGACCCGGGCACCTCTTCGTGGAGATGAGCACGGCCGGCCCAGACGCCGAGGAAGAGCTTGCCGGAGCAGCGGCCGCCTCTTGGAACCGGCTCGTGGACGCCCCGATCCTGGGA
>DAHXON010000014.1:14476-15010 GCA_027364875.1 Chloroflexota bacterium
CGGAAAGGCCACGGTGCTCCTCGGCGGTGACGAGGGCGACGTCGCGATCGCGGCCGGCGTGGTCGGCCATCTCGGCGTCACCCGCCACGTGGGCCGGTTCGGTAATGGCGCCCGCCTGAAGCTCGTGGCCAACAGCATGCTCGCCGACATCCTCGCGGCCGCGGCGGAGCTGCAGGTCGCGGGCGAGCAGGCCGGCCTCGACGGCTCCGACGTCTTCTTCGCCCTCGAGAGAGTCGCGCCCGTCCTGAGCGCCCGGCGCCACGGCTTCGTGGAGAACCGGCACGAACCCACGCTCTTTGCCCTGCGGGACCTCCTAAAGGATCTCGATCTCGCCGCGGCGCTCTTCGCCGGGGCCGGCTCGCGAACCCCGCTTACGGCGGAGGCCCGAGGCCAGGTCGCGGGTCTGATGGGCGAGGCGGCCGAACTCGACGTGACGGCCGTAGTACTTCCCTATCGGCGGGCGGCGGTTGCCACGAGGTCGCGATGACCGTGGCGACCTCGGCCGCCTAAAGCCTGACCTGCTGCCACGTCCGG
>DAHXON010000014.1:15020-31210 GCA_027364875.1 Chloroflexota bacterium
GGCCCCCGTCGCTCGTGATGAAGAGGGCGACGTCCGCGTTGCAGTCGGCGCCTGAGGACGCGGGACCGCAGCTGACGGTGTTGCCGCGCAGAATGCCGTGCCGCTCGTCCCACCAGGCCAGGCCCTGGGGCTGAGGGCTGTTCACTGGAGATGTCCCGACCAGGGTCCAGGTCCGGCCGCCATCTCGGCTCTCCCTGAGCGAGTTGCCGGTGAGCGCGGTCCAACGGCCCGCGCCGCCGTAGGTCAGAACGTCGGGGAGGCAACCTCCTCCGGTCATGTCGGCCACGTTGAGGTCGTATGAAAAGCGCCAGGAGACTCCGCCATCAGTGCTCCCGAAAACGGACATGGCAGGTCCGGTCCCGCAGCTCACGCTGTTATCGCGGGCGATCATGACGAGACCGCCGCCGGCGCCCGGCAGGATCGCGCTGGGCGCGAGCCCGGACCACGGCCCCGTCAGCTCTCCCGAGCGCCAGCTCGCGCCGCCGTCCTGGGTCACCCAGATCAAGGCGCCGGGCTCATTCGTGACATAGCCCAGCTCCGGAGTGACCCACTTGGGCGACACGAAGCATGGGTCGGCATCGTCGGTCCGGACCCATGACTGCCCGCCGTCCAGAGTCAGCCACTGCGAACATGCCGAGGGCTGCTCCTGGCCCGACACGCGGCCGACAGCGAGCCGGCCGTGAAGTTGGTCTACGAAGTGCTGCGTGGCGAAGACGAAGCTCCCCTCGGAGCCGGACTGGGTCGCCGGCTCGTTGAATGCCGTTATTGACTTCGCCTTCCAGGTCCGACCACCGTCGTCGGTCCGGTACTCAGTGACCTTGGAGCCTGTGACGTCGTTGGTCACTCCGGTCATCCAGCCGTGCTGCGCGTCGATGAAGTCGAGCGTGCCCAGGTCCCAGAGATGGTCCTGAGGACTGTCACCGGCCGGAATCTGACGGGGACCGGACCATGTCGCGCCGTAGTCGGCGGTTACGAACAATCCCGTGCCGTCAATGTAGGTGTACCCGGCGCCGTTTGGCGCCAGCTGCGGAAGCATCATCGCCCCGGGCTGCCACACGGGGGCGGAAGCTGTGGGCGCTGCCGCGGTGGTCGGCCCGTGTGCCCGCCAGACAGCCGCTCCGGCGGCGAGGGCGAGGACGACTGCCAGCGAGGCGGCCACACGAAGGGCGGCCGGATGGCGTCGGGCGAGTCGAGGCCACGGTCCCGGAAGTCCGGGCGATCGCCACCGGGCAAAGGGCCCGCGCGGCATCGGCAGCGATACGCCATCCATCGCCTCCACTCGGTAGCGGACGTAGTCCGGCACGGGCGGTGGAACGATCGATCGGCGGAGAACGGATCGGACTTCGGCTTCGAACGCCGGGTCGATCTCGACGGCAGAAGAGCGAGGCAGCTTCATCGGGGATCCTCCAGCCGTGGCCTCATGGACCGAAGGGCGTAGTGGAGTCTTGATTTCACGGTTCCGGACGGAAGGTCCAGCCGTTCGGCGATCTCGTCGACCGTCATGTCGGCCCAGTAGCGCAGCACGACGACCATTCGATGGTCGGCGTCCAGGCGCGTCATGGCTCGAGCGATCGCGTCGCGCGACGACAGCTGCACGGACGAGTCGGAGACGGGCAGGTCATCCGTCTCCTCGAGCGGCCTGACCTTCTGGCGCACCCTCCGACGCAGCCGCTCACGGCAGACGTTCACGAGGATTCGGCCGAACCAGGCGTCGAACCGCTCCGGATCGCGAAGGCTTCGCCGATTTCGCCAGGCCAGGGCGAAGGCGTCCTGGGTCGCGTCGTCCGCGTCCACGTCGTCGGTGAGGATCGCCCAGGCCAGACGGTAAGCCGAGTCGATCCGACGCCGGGTCAGCGTGGCGAACGCCTCGTCGGTCGCCCCGTTGGCCACTTCCGCTCTCCCCTCGCTCGCCAATTCGTCTCCGACCACGACTCTCTGCATGCCCGATACGATGGCCGGCCGCGGCAAAACGTTCAGTCGAATTGCGCTGACGACCCTGCCTGCGGCGGCCGCCGGACCGGGCACCTATGATGCCCCGATGGAGCGACTCGAAAGCCTGCTTGACATCATCGATCGCTCGGAGCGGCGGTACGGCGATCGGCTCGCGTTCGGAATGCGGAGCGACGACGGCTCGACGGAGCAGTGGAACTACCGTGAGCTGAACCGGCGCTCCAAGATCGTGGCCTGGCGTCTGCGGCGCCTGGGGCTCGACGCGGGTGATCGGCTGCTTGTCTGGACGCCCTCCTCGCCCGCGGTTCCGGCGCTCTATTTCGGGGCGATGCGAGCGTGCGTGCCGTTCGTGCCGATGGATCTGCGGATGTCGCCCGGGGCGATAGAGCGGATCGTGGCCCGGGCGGATGCCCGCTTCCTGGTCCTTGGGACCGGGCGCGACGCCCCGGATCCCGCGGACGCGCGTCTCGAGCATTTCCCCTGCGCCACGGCCGAGTCCCTCGCCGCCGACCCGGATACAACATTCCCGCCGGACTGGGAACGCCAGGTGGACGCGTGGCCGCGGCCCGGCCGCGAGGACGTTGCCGAGATCGTCTTCACGTCGGGTACGACCGGCGAGCCAAAGGGCGCGGTCCTGACGCATGGAAACCTTGTCGGGGACATCGAGGCGGCCCACAACCTGATCCCGGAGCAGGAGCATCGGGCGGTATCGCTGTTGCCGCTGTCGCATCTACTCGAGCAGGTCGCCACGGTCTACTACGCCATGAGCGTCGGGGCCCACGTCCTGTACATCCGCAGCCGCAACCCGCGGATCATCTTCGAGGCCATCCGCGACCACCGCACGACGTCGCTCGTCCTGGTGCCGCAGGTGATCGACCTCTTCTGGGCGGCGATCGAGATGGAGGTCGCGGCCCGCGGTCAGCTCGCGACGTTCAACCGGCTGCGCCGGATCGCCCGCCATCTGCCTTACTCGGCGCGACGGCTGATGTTCCGGCCCGTCCATCGCCAGCTCGGCGGCTCGCTCAACCTGATCGTGTCCGCGGCCGCGTTCCTGCCGCCGGCCCTCCAGCAGGCCTGGGAAGACATCGGCGTCGTGGTGATGCAGGGCTACGGGGCGACCGAATGCGGCGTCGCTTCGGCCACGAACCAGCGCGACCACGGCCTCGGGACGGTGGGGCGGACGATCAAACCGGTCAAGGTGAAGCTGGCCGACGACGGCGAGATCCTGGTCTCCGGGCCCACTCTGTTCCACGGGTACTGGCGGGATCCGGCCACCACAGCCGCGTCGATGACGGCGGACGGCTGGTATCGGACGGGCGACATCGGGCGCCACGACAGCGCCGGCCACCTGATCCTGATGGGCCGCAAGAAGGACATCATCGTCCTGCCGAACGGCCTCAACGTGTATCCCGAAGACATCGAGAACGCTCTGCGCACGGCGGGGATTCGGGACGCCGTTGTGGTCGAAACGACGCCCGGCCGAATCGAGGCGGTAGTGCTCGCGCCCGGCGAGCCGGTGCTGCCGCAGCCGGGCGAGAAGGCCGATTCGACGCGCGCGCCGGTCATCGACGATCCGGCTCGGCTGCGGGCCGAGATCGAAGCAGCGGTCCGGGCGGCCAACCAGACCCTGGCCGTCCACCAGCGGGTCGTTGCCTGGCGCCTCTGGCCCGACGCCGACTTCCCCCGAACCCACACGTACAAGGTTCAGCGCGACCGCGTCCGCGCCTGGGCCGTCATCGACGAGCCGCTGCCCGTCCGCGAGGAGAGCGGGGCGAACGGCAGGGGCGGCGGGCCGTAGACCGCGCCGGGCTCAGCCGGGAGGCCAGGTCATCGGCCGGCCGCCGAGCATGTGCACGTGCAGGTGGTCGACGGTCTGGCCGCCGTTTCGACCAACGTTGACCACCAGGCGGTAGCCGTCCGCGGCGACACCTTCCTGTTCGGCGAGCTTCGCCCCCGCGGCGAAGAGGCGATCCATCAACCCCGCCTGCTCCGGCCCGAGCTCCCGAACCGAGGCAACATGCTTGCGCGCGAGCAGCAGAACGTGAGTCGGGGCCTGAGGTGCGATATCGCGGATGGCCACGACGTCGTCGTCGGCATAGATCTGGCTGGACGGCAGCTCGCCGGCGACGATGCGGCAGAACAGGCAGTCGGACGGCATGGCTGGCTCCCTTCGGCTCGGGCTACGGCGCGGTTGCCGGCCCGATCTTCCTACTTACGGTCCTCTCGCGCCAGCCACCAGGCACGTCCGGCCGGGATCGCCGTCCCGGGCTACGAGTTGCCGTAGAAGTAGCGCCCACTCCCGCTGTCCAGGTAGCCCGCGGCGTCGTCGAGCATCTTCGGGTGATCGGGATCCCGGAGCTCGCGGAGCAGGTGTGGCCGGACGCGCTCGTCCTGCCGGCGCGCCAGGCCGAATATGGCTTCGACCCGAGTCTCGTAGTGAACGTCCTCAACGCGGGCGAACAGCGCCGCTCTGAGCTCCGGGTAGTCCGCGTCGGTCAGGGCGCCCAGGCCGAAGGTCGCCCAGTCACGAACGTCGTCGTCGGCGTCGCCGCTCAGCTCGATCAGGATCGATTGGGCCGGGGCGTCGAAGCCGACCGAAGGTGCCGAGAAGGCGACGGCCTGGCGTACGGCCGGATCCGGATGAGCCGCGAGAGCCAGGATGGCGTCGCGGGAACCCTCGTCGTCCAGTTGACCGAGCCCGACGACGGCCGCGGCGAGCGGCCCGACCTCCGTCTCGGCTCGAACCGCCTCGCGCAGGATCGCAATCGCCGTCTCGTGCAACGCCTTGCGATCGAGCTGCGCGGCCTGGCGGACCAGCACGAGGCCTATCTCGCGGCGATCGGGATCCGACTCCGCGACCAGGCCTTCGGCGACCTCGAGAACGGTCGCCGCATCGTCGCGGGCGACCAGGGCCTGCTGGCGCTTCCACAGCAGCTCCTCGTCCGTGTGGCCCGAGGTGGCGAACGCGACGAACGACTCGACCTCCCGCTCGATTTCCGCACGACTTCGCATGCCCGGATCGTGGGTGAGGCGAGCGATCCGGTCAAGCGCCATCGGGCCGGCGGTTACCCGGCCGAGAGCAGGCGGCCGATGATGAGGTCCGGGTCGGCGGAGTCGATCGACTCGGCGCGGACGAGGGCTACCTTGTTGTGGAGTGGCTCGTCCGCGGCCACCGCGACCCGGACGTACTCGTCCGCGTGGCCGAGCCACCACCCGGGCCCCCCGCCGGGGAGTGGCTGTTCGAAGAGAACCCGCAATTCGCGGCCCAGCCGGGCGCGGGCGAAAGTGGCTCGGGCACGGGCCGCCAGCTCCAATGCTTCGGCCGCTCGCCGCTTCTTCGTCGCTCCGTCAACCTGGCCGACCATCCGCACCGCCGGCGTCCCGGGCCGCCCGGAGAAGCGGAACACGTGGACGCCCGCCAGAGAGAGGCCGCCGACGAACGCCAGCGTCCGCGACCATGACTCCTCGTCCTCGCCGGGAAAGCCCGCGATCAGGTCCGCGTGGACGGCGGCGCCGGGGATCGCCCGCCGGACGCGTTCCACGACCGCCGCGTACGCCGTGGTGTCGTATCGGCGGCCCATCCGCCGCAGGATCGCGTCGTCGCCCGACTGGAGCGGCACGTGGAGATGGGGCAGGCATCGCCCACCGGACTCGTCCCACACGCTCAGCAGCTCGTCCGTGACGTGTTGAGGCTCGATGGAGCTCAGGCGGATCCGCTCGATCTGCGTTTCGGCAAGGATGCGGCGGATCAGGCCCGGCAGGTCCAGGTCGTCGTCGCGGTACGTCCCGGCGTTGATACCGGTGAGGACCACTTCGCGGCGACCGGCCGCGAGAGCCGCCCGGACCTCCGCCAGAACCGCGTCGGCGGCGACGGACCTCTCCGCTCCCCGAGCCCGCGGAATGATGCAGTAGGTGCAGTGGAACGAGCAGCCGTCCTGGATCTTGACGAAGGCGCGGGTTCGGTCGGCCACGGCCGGGCCGTCGCCACTCTCCTCGCTCGAGGACTCGGCCCATGCGGGCCCCGGCTCGGCAGTGGCCGGCTCGGCGGCGGCCACGAACCCGGCCGCGGCCGGCTCGGTGGCCGGCTCCACCCCTGAGAGCGTCGGCTGGGCGCCGTCCGGCAGGCCGAGCAGCCCGGCAACCTCGTCGAGCAGCGCGTCCTTCGCGTCGTTGTCGAAAAGCCTTGCGGCAGGATCGGCCGACGCCAGAGAGTCCGGATCGATCGCGACCGAGCAGCCCGTCACCAAAACCCGCGCTCCGGGGTTCTCGCGCCGGGCCCGGCGAACGATCTGGCGGGATTTGCGGTCCGCCATCGACGTCACCGTGCATGTGTTGACGACGACGAGATCCGCGCCGCCGTGGACCAGCTCGACTCCCCCGGCGTGGAGAAGGCGCACGACCGAGTCCATCTCGGACTGGTTGACCTTGCAGCCCAGGTTGGCGATGACGGCGCGCCGCGCGGAAGCGCGGGGAGCGGGAGAACTCACCGCCAGATCGTAGCGGCAAACGCGGGCCGCGAAGATCGAACGATTCGGCCCACCCGAACGATCAGGTAGAGGAAGCGCGAATCCGCGGCGCCGGACGGCCCCGCGGCAATGGCGTTTCGGAGGGATCCGGTCGGCGCAGAATGACGAGCGTGGGGATCCAGATGGCCGGCACGGGCGAAAACGCGATCCGCGAGCTCTTGCTCTCGCGGCTCTCGTCCGCCTATCGGCTTGCCACGTGCATCCTTCGCGATCCTCAGGCCGCCGAAGACGCGGTCCAGGAGGCCGCACTCCGGGCCTGGACCAGCCGCCACGAGCTGCGCGATCCCTCGAAGGTAGACGCCTGGTTCGGCCGAATCGTCGTCAACGTCTGTCGCGCGGAGCTCGCGCGGTCGGCACGACGGCGACTCGAGGTGGCGGCCGAACCGGCGGTCGAACGATGGGCCGAGCCCGGCGACGCGTGGGCGCAGCGCGACGAAACGAGCCGAGCGCTCGCCCGGCTCACTCCGGAAGAACAGGTCGTGGTAGCGCTGCGTTTCGGGCGGGACATGACCGTGCCGCAGATCGCCGCGCATACCGGCCTGCGTGAGGGCACCGTCAAATCGAGGCTCCACTCGGCCCAGGAGCATCTCCGGGCCGCGTTCCAGGCCGAGTGGCGAACTGACTCTGCCGGGGAGGTTCAGCGATGAACGACCCGATCGGCGACCGACTTCGCCTCTACTACCAGTCGATCCAGACCGAGCCACCCGCCCGGCTGGCCTCCAACGTCTCGCGCGGGTTCGACCTTGCGCCGGCGCGGCGCGGTCTGCGTTTCTCGTGGCGGCCGGCGGCCGGGCTCGCCGTCGTCGCGACGGCCGTCGTGGTCGCTGCGCTCATCCTGCGCTGAGTCGGGCCGGTGCCGGTGCCCACACCGTCAGGGCCGGTGGCCGCGTCGGAATCCGCGTCGCCCTCGTTCGCGGAGAGCCCGAGCATGACCGCCGAGCCGAGCGAGACGCCGAACGAGACGCCGGGCGCGACGCAGAGCGAAGCGCCGACGTCGAGCCCGACTCCCAGCCCGACTCCGAGCCCGACTCCGACCGCAACGCCGACCGCAAAGCCGACTCCCACCCCGACACCGTTTCCGACTCCGCTTCCCTACAGGGGCGGCTCGCTGGTGTCCGTGGGCGTCATGAACCCGCATCTGACAGGCCCGGCGGTGAACCTGAACGACGCGACCGTCCTCGTGGTGGGAGGCATGGTCGCGAACCCCGACGGCGTCCAGGTCAAGTCGAATCTGGCCGAGCTATATCGGATGGGTGACCACAGCTTCGTTCCGGTGGGTCCGATGAACGACGCGAGGTATGACCATACGATCACGCAGCTGCGGGATGGCCGCGTCCTGGTCGTTGGTGGCGCCGACCTGTCCGACGGCATCGACAACCTGGCTACCGCCGAGATCTACGACCGATACACGAAGCAGTTCACTCGCACGGGTTCGATGGCCCAGGGCCGAGCCGGGCACACGGCCACTCTCCTGCCCGACGGCCGAGTACTCGTTGCCGGCGGCTTCGGCGGTGGAACGCAGCCGCTGGCCACGGCCGAGGTGTACGACCCCAAGACGGGCACGTGGAGCCCCACGGGCTCGATGACGGTCGCCCGGGAGAACCACACCGCCCTCATGCTCGACGGCGGCAAGATCCTGATCACCGGCGGCATGGACGCGGATTCGCACGTCCTCGCCTCGGCCGAGCTATACGACCCCACCACGGGCACATTCCAGGCGACGGGCTCGATGTCCACTCCGAGGATGTGGCACACGTCGACGTACCTGGACGGAACCCACGTGATGGTGGCCGGCGGCCTTGGCGCCGATGGGAGAACGGCGCTGGCGTCAACCGAGATCTACAACACGGCCACGGGCAAGTTCAGCAAGTCGGCATCCATGCTGACGGCGCGCTACGGGCATACGGCGACGCAAGTCTCGTACGGCTGGGTCATCGTCGCCGGAGGCCGGGGCACGGACTCGCTCGAGGTATACGAGCCCGGGACGGGCAAATTCGGCAATCAGATGGCCTTGCTCGGACCCGTGGATTCCGCCGTGTCTCTGAGCGACCGCGTCCTGCTCACGGGCACGCCCGCGCAGCTCTACTGCTCATGGCCGCCCTCGAACGGGTCCTGCCGGTGACTCGGGGCTGAGCGCTGCGGCCGCCGGCCCGGAACCGCCGCGGTGGCTACGGCCTGATCGCCTCGAGGGCGACCCAGTCCTCTTCCGCCCAGCGCCGGCCCATCGTCAGGCCGGCGGCCTCGAACGCGGCCCGGACGTCGTCCTCGCGGTCGCGGAAGATGCCCGAGGCCAGGATTCGCCCGCCTCCGGGGATCGTCTCGTCGCGGAGCACCGGCGCCAGCTGGACGAGCAGCGAGGCGATGAGGTTGGCGAGCACGAGATCGAACGGACCCTCGCCCGAAGGAACGCTTCCCTGCCGGACGGGCAGCCGGCGGGTGCGGCCGTTGAGGCGCGCATTCTGCTGCGTCGACTCGACGGCGATCGGGTCCGTGTCCACTCCGAGGAGCTCGCCCGCGCCGAGCTTGCCCGCGGCAATGGCGAGGATCCCGGAGCCGCAGCCCACGTCGATGACGCAGGCGGCCCCGTTGACCGCGTGGCCGTGCTCGAGAAGGCCCTCGTCGGCGAGGGTCTCGAGCGCGGCGAGGCAGAGCCGCGTGGTGGGATGGAGCCCCGTGCCGAAGGCCATGCCTGGATCCAGGGACAGGACCACGTCCTCGGGCCGCCGGCGGTGCCGCCGCCACGTTGGCCTGATCACGATCCGCCGCCCGATCCGCAGCACCGGGAAGTGGCTCTTCCACGCCTCGGCCCAGTCCTCCTCGCGAACGATCCGGGTCTGCAGCTCGCCGATCGGCCGGAGGCCGAAGGCCTGGAGATGGCCCAGGGCGGTGCTCGCTTCGGCGATGGACCGCTCCACTCCGGCGGGGTCGAGGCCGGGCAGATAGGCCCGCACGATAGCGGGCTTGGTGGGATCGACGACTGCGCCGAGGCCCTCGTTGGTCAGCCCGAAGCCGGGTTCGACGCTCGTACCTCCGGGCGCGAAGCGGGTCAGGATCTCGCTGACGGCCTCGACCGCTTCGATGTCCGCCGCGACCGAGAGCTCGACCCAGACGCCCGGGCCGAGAGACTGCGCCTGTACCGGCGTGGCCGCTCCGCCGGCCGCCACGCCCCCGGCCGCATCGCCGGCCGCCGCGCCTCCGGCGGTTCTCCGGCCGGCCGCCGGGGCGGCCTTCGGCGTCTTCGTCGTCATCGTCGTCTTCCCGGTCGTCTTCTTCTCAGCCAAGCGCGTCCTTCATCCGATCGAAGAAGCCTCCCGACGTGACCGTTTCGCCCGACTCGGCGGCGTAGTCCTCCAGAAGGCGGCGCTGCTTCTTGGAGAGCTTCGTCGGGACCTGGACCCGGACGATGACGTGCAAGTCGCCCCGCGTGCCCTGCCGCCGGAGATGCGGAACCCCTTTGCCCCGCAGCCGGATCTCGGTTCCGGGCTGAGTCCCGGGCCTGATCTCTAGCTCTTCCTCGCCGTCGATCGTGGGAATCTTGGCGATGGTGCCGAGGGCCGCCTGGGCGATCGAGAGCTGGAGGTCGTGGTAGATCTCCGTGCCTTCGCGGCGCAGGACCTCGTGCGGAGTCACGTGGACCGCGACGTACAGATTTCCGGCCGGTCCGCCTCGCGTGCCCGCCTCGCCCTCGCCGGAGAGACGGATCTGATGACCCTCGTCGATGCCTGCCGGGATCGACACGCGGATCTTCTTGTGGTGGCTCTGGCGGCCCTCTCCGTGACAGGCCTGGCAGGGCTTGTCGACCACTCGGCCTTCGCCCTGGCAGCGGGTGCAGACGGTCACGTTGACCATCTGGCCAAGCATCGTCTGGCGAACGCTGCGGATCTCGCCCCGGCCGCCGCAGGCTGTGCAGGTGATCGGGCTGCTGCCGGGCGCCGCGCCGGATCCGACGCAGGTTGGGCAGCGATCGAGCAGGTCGAACTCGATCTCCTTCTCGACGCCCTTCACCGCCTCCGCGAAAGTGATCCGGACGTCGTAGCGGAGGTCCGCTCCGGAGGGCCGCCGGCCGCGCCTCGTGCCCGCCGGCGCGCCGCCCATACCGGCGAAGAACGCGTCGAAGAGGTCGCCGAAGCCGCCGAAACCTTCGGCGAACGGCGAGCCGCCGGCTCCGAGGTCGCCCAGACCCGCGGGGCCGACCATGTCGTAGATCTGCCGCCGCTTGGGATCGGAGAGAACCTGATAGGCCTCGTTGATCTCCTTGAACTTGTCGGCGGCGCTGTCCTCCGCGCTCACGTCCGGGTGGTACTGCTGGGCAAGGCGGCGGAACGCCCGCTTTATGTCCGCGTCGGTGGCGTTTCGCTCCACGCCCAGGATTTCGTAGTAGCTTCGCTCGGTGGCCATCGATCAGAAGGATACGAGACAGCCGTCTCGGGCGAGGCGCGGAGCCCCAACGGGCCTGAAGATGAGCCGATCCGCCGTGCCGGCGGCCCGCGCCGAGCCGATCGGCTAGGCCAGCAGCCGCTTCTCCAGCCGTCGCGAGGCGATCACCAGCCCCACCGCCCCCAGCACCGCGAGGTAGACCACGTCCAACGCGATTCCCGCGTCCGGAGTGCCCGTCATCAGAGCCCTGATCAGGTGGACGCCCCGGTAGAGCGGCGTGCACTCGACGAAGAGCTGCAGCGCCGGCGGGTACGCGTCGATCGGATAGAACGTGCCGGAGAAGAGGAACATCGGCATCAGGAGCAGCTGGACGTAGTCGAAGTCCTGCCACTTGCGGACGAAGGTCGTCACCGCCAGACCCGCGCCCGCGAAGCCGAAACCGACGAGCATCGCGGCCGGGAACGCCAGGATACCCATCGGCGAGGGAACCAGCGGCTGACCCGCGACGCCGAAGACGGCCACCACGGCCAGGAATCCAATGGCATAGAGGCTTCCCCGCAGGAGCGCCCACATGATCTCGCCCGCCGCCGCGTCCCCCAGCGACATCGGCGTGGCGATGATCGCGTCGTAGAGCTTGGCGTAGCGGAGCTTGAAGAAGAAGTTGTTCGACGTCTCGTAGATCGCCCCGTTCATCGCCGACGAGGCCAGCAGTGCTGGCGCCACGAAGACCGCGTACGGCACCTTCCCGCCGCCCAGCGGCACGTCGCCGATGAGCGCCCCGACGCCGAAGCCCATCGAGAGCAGGTAGAAAAGCGGCTCGAAGAACCCGGAGAAGATCACGATGAAGGTGTGGCGGTAGACCATCGTGTTGCGCTCGACGATGTGGGTCGGGCGGACGAGCCGGTCGGCCTGGGACTGGCGGCGACCGACGGCAAGCGGGGCGATCATTTAGACCACCATCCTTCGGCGGAACGTGATCCGGGCAACGGCGAAGCCCGCGACGAAGCACGCCAGGAGCGCGCCGATGTGGACGGCCCAGCCGATCGGGTCCACCTCGCCGAGCGAGAGCGACCGGGCCACCGCGACGCCGTGGTACAGGGGCGTCACCCAGGCCAGAGGCTGGACGACCTCGGGAAGCTTCTCGATCGGGAAGAACGTGCCGGAGAAGAGGAACAGCGGCGTGATCCCGAAACGGAAGAGGGCATTGAAGCCGGCGTCGCCCTTCTGCGTGGCCGTGAAGGCCATGATCGGAGCCGCGAACGCGAGCGCGGTCAGGATGGCCACCGGCACCGCCAGGAGCACCAGCGGGGACGCGGCCGCACCGAGAGCCAGGATCACGACCAGGAACAGCACGGACAGCAGCGTCGCCCGGAAGCCGATCCAGATCAGGTCGCCCACGAGCAGGTCGCCAACACGGACGGGCGTGTTGAGAGCTGCGATGTAGGTCTTGTCCCACTCGATCTTGCCCATGATCGGCCAGGCGGACTCCGCGGCGGCGGCCATCATGGCCTGGGTCACGAGCAGCGCGGGCGCGACGTAGTCGATGTACGAGACGCCGCCCGGGAGCCCTCCATTCCGATTCACGTACACGCCGAGCCCAATGCCCATCGACACGAGATAGAGGAACGGCTGCGACAGACCGGAGATCAGGTAGCTGTGCCAGGATCGGCGGAAGACGACCAGGTCCGTCTCGAAGACGCGCATGGCCGAACCGCCGAACGAGCGGCCGCGCCCGCCCGACGGAGCCGAAGAGCCGGGAAAGGCCGAGCCCGGCAAAGGAGCTCGAGGCTCGGTGACGAGAGTCTTCACTCGACCAGGCTTCGGCCGGTCAGCCGCAGGAAGACGTCTTCGAGGGTGCTGCGCCGGACGAGCACGCTCGAAGGCCGGAGCCCGCGCTCGTAGGCGGCGGCCGCGACCGCCTCGCCGTCGGACGTGTACACGAGGACTCGATCGGGCAGCTGCTCGACCCGCTCCGCGAGCCCCTCGAGCTGGCCGTCCAGGTGCGCCGAATCGTCGGTCTCACCTTCCGCGCGGCGGAAGCGCAGCTCCAGGACCTCTCGACTGACGTACTTCTCGATCAGCTCCCGAGGCGACCCGTGGGCAACGATCTTCGCGCAATCCATGACCACCAGCCGGTCGCACAGCTGCTCCGCCTCGTCCATGTAGTGAGTGGTCAGGCAGAGGGTCACGCCCCGCTGCTTGAGCCGGTAGAGCCGATCCCAGACCAGGTGGCGGGCCTGCGGATCCAGCCCGGTCGTGGGCTCGTCCAGCAGGAGCAGCGATGGCTCGTTGATGAGCGCCCGGGCGATCACGAGCCGGCGCTTCATGCCGCCGGAAAGCGGCTCGACCCGGTCTTTCGACCGCTCGGTCAGCTGGACGAAGTCGAGCAGCTCCGTCGCGCGGCGGCGAGATTCGGCCCAGGAGAGGCCGAAGTAGCGGCCGAAGACGAGCAGGTTCTCGATGACGCTGAGCTCGGTGTCGAGCGTGTCGGCTTGAGGCACGACGCCCAGGCGGGCTCGGATCGAGGCGCCGTCCTGCCTGGGATCTAGCCCGAAGATGCTCAGCTCTCCGGCCGTAGCGGGCGACACGGTTCCGATCATCCGCATGGTCGAGGTCTTGCCGGCGCCATTTGGACCGAGGAAGCCGAAGGCCTCGCCCGGCGCGACGTCGAAGTCGATCTCGTCGACCGCGGTGAACGAACCGAAGCGCTTGGTCAGGCCGCGGGCGCGG
Organism: Chloroflexota bacterium; assembly: GCA_027364875.1. Classification (GTDB taxonomy): domain Bacteria; phylum Chloroflexota; class Limnocylindria; order Limnocylindrales; family CSP1-4; genus Fen-1039. Next base: position 28,604 of record DAHXON010000014.1, read on the forward strand.
ATGAGCGGAGCAGTCTGATCGGCGGGTTCGAGCATCCGACGATGTTAACTCGGACCTGCTTCCGCCCAGCGGGATGGCCCGCGGCTGTCGCCCTACGCATTCCCGGGCGTCCGATCGGGGAACGATCGTTCGGACCGCCCCTGACGTTCTGCGGGGGATCGCCCAGTACCCCCGGTTGCATATCATCAACGGGTTACTTCGCATGGGTCGACCCGTGGACGAATTCTGGGTCTGTCAGCACTGCCGTTCGCTCAACCGAGCCGGATCCGCTAAGTGCTACAGCTGCAGGAACAAATTCGGCTCCAAGCCCAAGCCACCGGATGCGGCCGGCAAGGGCTCGGCATCCGGCGCTCCCGCGCCGCCCGCCACGGGCGGTTTCTCGGGGAGCCCGCAGGCCCTTCCGCCGCTTGCGCCGGTTCCGCCACAGCCGGCGGCTCGTCCCAGCGCTCCGCCGCCGTCGTTCTACTCCCGGCCGGTAGCGTTGCCGCCCCCCGGCGCCCCCGCATCGCCCCTGGCGGTGGCTCGTCCGTCGCGGCGCCTGCCCAACCCGCTTCTTGGCATAGAGCGCCGGATAGCCGCGGCCCTCGCCGTCCGCCCGATCGTGTCGCTCACTGGCCTGGGCTACGTCACCGCGGTGCTGCTGGCGTTCCTCCTTGGTTTCGCCTGCCTGCTGGCGGTCGGCATCCTTCCGGCGGCGACGTATGCCCTGCAGCACGCCGACGTTCCGGCCGGCTGGGCCCAGCTGACTTCCGGACAGCAGAGCACGATCAGGATCCTCGCGATTCTCGAGGTGGTCCTGGCCCTGCTCACGCTGATCGCGTTCTCGACGTTCGTGGGGCTGTCCACGCACAACACCACCGGCCTGGGTGCGGAAGTCACGCTGCTGATGCCGCGTGGCGCCGCGATGGCCTGGCCAAGGCTGGCCTGGGTCCACGTCAGGATCGCGGTTGCATTGTTGCTGCCCACCGTGCTCGTCTGGAATGGCTACGAGCTGTTCGGCCTGATCGCCGCGGTGGTGGCCATAGAGCTGGCCCAGCGCCACCTCGACGATGGGCTCGATTGGCTCGATCGACCGGCCAGACACCTGCCGGACCTGTATCGCAAGCTTGGCGTCCAGGGCGCCAATTCGTCGCCGCTCGCTTCGATCTGGTCCGTCCTCTTCCGCGCCTCGAACGTTCTCGCGATCGTCGTCTACCTCCTGCCCCCGGTGGGGCTTGCCGTTGCCAGAGGGCTTGCCGCCAGCGGCAACGACATCCGACTCTGGCAGGCGTCCAGCTACGGACCCGCCCAGCTGGGCATCGCCGTGGTCGTGGCCCTGCTGGTGATCTCCACCATCGCCACGCTCCTGCTCACCGATCTTCTGGTCGTGGGCCTCGTCGCCAGGCAACGCACACGCCGCACGATCGTGCGGGTCGGCCGTTCCCGCTCCTGGGTGGCACGTCCCGGCCAGGGCTCATACGGCCCGAGCGCGCTGAACGGCGTCGCTGCCCCCGGTGCCGCCGGAATGGCCGGTGCTGCCGGAATGGCCGGCATGGCTGATACCGGCGCCGCCGGAGCACCGGGCTATGGCGCCGCCGGGTCTGACCCGTATGGCGGATATGGCGGCGCTTCGGTGCCCGCGTATCTGGCGGGCGAGGTTGACGAGGATCGCGTCGTGGAGCGCTATCCGCAGGGGATGATGCCCCCCGGCTATCCGGAGGCCACCGCCGCTCCGGACTATCCCGCTCAGCCGCCGGCGCCCCGTGCGTACCCGCAGCCGATGCAGCCGGGCCCATTGCCATCCGGTTACCCGCAGAGTTCGATGCCACCCGGCTATCCGCGGGCTCCGATGCAGCCCGGCTTCCCGCCGCAGCCCGGGTTCCCGCCGGCCCAGGCCGGCTTCCCGCCGCAGCCCGGCCCCGCGCAACCCGGCTTCCCGCCGCAGCCCGGCTTCCCGCAGCCCGGCTTCCGGCCGCAGCCCGGCTTCCCGCCGCAGCCCGGCCCCGCGCAGCCAGGCTTCCCGCCGCAGCCCGGCCCCGCGCAGCCCGGCTTCCCGCCGCAGCCCCCGATACAGCCGCGCTATCCATCGCCACTGCAACCCGCGAGCGGACGGCCCTTCCAGCAGCCTCCGGACGGCCCCGTGGATCCGCGGCTCGCGGCTCTCTACCCGCGACTGGCGGCTCTCGACCCACGGCTGGCCGCTCTCGACCAGACCCGCGCGGCCCCGCCGGCCCCGGGGATCCCGCCGATGCCGCAGCCTGGGATCGTCCCGACTCCGCACCCCGGCCTCGCTGGCCGGTTCCCAGGCCTCGGCGCCGACGCCTTCGCCCGATCGCTCGACCAGGGCGGGCCCGCCTCCGCCGACCCGCCGTTCGGCGGCCGGTCCATGCCGACTGGTGGCCCCCTCTCGGCCAGATTGGGCGGAGCCACGGCCAGGCCAACCCCGAGCCAGGAGCCCCAGGAATCGTCCGGGGCCCCCGAATCGGGAGCCCCGTCTGATCCTGAGGATGAGCGCGACTAACCTGCCACGGTCAGCCCGCCGCGCGCTGCCTCGACGGCACCCGCGCATTCCCGCGGCCCGCTGCGACCGGACCGCCGGCCGCGACGAGACCCGCGGCGTCTAGGGTT
>DAHXON010000014.1:31220-49268 GCA_027364875.1 Chloroflexota bacterium
TCCTTGAACTCGCCTTCGACTACTTCCTCGCCCTGGTCGGGGGCGCCTTCGGTTCCGCCCTCGGCCGGACCGCTCTGACCGTCCTGTTCGGGCGATCCGGCGGCCGATGCCGCGGCCTGGTACGCGGCCGTGCTGACCTTCTGGAGCTGCTCGACGAGTGCGTCCGTCGATGACTTCACGGCGTCCATGTCGTTGCCCTTGAGGGCCGTCCGAACGGCCTCGACGCGTCGATCGGTTTCCGCCCGATCCTCCGCCGAGACCTTGTCGCCGAGGTCGCGCAGCGTCCGCTCGGCCTGGTAGGCCAGGGCGTCGGCCTGGTTTCGAGCCTCGACCTCGTCCTTGCGGCGCTTGTCCTCGTCGGCGTGCTCGGACGCCTCCTTGACCATGCGGTCGACGTCGTTCTTCGACAGCATCGAGCTCGCGGTGATCCGGACCTGCTGCTCGCGGCCGGTCGCCCGGTCCTTGGCCTTGACGTCCAGGATGCCGTTGGCGTCGATGTCGAAGGTGACCTCGATCTGCGGGATGCCCCGCGGCGCGGTCGGAATGCCGTCGAGGATGAACTTGCCCAGGGTCTTGTTGTCCTGGGCGAAGTCGCGCTCGCCCTGCAGGACGTGGACTTCCACCTGCGTCTGGTTGTCCGACGCGGTCGAGAAGACCTGGCTCTTGCTCGTCGGGATCGTCGTGTTGCGATCGATCAGGCGGGTCATGACGCCGCCCATCGTCTCGATGCCGAGCGACAGCGGGGTCACGTCGAGGAGCAGGATGTCCTTGACTTCGCCCGCGAGGACGCCGGCCTGGATCGCCGCGCCGATGGCCACGACCTCGTCGGGGTTGACGCCCCGGTGAGGCTCCTTGCCGCCGAACATCTGCTTGACGGCCTCGTTTACCGCCGGCATGCGGGTCATGCCGCCGACCAGGACCACCTCGTCGATGTCGCCGGGCTTGAGGCCGGCGTCGCGGAGCGCCTGAGAGACGGGGCCGCGGGTCTTGTCGATGAGATCGGCCGTGAGGTCCTCGAGCTTGGCCCGCGAAAGGGTGATCACCAGGTGCTTGGGCGTGCCCTCGAACGCGGTGATGTACGGCAGGTTGATCTCCGTCTGGCTGGTCGTCGAAAGCTCGATCTTGGCCTTCTCGGCCGCTTCCTTGAGCCGCTGGAGAGCCTGCTGATCGGACCGCAGGTCGATGCCTTCCTCGCGCTTGAACTCGGCCAGGAGCCATTCGATGACCCGCTGGTCGAAGTCGTCGCCGCCGAGGTGGGTGTCGCCGTTGGTTGCCTTGACCTCGAAGACGCCTTCGCCCAGCTCCAGGACGGATACGTCGAACGTACCGCCGCCGAGGTCGTAGACGGCGATCTTCTCGTCGTGCTTCTTGTCCAGGCCGTAGGCCAGGGCCGACGCCGTGGGCTCGTTGATGATCCGCTTGACGTCCAGGCCGGCGATGCGGCCCGCGTCCTTGGTGGCCGAGCGCTGGGTGTCGTCGAAGTAGGCCGGGACGGTGATGACCGCCTCGGTGACCTTCTCGCCCAGGTAAGCCTCCGCGTCGGCCTTGAGCTTCTGCAGAATCATGGCGCTGATCTCGGGCGGGGTGTACGACTTGCCGTCGGACACCGCGACGCGGATGCCGTCGCTCTTCGGATCACGCTCGACCTTGTACGAAACGAGTTCGCGCGAGTGCGTGGTCTCGGGGTCGTCGAAGCGACGGCCCATGAAGCGCTTGATCGAATAGACGGTGTTGGCCGGGTTCGTGACGGCCTGACGCTTCGCCAGCTGGCCGACGAGACGCTCGCCGCTCTTGGTGAAGGCCACGACCGACGGGACCGTCCGACCGCCCTCCGCGGACGGGATGACGGTAGGCTCGCCGCCTTCCATCACTGCCACGACGCTATTGGTCGTGCCCAGGTCGATGCCGATGATCTTTCCCATTGAGTTCGTTGCTCCCTAGCAGCTTTCCGGTGTCGATTCAGTCTTGTTGAGCTTGATCAGTTGATGTTGGCCCTGGCGCTGTCCCCGCCGGTGGCCACGGTCACCATGGCGGGCCTGAGCACCCGGTCCCGGACTCGGTAGCCTCTCTGGACCTCGGCCACCACTTCACCCTCGGGGCGTCCGGTCCCCGGGATGCTGGCGATGGCCTCGTGCTCGCGCGGGTCGAAGGGCCGGCCGACCGATTCGATCGGGGTGACGCCTTCGCTCTCCAGAAGCGAGCGGAGCTTGCGGTCCACCAGGACGATGCCTTCGATCCAGCCGGCGCCCTTGTACTCCGCCGGCAGCGCCTCGAGCGCCCGATCGAAGTCGTCCGCGACGCCGAGGACCTTGCGCAGCAGCGACTCGCTCGCGAGGCCCAGCTCGCGCTCCCGATCTTCCGCCGTTCGACGCTTGAAGTTCGCGAAATCGGCGGCGGTGCGCTGGAGGCTGGCGAGATGTTCGGCCGCCAGGCCTCGGGCTTCTTCGAGCTCGGCCGAGAGCCGATCGATCAGCGCCGACTCGTCCTGGCCCGGCTGGCCGGCGCCCGGGCTCGCGGTTCGAGCCGTGGCGTCGCCGCCGTCGGTGACGTTGCGGAGATGCGTCCTGGGATGGATGGACCGATCAGGCATACAGATGCTCCACTAGCTCTGTCATCAGGTTGGAGACGAATCCCACCGACGCGATCGCCTGGGCATACGGCATCCGGGTGGGGCCCAGGACGCCGACCACGCCGACGGCGCGGCCGGCACGCCCGTACGGAGCCAGCACCAGGGACACGTCCTGCATCTCGGTGGGCCGGTTCTCGTGGCCGATGAAAATCTGGATCCCGCCGGCGCGAGCGACGTTCTGCACGAGAGAGCCGAGATAGGCCCGATTCTCGAGGGCGGCGAAGACCTGCCGGACCTTCTCGCTGCGATCGAACTCCGGCGCGGCCATGACGTTGAGCAGGCCGTCGCTGAAGAGGTCGTCGATGATGGCGGCGTCGAACTCGCGCATGGTCCGGACGAGCGCGTCGCCGATCCGGCATATTAGATCGCCGTCCTCGCTCGCCTCGTCTCCGCGCGGCAGATCCGCCAGCGCAGCCTCGATCTCGTCCGCGGTCCGGTCCACCGAGAGCACGTTGAGCAGACTCCCGATCCGGTTGAGCTGCTCCTGCTCGGCCTGGCCGGGCAGGTTCAGTAGGGTCTGCTTCATCGTCCCCTCGCGGAAGACGACCACCAGCAGGGCCAGGCGATCCTGGACGCTGACGACGTCCAGCCGGCGGACCCGCGCCGCCCGCGGCTTGGCGTTAGTGGCCAGGCCCGCGGTCTTGGTGTTGGCGGCGAGCGTGCTGGCGGCGAGCCGGAACCAGTGCTCGCTGGCGAACTCGACCTGCCCGAACATGTGCCGGATCATCCGCTGCTCCACGGGCGGCAGAGTCCAGCCGTCCGAGAGGGCCTGGACGTAGTAGCGGTAGCCGGCGTCGGTCGGTACCCGCCCGGCGGAGGTGTGCGGATGGGACAGCAAGCCCATCGCCTCCAGGTCCGAAAGGATGTTGCGGACCGTGGCACTGCTCACGCCCAGCTGGTAGCCGGAGACCAGCGCCCCGGAGCTGACCGGCGTGGCGGATGTGACATATTCGTCGATGACCGCTCTCAGGATCGCCCCGGATCGGGTGTCCAGAGAGCCGATGGTGCGGCGTGGCCGTCGCGCCATGTCCGACTCCACTTTCTCGCGGGCCGCCGCCTTGGGGCGCGAGCGGTAGCGGAGCGTGACCAGAACCCAGGGTGACAACCCCGGGGCGGTCCCGTCCGGCCGCCTGGCCCCCCTTCAGCAGGCTCCGTCGGTGGTTAGCACTCTCACCGTCCGAGTGCTAACGTGACGCTGGCGATGGTATCAGCGACCGCCGGAGAGTGTCAACGGCCCCGCCGCGCGAGGCGTGCGGGAGCGCGCTCACAGAGTCGCCTGTCGCGAGCCAGGTTCCGGCGTCCGGACCGGCCCCCGCAGCGGCGAACAGAACTTGCTCAGACCCGAGCCACGCTTCCCTGAGTGGCGCTCCGGCGGGCAAGGGCATCCACCGAGACAGCGGCAAGCAGCACCAGGCCAGTGGCGAGGTACTGATACTGGACCTGGAAACCGAGCAGGAACATGCCGTTGTAGATGGCCCCGACCGTCAGCCCGCCCAGGAGGCCGTGAATGGCACGACCCCGGCCACCAAACAGGCTGGTACCACCGATGACGGCCGCGGCGACGGCGTAGAGCACGTTCTGCCCGCCATTGAAGTTGGTGGTGATGCCACCCTGGAATGCGACCGCGACGATGCCTGCCAGGCCGGCCGTGGCTCCGGCGATGATGAAGGCCCAGGTCCGGACCGCGGTGACTCCGACGCCGGCGCGACGCGCCGCCTCAGGGTTACCGCCCACCGCGTAAACGTGGCGGCCGAACTGCGTCCTCTCGAGCAGGAGCGTGGCGCCGACGACGACCCCGAGGACGATGAGCACCACCCATGGGACGCCAATGACGGGATTCGACTTCTCTCCGATCCGCCGGTCGAGGTTGCAGATGTAGACGACGACCGCGCCGGCTACAGCGAGGACGACGATCTTGGCGATCGTGAGACCGACGGGAGGGGCCACGAGCCCGCTCCGGCGCCGACTCGAGTCTCGGACCCACATCAGACCCCCCGCGAGCGCCACGATCACCGCCAGGCCGAGCCACGATAGCCACACGTCCAGGTAGCTGTAGACGAGGCCATAGATCTGCTTCTGATCACCCGGATTCGTGCCCGTTACCGAGAAGCCGCCTGCCTGGCCCAGGATGATGATCATCATGCCGAACCAGAACATCTGGGAAGCCAGGGTGACGATCAGCGAGGACACCCGAAGCCGGGTCACGATGAGGCCGTTGACGGCGCCGATCGCGGCGCAGATCAGGATCGCGACGATGATCGCGCCCCACCACGGCCAGTTGTGGAAGTTGTCCGACGGCGCGGCCTGCGGTTGCACCAGCAGGCCGGCCGTGACGCCGCCGATCGCGGCCACGTAGCCGATCGACAGGTCGATCTCGCCGAGCAGCAGGACGAAGCCTTCGCCGACCGCGAGGATGATGAACAGCGAGCTCTGATCGAACAGGCTCACGGTGTTGTAGGGGCCCAGGTACACGCCGTTGGGCCCGACTACCTGGAACACGATAGCCACGATGACCAGCGCAACCACCGCGGGAAGCACGCCGGCGTCGCCAGCCTTGATACGGGTGAACCATGCCCGGAAATACTCGCCCAGCGACTGGGCGACGATCTCCGGCGGGATGACGTCGATCGCCGCGGCGGTGAGGTCGGGCGCCTCTTCGACCCGTGCGGCGATGTCCTCGGGAACCTGGCCGCCCGTTGATTCGCCTCCGGCTCCTGCCATCGCTCAGTTCCTCCCCTGCGTGGACGCGGCCACTTCGCGAGTGGATCCGCCGGTGGTCATGAAGTCCACGACGCTCTGCCTGTCGAACGCCGAGGCAGCGTCCTGGGCGACCATGCGACCCAGGTGCAGGATCGCGATCCTGTCGGCCACTTCGAACACGTCGTTGAGGTTGTGGGAGACGACCATGACCGCGAGCCCGTGGTCCTTGAGTCGTTTGATCAGGTCGAGGACCATCTGCGTCTGGGCGACGCCGAGGGCGGCCGTCGGCTCGTCGAGCATGACGAGCTTCGAATTCCACATCACGGCCTTGGCCACGGCGACGGCCTGGCGCTGGCCACCGGAGAGCGTGGCCACGGGCTGGCGGATGGAACGAACCGTCGTCACGCGCAGACTTGCCAGAGTCTCGGCCGCGGCCCGCTCCATGCTGTCCTCGTTGAGGAAGAGCCCGTTCCGTCGCTCACGGCCGAGGAACATGTTCTGGACGATGTCCAGGTTGTCCGCGAGGGCCAGGTCCTGGTAGACGGTCTCGATGCCCAACCCGGCCGCGTCTCGCGGGCTTCGGACGTGAACGGGCTTCCCATTCCAGTAGATCTGCCCGCCGTCGGGCGCGAGGATGCCGGCGATGGTCTTGGTCAGCACGGACTTGCCGGCGCCGTTGTCCCCGCACAGCCCGGTCACCTGCCCTGCGGGCAGGTCGAGGTCAACGTCGTACAGAGCCTGCACCGCTCCGAAGTGCTTACTGACGCCCCGCAGGCTGAGCAGCATCGCTTCGTTAGGCTCGCCGAGGCGGAAACCACTCGCCGCGGGCCTCGGCGCGGAAGCACCCACCGATTGCGCCATCGACATCCACGTCTCCTTCAAGGAACCTCGATCGAAGTAGCGCGCCGCACCCGCACGAGGCTAGCGCGGCGCGCCGTGGTCGTGCCGCTCAGAAGCATTGTCACGCCATGACCGGCACGACCGATACGTCTGCTACTGGATGCCATACTTCGTGCAGACGGCCTGGGTGACCTGGGTGCACAGCTTGGTGACGTCGACGAACTTGTCCTTGATGACCGTCGACTCCATGTTCGCGGTGTTGACCCACATCGGGGTCAGCAGGAGCGCGGGCTCGGTCACAGACGAGTTGGTCGGGTCGGTGGTGGTTCCGTTCAGGAGCGCGGTGGGCGGCGTCTGGCCTGCGCGGAGGTAGCTCGCGAGAGCCACGGCCGCCTGAGCCTCGATGTAGATCGGCTTGTAAACCGAACCGCACTGCCAGCCCTGAAGCACGTTTGCCATTCCGTCAAGGGTCGCGTCCTGGCCGGTCGTCGGGATCGTGTTCGGCTTGACGCCGGCGGCCTTGAGGTCGGTGATGACCGCGCCGGCGAGGCCGTCATTGGCCTCGATGGTGGCGTTAATCGACTTGTTGGCGGTGAAGGCGGTCTGGAAGATCGCCTGGCCCTTGGCATTGTCCCAGCCGGGGGCGAGCTGCTCCTTGACGAGCTTCATGCCCGCGCTGTTGGTGGTTCCGGCGGGAACCTGAGCGACGCTCTGGCCCCAGACAACCGAGTTGTAGCCCTTGGCGAAGTCGATCGCGTTCGGGTCGGTGTCCTGGCCGCCGTCAAGGGTGAAGACCATCGGGTTGGTGACCTTCCAGGCGGTCACGCAATCCATGAAGCCCTGGCCGATGAGCTTGCCGACCTGGACGTTGTCGAAGCTGACGTAGTAGGTCGCAGTGCCCTGGAACGTCGCGCGGTCGTAGCTGATCATCGGAATGCCGGCCGCGGCCGCGAGTTGCTGGATCTGCTTGCCGGTCGGTCCATCGAGCGGGTCGACGACGAGCACCTTGGCGTTGGCGGCGATGGCCGCTTGGGCAATTGCGACTTCAGTCGTCGTCGTGCCCGACGCATTCTGGATCTTGAAATCGCTGGCCGAGAATCCGGCGGCCTGGAAGGCCTGCGTCAGGTACGGTAGGTCGTAGGCGGTGTATCGAGCCGAGGTAGTCACGTCGGGCAGGATGACGCTCACCAATCCCGAGCCGCCCGAGACGACGCTCTTGAGCTGGGCCATGGCCGCCATTGTCGGGTCGTTGAAGGACGCAGGCGTCAGGGCGCCACCAGCCGGGGTTGCCGCCGGCGTCGGTGTGGCCGCGGCGGGCGTTGGTGTGGCCGCGGCGGGCGTTGGTGTGGCCGCAGGCGTCGCGGTCGGCGACGGCGATGCCGCACTCGATGAACAGCCAGCCACGATGGCGGCAACGGCAAATAGCGAAACCGCAAACTTTCTCGTATTCAAATCCCATCTCCTCTTGAGCGTGGGGCAACCGCTGCCCGGAGCCGATATGGCAGCTCTTGGGTCGAGACAACGGAAGCCATTGGGGCGACTCAGGAGTGTCGCCCGGGCAGCGCGAGTCGCATCACCTCCCTAGGTTGTTGCCGGAAACCGTGCGGTCCCTGTTCGGTCCGGGCGATCCTGCGGACGCCGCCGAGTCGCATCCTCGACCCGCACACCGCTTGCAGTCAGCGGCACGATCATCGGGTTCTGGAGGGCAGGAGCCAGTGCGAGTTCGGCGGCGCCGAGCAGCAGAGTGAAGGGACCTAGCAGCACGGTCGTCAGCTCGACCATTGCTCTCGGAGCCGGCATCGCGCGAGTGTCCAACTCGCGGACCACGGCGTCCTTGACGTATGGGTAGATGCGGGCATAGAGCCCGCCCAGCGCAACACGGGTCGGGTTGAAGACGTTCACCAGACCCGCGATTCCGATGCCCAGCCAGCGGCCCGACTCGGCGAGGGCGGCCAGAGCCGTCTCGTCGCCCTTGTCCGCCGCCGCGAGCAAATCGGTGACGGCTCCCACGCCGCCGAGTGGATCGCGACCGGAGCGACGCAGCAGCGCCTCCTCGCCTACCTGCGCTTCCCAGCACCCCCGGGATCCGCAGTGGCACAGCGCGCCGTTCGGGTCGACCATCAGATGGCCGACTTCGCCCGCGTAGCCGGCCGAGCCCGTGAGCGAATGACCGGCCACCACGAAACCCGCGCCGATGCCGCCCTCGCCCCAGAGGCAGATGAAATCGTCGGCGCCAAGGCCGGCTCCGCGGATGTGCTCGGCCGCGGCGGCCAGATCGGCGTCGTTGCCCACGTAGACCGGTATCGCCAGATCGCCAAAACGGCCGCGGATCATGTCGCCGAGCGGCACGTCCCGCCAGCCCAGGTTCGGGGCGTGATGCAGGTATCCGTCCTCCGCCCGAACGGCGCCCGGGACCGAGACTCCCATCGAGATCAGAGGCGTCTGCCGGCGGAGCCGAAGCAGCAGGGACGCCACGATCTCGTGGAGCTGGCCCACGATGTCGTTGGGATCGGACGATGCCAGCGAGTGGTCTCGCCGCGAGGCGACCATGACATTTCCGCCGAACCCGATGATTGCCGCGCTGATCCAGTCCGTGGCCAGCTCCACGGCCACGACCGCCGGCCCATCCGAGCGCAGCTCCACGACCGGTGAAGGCCGGCCGGGGCCCGCCGGAATCCCGCGTTGGCCGTGCTCCCACACGAATCCACGCTCGGCGAGCTCACCCACGAGCGAAGCGACCGTGCTTCGGTTGAGCTGCAGTTTCGTCGCCAGATCCGACCGAGACTGCGGGCCGACGAGGTGCAGATCCCAGAGCATGCGGCTCAGGTTGCTGCGCCTGATAGCAGCCTGCGCTAGCGGTGCTTCTCCGCGAACGACCATCCGACGTAGCTCCTCGATTGGGCTTTGAGGAGGAGGATTGGGGCCGAGCTTAAGCCGTCACCTGTATTTCGCGGATCATACAACATATGACGGCATTTTTATGCCTGCATGCTTCCAGATCGGCAAGAGGATTGGACACACGCTCAACTTCCTAGCGCGCTCGGTAGTCGAGTTGCACGGGCCGGAACAGTCTCGGGCGGGGAGCCGGGCTAGACCAGGCGCGCGAACAGCTCGTTGCTGAGCAGGTTTCCCCGAACCGTAAGGCGTAGCCGGATGCTCCCGGCGCGCTCGAAGGACTCGAGCAGCCCGGCATCGCGACCCCACTGGATCGCCGACCGGAGCGGCTCGGGATCCGCCCATTCGATGGGTATTCCGTCGTCGGTCCTGAGGGACAGGATGGCTCGCTCGGAGAGCGCCGCGGCCCCTTCGATCGACTCGCGGCCACCCGCCGGCAGCTCCGGCGGGGACGCACTCAGCGCCGCGACGTACGGCTCCATCGCGGCGGCGTTCCAGCGGCGGATCACGCCGTCGAACGCGTGGGCGCCGGGCCCAATGGCTTCGTAGGGCCGGCGCAGCCAGTAGGCCAGGTTGTGCCGGCTCTCGTGGTCGGGGCGGGCCCAGTTCGAGATCTCGTAGTGGTGCCAGCCCCGCGTTTCCAGCAGCTCGGACGCGATCTCGTACTGGCCGGCTGCCAGGTCCTCGTCCTGGTCCGCGAGTGCTTTCTCGCGCCACCGGCGCGCGCCGGGCGTGGTGGCCAGGTGATCGCCGGTCTCGCCGGTCAAGCCCTCCGTTTCGGGATCGTCCAGGGTGAGCGCGTAGAGGGACAGGTGGTCCGGCTCCAGCGCGAGCGCTTCGGCGAGGGACTGCCGCCAGGACGCTTCCGTCTGACCCGGCACGTCGTAGAGCAGATCGAGGTTGACGGAGCGGATGCCGGCGCCTCTCGCGGCGGCCACAGCGGCTGCGATATCCGCCGGTGAGTGACGCCGGCCGAGCCTGCGCAACTCCTCGGGCACGAAGCTCTGCGCCCCAATCGAGACGCGGTTGATCCCGGCTCGCCGGAACGCCTCGAAGTCGCCTCGTTCGTCGGGGCCCGGGTTTGCCTCCAGGGTGATCTCGGCGTCGGGATCGAGCCCGAACCTGGCCGCGGCCATCGCCACGAGCTGTTCCACTCGATCGGCGGGCATGAGCGAGGGGGTGCCGCCGCCGAGGTACAGGCTGCTCAGCCGCGGGCGGCCGTCCACCGGCCCGAACGCGGCATCCACGGCGTCTGCTCGCAGCCCGAGCTCGACCAGCAGGGCATCGAACAGTCGGCTCGTGCGCGCTCGCGGACCTCGAGCGTCCGCGCCGGCGTAGACGACGAAATCGCAGTAGGGACACCGCGCCACGCAGAACGGGACGTGAACGTACAGCGCGACGGGAGGAGACGGCTCGGGAGGGCGGACATCCACCGTCAGAGGGTAGCCCACGCGACCGATGCGATCAGGGGCGGCGCCGAGCTGTCGCGGCCGGCTTGGTGCGGCCGGCTTGGTGCGGCCGGCACGGGCGGCCGAGACGGCCCGTCGAACCCCGTCCGCTACTTTCTGTGCTCGCCCGCGGCGGCGTGACGAGGAACGCGGGCCACGGCCGCGACACCGTGTCGGACGCGGGTCCGGGCCACTCGGACGCGATCGGCAAGCCCGTGGCCGTCCCGGCGCGGCTAGTCGGGCGTCCGGACCTCGCCGCGAATCGGTTCGGGCGAGCGGAATCCGCGCGAACCGGCGCCGAGCCGGGATGTGGACGGCCGCGCCTCCTGCCACCCGGCGGGCACGGTCCGCACCGCCAGCAGCTCCTCCGGCTCTCGCCCGGCCACGGCCGGCTGACCGGAGTGCCCGGTGCAGATGAACAGCGAGAACGACGTGACGGCGTGGAACGCGATCGCGGCGCCGATTCCGCCCGTGGCGAGCGTGGCCCAGCCGCCGAGCAGCCCATAGCCGAGAGCGGGAACGAGCATGTAGCGGGATCGGCCGGGCGCCGCCAGGCGGGTGACCAGGATGTAGGCGATCGTCGAGATCGAGATCGCGTAGACGCTCGAATAGCCAATCGCCACGAGCGTTCCGAGAATCGCTCCCCTGAACACGGCTTCGTCTATGACCGCCGTCCCGATCGAGTTGACCGCCGCCCGCGGATATGCCCGCAGGACGGGGAGTCGCAGGTAGCCGTAGCGGTATCGGGCGTAGGCCACGGCCTGGAGAGCGCCCAGGATCGCGAGTGGCAGCCCGACGAGGATGACGTCCCAGCGATGACCGATCAGCAGGTAGAGCTGGTCGTGCGGCCGGGGATGGACCACGTACAGGGCCGCCAGGAACCCGAAACCGAGCACGTACCAGGCAAGCCAGCTCGGGGCGCCGACGGGGCTCTGGCCGGACTCGGCGTACTCCGCCGTCCGGAATCGCCCGGCATCCAGGCGCAGCAGTAGAAGAACCATGAAGAAGCCGACGGCGATGAGCTCTCTGGCGGTATCGGTCGTCATACCTCGTCCATCCGGAGAACCGCGAGGAACGCTTCCTGCGGTATCTCGACGGATCCGACGCGCTTCATGCGCTGTTTTCCCTCTTTTTGTTTTTCGAGGAGTTTGCGCTTGCGGGTGATGTCGCCGCCATAGCACTTGGCCAGGACGTTTTTCCGCATTGCGACTACGGTTTCGCGCGCGATCACGTTCGATCCGATGGCCGCCTGGACGGCGACGTCGAACATCTGGCGCGGGATCAGGCCGCGGAGCCGGTGGACGAGCTCGCGACCGATCGCCTGGGCTCGATCCCGGTGGACGATCACGGACAGCGCGTCGACGGCGTCACCGGCGACGAGGACGTCCACCTTGACCAGGTTGGCGGCCCGATAGCCGATCTCCTCGTAGTCCATCGAGGCGTAGCCCTGGGTCCGCGTCTTGAGCTGGTCGTAGAAGTCCACGATGACCTCGGCGAGCGGCAGCTCGAAGTTGAGCAGGACGCGCTGCGGATCCAGGTACTCCATGTCCAGGAAGGTCCCCCGGCGGTTCTTGGCCAGTTCCATCAGAACGCCGATGTGGGTTGACGGAGTGACGATGCCGAGCTTGACCCAGGGCTCCTGGATCTCCTCGATCTCACCGGCGTTCGGCATCTTGGACGGGTTATCCACCTCGACGGTTCCCTGGTCGTTGATCAGGACGACCCGGTACTGGACCGACGGCGCCGAGGCGATGATCTCCTGGGCGAACTCTCGCTCGAGGCGCTCCTCCACGATTTCCATGTGGAGCAGCCCCAGGAAGCCGCAGCGGAAGCCGAAACCGAGCGCGGCCGAGCTCTCCGGCTCGAACGAGAAGCTCGCGTCGTTGAGGTGGAGCTTCTCCAGGGCGTCGCGGAGGGCGGGATACTCCGAGCCGATGATCGGGTAGATGCCCGCGAAGACGAGCGACTTGGCCGGCTGGTATCCGGGCAGTGGTTCCGGTGCGGGCGTGGCGGCGAGGGTCACTGTGTCGCCGACCTGGGCTTCGCGCACGCTCTTGAGGCCGGTGGCAACGTAGCCCACTTCTCCGGCGTTCAGCTCCGGGACGGCCACGAGCTGGGGCCGGAAGAAGCCGAGCTCCACGAGCTCCGTCTGGACTCCCGAACCGATGAGCTTGATCACGTCGTGGGAGCGGAGCGTCCCCTCTTCGAGGCGAACGTAGATCACCACGCCCTTGTACGAGTCGTAGTGGGAATCGAAGATGAGCGCCTGGAGCGGCGCGTCGGGGTTGCCGGCGGGAGGCGGAACGCGGCTGACGATCGCTTCGAGAATCTCCGCGACGCCGGTCCCGTCCTTGGCCGAGGCGAGCAAGACCTCCTCCCGGGGGATCGCCAGGACGTTCTCGAGCTCCTCGATCACCACGTCCACCTGCGCGGACGGCAGATCGATCTTGTTGAGGACCGGAATGATGGCCAGGTTCTGGCGCATCGCCAGGTGGACGTTGGCGAGCGTCTGAGCCTCGATCCCCTGAGTCGCGTCGATGACGAGGATGGCGCCTTCGCAGGCCTGCAGGCTCCGGCTGACCTCGTAGCTGAAGTCGACGTGGCCGGGCGTGTCGATGAGGTTGAGGCCGTACAGGAGCCCGTCGGCGGCGAGGTACTCCAGCCTGACGGCGCGGGCCTTGATGGTGATGCCGTGCTCGCGCTCCAGGTCCATCGAGTCGAGCACCTGGGCGGTCATCTGGCGCGAATCTATGGTGTGCGTCATCTCCAGCAGCCGATCCGAGAGGGTCGTCTTGCCGTGGTCGATGTGCGCGATGATGCTGAAGTTGCGAAGGCGTTCCTGGGGAATCCGGTCGGTCACGCGGCTGAGTTTAGCGGAGCGCGCTGGTGGGACTCGGCGACCTCAGCTCGGCCGCAAGTGTCCGAGCCGGGGTCCGGGCAGTAGTCGCGGCAGGGACACGATTCTTGAACAACTTCCCTCAGGTGGAAGTTGTGCGGGTTCTGAGACCCGAATCGGGGCCGCGGGAGGCGCAAACCGCGATGGTCGTGCGTGGCCCGAGTCCGCCAGGCGCCCGGCGGGCCTCCGAGGACGCTCGAATCTCGAACAACGTTCGTGTGGTGGAAGTTGTTCAAGAAGTGACGGAGCGGGCAATCGGCAGCAGCGAAAATCGTGGGCCGGAGCACGTCGGCGCGGGCTCACCGTGCCGGCGACCAACCGCGCCGGGCGCTATCCGGGTTGAGGAACCGCGTCTAGTACGTGACGACTCGCGGTAGAGCCTTGGCCTGCTTGATCCAATCGGCGACCATCTCCTCCGTCGGCAAACGGCGGACGAGATTGCGGGCGGCATTCGCTTCGCCCAGGGTCGTCGTCAGGTTGGCGGCGTTGCGCTGCGCCAGCTCCGGGACGGTGTCGACGCCCGCGACCTCGAGCAGATCTGAGAACTCGGAGCCGATGCCCTTGATCCGGTAGAGATCGACGCGGTTCACCCACTTGAGGATGAGGGTGTGGCTGATGCCAGTCTGAGCTTCCAGATCGGCCCGCCCCTTGCTGGTCGCGCCGCTCTCCAGCAGCGCGTCGGTGGTCTTGACCCCTGCCGTGGCGAGCTTCTCGGCGTATGCGGGACCGATGCCTTCGACGTCGACGACGTTCATGGGATTCTCCTGTGCGGCCGGACGATTGATTATGGTCGTGGATCGGGTAGTTGGGCACCCTCCATTTTCGAAGGGGTCCGGCGCCGAATCGGCCACGATGAGCAGCCCCGATGGGCGCGTTCGACCGCAATTCGGCCCGGACTCCCCCGTCGGGCGTGATTCGGCCGGCGGCGACGCCAAACGCGCGCCTGCGCGTACGCGAGACTCTGCTACCATCAACCGTCGCATCAGTCGGCCCTTCTCGGCTGCCTGTCGAATTCCGCACGAACGAATGAGGTCTTAGAACTTTGGCCAAGACGCCCCGAGGCTGGACCGGCGCCCGCACGCCGTCAGCGATCAAGCGGGTCCGCCAGGCAGAGCGCCGGCGGGCCATCAATCAGCCGCGCAAGAGTGCGGCCAAGACGTACGTCGCGAACGCCGTCGCCGCCGCCACCAGCGCCAGCGAAGCCGAATCGGCAGCAGCGCTCGCGGCCGCCATGCAGGCGCTCGACAAGGCCGCGAAGGTCGGGGCGATCCACCCCAACAACGCCGCCCGTCGCAAGTCGCGCCTGGTCCTGAAGCTCAACGCGATGGCGGCCGGCGCGCACGTCCAGACGGGCGCCCGGGTCACCAAGACGACCGGCACCGCCGCGGCCGTCAAGGCCGCCCGCACCAGGATCGCCACCGGCAAGGCCGCCAAGGCAAAGGGTCCCCAGACCGCCGCCGGCAAGGCCAAGGCCGCTCTGTCCAAGACGGCCCGCGCGGAAACCGCTCCGGCAGCAGCCGAAGCGCCGAAGCCTCGCGCCGCGGAAAAGACCACGGCCAGGGTCGCGGCACCCAAGCCGGCCGCCCCGAAGGCCGCGGCGAAGGCCGAGACCGCCAAGCCCGCCACCAAGGCGGCACCGAAGGCAGCTCCGAAGGCTGCGGCGAAGGCGGCGCCCAAGGCTGCGAAGGCCGAAACCGCGAAGCCCGCGGCCAAGGCGGCCCCCAAGGCCGCCGCCAAGACGGCCGCGCCGAAGACGTCCGCCGCCAAGACGGCCGCGCCGAAGTCGACCGCAAAGGCGAAGTCGGAGAAGTAGCTCCCGCCAGACAAACCGCAGGAGCCAGGTCTTCGGACCTGGCTCTTCGATTCGGAGGCGCACGTATGGCCGATCCTCGAGCTCGGGCAAGGGAACTCGCCCGCGCCTCAATCGAGGCCGGGGACGTAGTCGGCTGGTTCGAGCGCTTGTACGCGGAGTCAGCGCGCGACGGCTTCGCAATCTCCTGGGTGGACCTGGCCCCGAATCCGTACCTGGTCCGGTGGCTGGAGCGATGGCCCGCGGACCGGCCGAAGGGCCGTGCGCTCGTGGTCGGCTGCGGGTACGGCGACGACGCCGAGCTCCTGGCCGCGCGCGGGTTCGAAGTGGTCGC
The DNA here is from genome assembly GCA_027364875.1 of Chloroflexota bacterium. Taxonomy (GTDB): domain Bacteria; phylum Chloroflexota; class Limnocylindria; order Limnocylindrales; family CSP1-4; genus Fen-1039. Next base: position 46,773 of record DAHXON010000014.1, read on the forward strand.
CTTCGACGTGGCGCCGTCTGCGGTCGCCAGGTGCGAGGCGCGCTTCCCCGGATCACCGGTCCGGTACCTCGTCGCCGACGTGCTCGAGCTTCCCCCCGAGTGGGAGCGGGCTTTCGACTTCGTCTTCGAGGCCTACACGATCCAGGTGCTGCCCGGCGAGGCCAGGCAGATCGCGGCTGAGGCCATCGGGCGAACGGTCGCCGCGAACGGCCGTCTGCTGGCCGTCGCCCGGAGCCGCACTGCGAACGATCCGGTGGGGTTGATGCCCTGGCCCCTGACGCGCCGGGAGCTGGACTCTTTCGCCGCCTCTGGCCTGGTGCTGGCGGAGCTCGAGGAGCTGGTCGAGCCGGGTGACCCGCCCGTGCCTCGCTTCGTGGCGGAGTTCGTCCGGCCCGCCTGAGCCGGTCCGAGCCCGTCGGCTCCGGCCGCGGCCGTCGCGCTGGGCCCGCAGCCCGCGCCGGCCGTCGCGCTGGCCCGGCGGCCGCCGCGAGAGATCGAACCGGGGCCTCGCGCGAGTTCGTCCTCGACACGACCTCCACACAGGCTCCACGGACAGTCCACGTCCATTGCACCCCCGTCCGGGACGATCTCGGAACGCCAATACCCGACCGGGGGGCGGCACTCTCTGAGACGAGGCCGGGCCGGTCGAGGACGGAGGTCTTCCATGGGCTCTATTCATCGAGTCGGACTCGTCATCGCCGGGCTGGCCACGGTTCTGACCATCGCGGCCGCGTTCGTCGTCGCGGGCTACACGTCCGCCAGACAGGCAGCCGCCGCGACGCCGGTCGTGGCCGACGCCGTCACCTCGACGGCCACCCCCGACCCCACCGCGTCGCCGACCCTCGATCCGCAGATCATCTACATCGCGCCGGTCCCAAGCCCCGCGGTGATCCACGTGCCCGCGCCGGCGGCCCAGGTGGCGCCGCAAACACCCGCCGGACCGCAGCCGACTCCGCCGGTGATCCACGTTGTGGTACCGGCGCCCGGAGGTGGGGACGACGGCGGCGGGGGTGACGACTGATGGCAGCCACGCCCGAACGCGCCGGCCACGACAGGCCCAGACCCGCCAAACCTGATGCTCGGCCGATGAGGGTCGCCCTCGGCGTCGGCGGCCTGGCCGCGATGTCCGCCCTCGCGGCCGCGATCGTCGCCCCGCCCCGACCGGATACGGTCGTTCTCGCGGCGCCGCCGGCGGTCGATCCGAACGCGCAGGCCCAGAACCAGGCGCCGACCGATCCCGGCCCGGCCGCAACGCCGGTCCAGGTACAGCGCCAGGTCAAGTACGTCCAGCTGCTGCCCGGCCAGACGCCTCCGCCGGGCGCCACGGTCATCCCGGCGGCCGCACCCACGCCGATTACGGTGGTGGTCACCGTCCCCGGCGGCGGAGGCGGCGGCGGTACGTCGGTCTCCAGGCCGGTCGCCAAACCGACGCCGATCATCATCAAGACGACTCAGTCCGGCAAGGTCGTTCCGTGACCCTCGCGGGCACGCGACGGTCCGTCCGGGAGATCCTGCGAGCGACAGTGCCCCTCGCCGAACTCCCCCTCGAGCCTGTCGCTCCGGTCAGCCTGGCCACGCACTCGATGGGCGGCCGGCTGGTCATACACGTGGACCCGGGCGAGCGGGGCGACTCGGCGGGCGCGGCGGCGCGGCTCGTGGCTGCGCGCATCGATCGCTGGGCGGCACGCCTGACCCGCCACGACGGCCACTCGGAGCTTTCGCGACTCAATGCCGACACGGCCGAATCCGTTGCCGTCGGACCCACTCTTGCCGCCGCGCTGGCGGCCGGCCGCGAGGCGATGGAAGTCGGGCGGGGCTACGTCGACATCGGCCTGCTCGACGAACGCCTTGCCGCCGAAGACGGGACGCGCCGCTCGGTGGCCGAACGGCGCGATTGGCGGCTCGCGACTGCCCGGCGGGGAACCGCGGTCGTGACGCGGCCGGCCGGCCTCCACTTCGACCTCGGAGGCGTGGGCAAGGGCTGGATCGCGGATCGGGCGCTGAGGCTGCTCCACGGCTATCCCGGAGCGCTCGTCGACGCAGACGGAGACCTGGCCATCCGAACCGCACCCGGACGAGTCTGGGAGATCGGCATCGATGACCCGCGCGCTCGCGACGGCCAGCTCGCCGTCCTCCGGATCGGATGGGCGGCTGGCCGCTCCGGCGCCGCGACGACCTGGGGCGTGGCCACGTCGGGAACCTCGATCCATCGCTGGAACGCCGGCGGCCTGGTGCGGCATCACCTCATCGACCCGCGGACGGGCGAGCCTGCCGTCACCGATGTCGCCCAGGCAACCGTGATCGCCAGTTCGGCTCTGCGCGCGGAGGCGTTCGCGAAGGCGGCTGTCATCGCCGGCAGCGTGGCCGGCTTTGCGCTCCTGGACCGCGCCCGCGTCCAGGGCGCCGTCCTCCTACTGGAGAGCGGCGAGGTTCTCGCCCTGCCGAACACTCTCGAATTGCTCGCGGCCTGAGGAGACCACGATGCTCGACGACGAC
>DAHXON010000150.1 GCA_027364875.1 Chloroflexota bacterium
TGAACGTGGTGGACTTGGCGATGCGGTCGATCTCAGCGCGCAGGGCCGTGATTTCGGTCGACACGGAAGCCGCGTCGGTCGAGCTCAGGGTGCTGTTCGCCGCCTCGACGGCCAGCTCGCGGATGCGGTTGAGCATCGCGTGGACTTCGTTGAGCGCGCCTTCTGCCGTCTGGACCATCGAGATGCCGTCCTGGCAGTTTCGCTGGGCCTGGTTGAGGCCGGTGACCTGCGCGTTCAGCTTCTGGCTGATCGCGAGGCCGGCCGCGTCATCTGCTGCTCGGTTGATGCGCAGACCGCTGGACAGCTTCTCGACGCTCTTGGAGAACGTCAACGCCGTCGCACTCAGGTTGCGCTGAGCATTCAATGCCTCGATGTTGGTGTTGATACGCACGGACATGGTGTGGGCCTCCGTTGTCGAAGTCGTCCGCTTCCCTGCGGGCGATCCTCTTCGACATGAAGGGCATCGGGCGATCCGCGCGGGCCTCTATCGGCGAAAATCCCTAGGAAGCGCGCCGGGATATCGGTGATCACCCCTAAAGACGGCCGACCGGGCTCAGCCGCGAGCCCGTTCGTTGCGTGCGGCCGCCTCCGCGGTCTTCGCAATCCGAGCGGCACGGGTCTCCGGCCGCATGGCGCTGGCTATCCAGGCGAGCAGCATCCTGCGGGTGGAGGGCGGGAACGCCGAAAAGTTGGCGGCGGCCGGCGGACGGATCTCCAGGGCTGCCACGAGATCGTCCGGGACCTCCAGCCTTTCGGGACCGTCGAGGATCTCCCACGATCCGTTCGCTCTGGCTCGGTCGATCGCCGCGAGACCGGCCGGCGCCATCCGACCTTCGGCGATCAGTCGCTCGACTCGCGCCTTGTTGGTGGCGGCCCAGACGCTGCGTGGCTTGCGGGGAGCGAAGTAGAGCTTGCCGCGATCGGCGTCCAGATGGCCGCCCGTACTATCAACCCACCCGAAACACAGGGCTTCCTCGATGGCCGACTCGTAATCGAGGCGGGCTCGGCCCAAGCCGGGGCGCCAGGTGACCAACCAGACTCCCCGGGCGATTGCGTGGTTCTCCTCCAGCCAGGCGCGCCAGGTGGCGCGATCGTCGGCATGAAGTTGCGGCGCCTCGTCGAGGACTGACACGGCGCCAGTCTACTGACTGCCCCCCCAAAGCGCGCACCGTGGGCCGATCTACTCGTGAGCGCGCCCGGCAAATAGAGTCCGGTCACCGCGCCCGTAGCATGAGCCACGCTACAGACGGCCCGAAGGGTGGACGACGCCATGAACCCCGAGAAAGAGCGGCTCAGCTCCGGTGAGCACTGGAAGATGTGGGGCCCCTACGTGGCCGAGCGCGCCTGGGGCACGGTTCGAGAGGATTACAGCGCCGACGGCAAGGCCTGGGACTACCTGCCCCACGAGCACGCCCGATCGAGGGCGTATCGGTGGAGCGAGGACGGCCTGGCGGGCATCTCCGACGACTGCCAGCGGCTCTGCTTCGCCCTCGCCTTCTGGAACGGCCGCGACCCGATCCTCAAGGAGCGCATCTTCGGGTTGTCCGGCACGCAGGGAAACCACGGCGAGGACGCCAAGGAGTACTGGTGGTACGCCGATTCGACGCCCACCCACTCGTGGATGCGCTGGCAGTACGTCTACCCGCAGGCGGAGTTCCCGTACGACCGGCTCGTCGCCGAGAACGCCCGCCGCGGCCGGACCGATCCCGAGTTCGAGCTGCTCGACACGGGAGTCTTCGACGGCGATCGCTACTGGGACGTGGAGGTCGACTACGCCAAGGCCGCGCCCACCGATGTCTGCATCCGGATCTCCGTGCGCAACGCCGGCCCCGACGAAGCCACTCTCGACGTCCTTCCGACGCTGTGGTTCCGAAACGCCTGGTCGTGGGACGTCGGGGCCGCCCGGCCGGAGATCGCAGGCCGCGCAGGCGAGCTGACGGCCACCCATCACGAGCTCGGCACTATGACGCTCACGGGCGAGGGTGGCCCGGCGCCGCTCGTCTGCGACAACGACACGAACACGGCGCTGCTGTGGAGCGTGCCCGGACCTGCGTATCCGAAGGACGGCATCGGCGATCATCTGGTCCACGGCGCGGCGACCGTGAACCCGAGCAATGCCGGCACCAAGGGCGCCCTCCACTACCGCCTGACGGTGGCGCCGGGCAAGACGGCCGAGATCCGGCTGCGCCTGAGCGGTCGATCGGCGGATCTGGGTGCGAGCTGGGCCGAGACGATGCGCCTCCGCCGCGAAGAGGCCGACGAGTTCTACCGCGAGCTGGCGCCCGACGCCGACCCGAAGGAGGCCCTGGTCATGCGCCAGGCCCTGGCCGGCATGCTCTGGTCCAAGCAGTACTACCGCTACGACGTCGCCCGCTGGCTCGACGGCGACCCGACCCAACCGCCGCCTCCGGCGGAGCGCCGCGACGGCCGCAACTCCGCCTGGCGGCACGTCGACGACTCGAACGTCATCTCCATGCCCGACAAGTGGGAATACCCCTGGTTCGCGGCCTGGGACCTGGCCTTCCATTGCGTGGCGCTGGCCCACGTGGACGCGGAGTTCGCCAAGGAGCAGCTGATCCTCTTGCTCCGCGAGTGGTATCAGCATCCCAACGGCCAGCTGCCCGCCTACGAGTGGGACTTCTCGGACGTGAACCCGCCGGTCCACGCCTGGGCCGCCCTGCGAGTTTTCGAGATCGACGGCTCGCGGGACTTCGACTTCCTCGAGCGGGTCATGCACAAGCTGCTCCTCAACTTCACCTGGTGGGTGAACCGCAAGGACAGCACCGGCAACAACGTCTTCGAGGGCGGCTTCCTCGGCCTGGACAACATCGGCCCGATCGACCGCTCGCAGGTCCCCGAAGGCGGCCTGCTCGAACAGTCCGACGGAACGGCCTGGATGGCCTTCTTCTGCCTGGACCTGCTCGAGATGTCGTTCATCCTGGCCGAGCACGATCGGACGTACGAGGACCTCGCGGTCAAGTTCTTCGAGCATTTCGCGCTGATCGCCGAAGCCATGAACGACAAGGGTCTCTGGGACGAGGAGGACGGCTTCTACTACGACGTCCTGTCGCTGCCGGGCCGTCCACCCGAGCCGCTGCGGGTCCGCTCGATGGTGGGGCTCATTCCCCTCTGCTCGGCGACGACACTGGGCCGGGCCACGATGGAGCGGCTGCCGGCGTTCGCCGAGCGGTTCCGGTGGTTCCTGGAGAACCGGCCGCAGTACGACCGAGTGATCGGCAACGTGCACACGCTCGGCGTGAACGAGGGCCGGCTCTTCTCCATCGTGGGACCGGACCGGCTGCGACGGATCCTGGAGCGGATGCTCGACGAAGAGGAGTTCCTCTCGCCCCACGGGCTGCGGGCGCTATCTCGCTACCACCTCGAGCACCCTTTCAGCGTGGCCATCGACGGCACGATCGCCACCGTGGACTACGAGCCGGCCGAGTCGACGACTCCCCTGTTCGGCGGCAACTCGAACTGGCGCGGCCCCGTCTGGTTCCCGGCTAACTACCTGGTCATCGAGGCCCTGCGCCGCTACGCGCGCTATTTCGGCGACGACTTCACGGTCGAGTGTCCGACCGGCAGCGGTCGGAAGATGACCCTCTGCGAGGTCTCGGACGAACTCTCGCGACGCCTGGTCGCTACCTTCCTCGACGACGGTTCGGGGCGACGACCGGTCTTCGGCGGAGTAGAGCGGTTCCAGAGTGACCCGGCATGGCACGACCGCCTCCTCTTCTACGAGTATTTCAACGGAGACGACGGAGCCGGCCTCGGCGCCTCCCACCAGACCGGCTGGACCGGGCTGGTCGCGGACGTGGTGATCGGCCGCGCTTCCGGAGGCGTCCGGCCGATCGGCGCCGACACCGCCGGCTCGGGCACGGATTCCACGGCCGCGGCCGGCGCGGGCGCGGCCCGAGGGGGCGCACACGCATGAGCGGGCCGCGCCATCCCAGCGCGAAGATGCGGAAACCGCCCATCTCGCCCTACCTCGCCGAGTTCATCGGCACCGCCATCCTGATCGTCGTCGGGCTGTCGGCGGTCAGCGTCGATTTCGGGGCCGGCTCGCCCGTGGCGAATGCCATCCCGAGCGCGATCGGCCGACGACTCATCACCGGGACCATCTTCGCCAGCGGGGGCGGGCTGGTCGCCTATTCGGTCTTCGGCCGGATAAGCGGCGCTCACCTCAATCCCGCGGTGACGCTCGCGTTCCTCAGGCTCGGCAAGATCGCGCCCGACATGGCCGCCGGCTACGTGGTCGCCCAGGTGGCCGGCGCGCTCGTCGGAGCTCTCGCGGTCCGGGCAATCTGGGGCGGGTGGGCCCACAGCGTGGACTACGGCGCCACGATCCCGGGTCCGCAGGGTCCTCTCATCGCCGTCGCCGCCGAGGCCGTGATGACCTTCGCGCTGATGGAAGTAATCCTCCAATTCATGCGCCGGCCGGACTTCGCCCGCTACACGCCGATAGCCGCCAGCGTCCTCGTGGCGTTTCTGGTCACTGTTGAGGCGCCCATTTCCGGGACGAGCCTCAATCCGGCGCGCTCGCTCGGTCCCGCGCTCGTCGGCGGGGTGTTCACGGACTTCTGGGTCTACCACGTCGGGCCGGTGGCCGGAGCGCTCGCGGCCGTGTTCGTCGCGGACAGGGTCCAGGCCGCCTTCGTGCCCTGCGCCAAGTTGTTCCACACCGACGAGTTCGCCTGCCACTTCCACGACTGCGTCTACCAGGGCCGGCACCAGCGGCGCTTCCATCTGCGCTTGCCGGAGCAGCCCGAACCACAGCACCAACAGGAGGCCACCCGATGAAGGCCCTGACCATCACGCCCAAGGGCGCCGGCAGCGTCAAGCTGCGCGACGTTCCCGAGCCGACGCTCGACCAGATCCCGAACAACCGCGGCGTCCTCGTGAGGATCGTCCGAGTGGGATTGGACGGCACGGACCACGAGATCTACACGGGCGAGTACGGGGCGGCGCCGGAAGGCTCGGACTTCCTGATCATGGGCCACGAGAGCTTCGGGGTCGTGGAAGCGGTGGGTTCGGCGGTGACGGACTTCACGCCGGGCGACTTCGTCGTGGCACGGGTCCGCCGGGCCGGGTCGAGCATCTACGACCAGATCGACATGCCCGACTTCACGACCGACGAGGAGTACTTCGAGCACGGCATCAGCCGGGTCCACGGCTTCCTGACGGAGAAGTACGTAGAG
>DAHXON010000151.1 GCA_027364875.1 Chloroflexota bacterium
CCGCAAACCTGCGACGTGCTCGTCATCGGCGGAGGGGCGACGGGAGCCGGTGTCCTGCGCGATCTGTCGCTCCGGGGCCTCAAGGGCCTCCTCGTGGAGCGCGGAGATTTCGGGACCGGCACGTCCGGTCGATTCCACGGCCTCCTCCATTCGGGTGGGCGCTACGCGGTCAAGGACCCCGTGGCCGCGCGCGAGTGCATCGACGAGAACCGGATCCTCCGGCGTATCGCCCCGGCCACGATCGAAGACACCGGCGCGTACTACGTGGCCACCCCGGACGACCCCGACGACTACGTGAACAAGTTCGCGGCCGCCTGCGAGGTAGCGACCATAGAGTGCGAGGACACGCCCCTCGCCACGGCGTTCCGCCGCGAACCCGCCCTCAACCCCAGGATCAGGCGGGTCTTCCGATTGCCCGGCGCCTCGATCGACGGCTGGGAAGTCATAGCCGCGAACCTGGCCGACGCGCGGGCGCACGGCAGCGAGGCCTGGCCGTACAGCCGCGTCGTCGGGTTCGAGCTCGTGGGCGAGCGCATCGTCGGCGTCAGGGTTGCCGACGTTCGCTCCGGGGCCGTGACCACCATCCATCCTCGATTCGTGGTCTCGGCGTCGGGGGCCTGGGCCGGGCAGATCGCGGCGATGGCAAATGTCGAGCTGACGATGACGCCGGGCAAGGGCGTGATGCTGGTCTACAACCAGCGGATGACGGGCACCGTCATCCACCGCTGCCACATGCCGTCGGACGGCGACCTCATGGTCCCGATCCACACCGTCGCAATCATCGGAACCACGGATGTTCGCGTCGCCGATCCGGAAGACGATTCGATCGGCCGCGACGACGTCGAGAAGCTCATCCGCGAGGGCGAGAAGCTCTTCCCGAACATCCGGCAGATGCGGATCCTGCGCGCCTACGCGGGCGTCCGGCCGCTCTACCAGCCACCGGCGACCGCCCAGACGAGTGAGAACCGCTCGGTCTCGCGGGCGCACGTGGTCATCGACCACAACGACTCCGGCGTGGACAACTTCGTCTCGATCGTGGGTGGCAAGCTGACCACTTACCGGCTGATGGCCCAGGACACCATGGACGAGGTCGCCCGTCGGCTGGGCCTCGCCGAGAAGTCCTCGACCGCGGATCGACCGCTGCCCGACCACGGCAAGGAGCCGGGCAAGGGCCAGGCGAAGACCTACTGGCTGGGCCACCGGCTGGCAGAACACGAGGCCGAGGGCGGCGGCGACGCCAACCTGATCTGCGAGTGCGAGCTCGTGACCCGGCCCATGCTCGACGAGTTCCTGGCCGAGCGGTGGCCCTGTTCGCTCGACGACGTGCGACGTGGAACGCGGCTGGGTATGGGCCCGTGCCAGGGCGGCTTCTGCACGTTCCGGGCCGCGGGCGCGGTTGCCCAGCGGGCGGCATCAGGGGCCACGGCCACATCCACGGGCGACGGCCGCGGGGAGGCGGGCCGGGACGTGGTCGGCGGGCGCCTCGATCCGCGAGTCGTGGACCGGGCGATCACCGGCTACCTCGAAGAGCGCTTCAAGGGAACGCGCCCGATCGCCGCCGGGCGGCAGCTCCAGGAGTTGTGGATGGTCCTGGGCGTGTACGTCGGATCGCTCGGGATCGATTCGCTGGTCGAAGCCGGCGGCGACGGGACCGCCGCGACGAACGGACTGGCGGCCCAGACGCCGACGATGGCTTCCAGCGGTACGACGGAGACGGCCGATGCCCAGCGCTGACGTAGTCGTAGTTGGGGCGGGCCTGTCCGGGCTCTCGGCGGCGATCGCGGCGGCCGAGTCCGGCGCCCGGGTTCAGGTCCTGGCCAAGGGCCACGCCGGCACGCACTGGGGCACCGGTGGGCTCGACGTGGCGGCAATGCCGGACGCGCGGACGCCGCGCGAAGCGCTCGACCGACTGGCGGCGTTGGCCGAGCATCCATATTCGTTCCTCGGCGCCGACGTCGAGGCCTCGCTCGAGTGGATCCGGGGGCTGCTCGCGGCGCAGGGACTCGCCTACGAGGGCGGTCTCGACTCGCCGCTCGTCCGCGTGCCGACCTCGATCGGCGGAACGCGGCTCGCGGCCATTCTTCCGGCCGCCCAGGCCCCCGCGGCGCGTCCCTGGGCCCCGGGCGAAACCCTCGTGGTGTGCGGAGTGGCGGGCTTCAAGGACTTCTGGCCCGACGCCATAGCGAACAGCCTGTCCCGCGACCACCTCTGGGGTGCCGGTCCCGCTCCCGCGAGAGTGGTAGCCGTCACCGTGGAGCTGCCCGGACTGTCCGCGCGGCACAACCTGAACGCGCTGGAGCTGGCGCGCCGCTTCGACGAGGCCGCGTGGCGCGACGAAGCGACCGGACGGATTGCCGTGGCGGTGGCCGAAGCGCTGACGCATGGCCCTTCCGGCGGCAACCATGGCTCCGGTCCAGTCCGCGTGGCTCTCCCGGCGGTCATCGGCCTCGACGATCACGCCGCCGCCTACGCCGAGCTACGGCGGCGGCTCACCGGCGAGCCCTTCGAGGTTCCGCTCGTGCCGCCGAGCGTGCCGGGCGTTCGCCTCTATCGGGCGCTGCGGCGGGCGCTCCTCGCCGCCGGCGGCCGCATCGTCGTCGGCGAGGCCATCGCCGCCGTGGACATAGACGTCGCGGGCGACGTGCCCCGAGTGGCCGCAATCGCCACGGCAGCCGCCGCCCGGGAGTTCCGCGTCCGGACCGACAACGTGATCCTGGCCACCGGCGGCATCGCCGGGGGCGGCATCGTGGCCGACCTCGACGGGAATCTGACCGAGACGGTTCTCAGCCTGCCGGTCGAGGCGCCGCCGGCCGCAGAGTGGCTTTCGGTCAACCCATTCGAGCCTGAAGGTCATCCGCTCGAGGCCGCGGGCATCAGGACCGACGCGGATCTGCGGCCGATCGACCGCGCTGGTGCCAGAGCCCCGGGCAACGTCCGCGTCGTCGGGGCGATGCTGGCCGGCCAGAAACCGCTCCGGCAGGGCTGCCGGTCGGGAGTGTCCGTAGTCAGCGGTCGGAAGGCCGGGCTCGGCGTCGGCGGTTCGAGCAAGAACTCGGGCGCCTCCGCCCAAACAGTCGAATCCGGGAGCGCCAGGCAATGAGCATCGCCGAGCTGGTCGCCGAAGCCGCCGCGCCGTCCATGGAGCAGGTCGGCTATTCGTCCGACCAATGCCTCAAGTGCAACGTCTGCAACACCGTCTGCCCCGTGATGAGAGTCACGGACAAGTTCCCCGGTCCCAAGTACGTCGGTCCACAGGCAGCCCGTTTCCGCTCCGGACGCACCTCGCCGGTCCAGATCAAGGACTGGCCGATCCTGGCCTCGCCGGACGTGACGGTGGACTACTGCTCGGGCTGCGGCTGGTGCACGGCCGCGTGCCCGGCCGGCGTGAAGATCGCCGAGATGAACAGCCAGTCGCGGGCGCGGCTGCGGGCCGGCCACCGGCCCAAGCTTCGCGATTGGGGCCTCTCGCAGACGGATCTGGTGGGTCGAGTCGGCGTCCTGTTCTCGCCGATCGGCAACTGGGCTCTCTCGAACCGGCTCGTTCGCTGGGTCATGGAGACCTTCTTCGGGATCCATCGAAAGGCGCCGTTCCCCAAGTTCTCGCGGCGCACCTACCAGTCGGTCTGGAAGCGGCGCCTCAAGAAGCGTGACATCTCCTTGGCCTTCGCCGGGGCCGGCTCGGCGCGAGCCACTTCACTCCCGGGCCCGGACAAGGCGGTCGTCTACTTCCACGGCTGCGCCGTGAACTACTACGAGCCGCACGTGGCCAACGCCGCGATCTCGATCCTCGAGCGCAATGGCTTCCAGGTGATCGTCCCGCCGCAGGCCTGCTGCGGCCTGCCGGCGATCAGCAACGGTCTATACGCCGACGCGCGCGGCAAGGCCCACAAGAACCTCGAGATCCTCGCGGACTACGCCCGCAAGGGCTACAAGATCGTGGGGACGTCAACCTCGTGCACCCATACGATCAAGGCCGAGTACCGCGAGATGCTCGACATGCACGACGACGACACGGAGGTCGTGGCCAACGCCACCTGGGACATCTGCGAGTTCCTGCTGGACCTCCACGACCACGGCCGCCTGGACACGGGCTTCGGGCGGCTGGACGAGGACCTTCCCTACCACGCCCCCTGCCAGCTGCGATCCCACGGGATCGGGTTGCCGGCCATGGACCTGTTCGCGCTGGTTCCGGGGCTGCGGGCGCGCGACATGGACCACGACTGCTGCGGCATCGCGGGCACATACGGGATGAAGAAGGAGAAGTACGACATCGCGCAGTCGGTAGGCCGGCCCTTGTTCGACAAGGTGCGCGCCAGCGGAGCCAGCGAGGCGGCCTGCGACTCCGAGACGTGCCGCTGGCAGATCGAGAAGGCCACGTCGGTGCGGACGAAGCATCCGGTCGAGATCCTGGCGGCGGCCTACCTGGCCGGCGACCGAGCCCGGGCAGCCGGCGACGGAGCGGGATCCGCGGCGGGGTCGGGGGCCGCCACAGTCAACTAGCCGCCGGCTGAGCACGAGGAAGGCGCCCGGCGGGATCGGCGCGAGGTGCGGCGCTGCGCCGTGCGAGGTCCGGCGGGCGAGGCTGGCGCGCGCTGCGCAAGGTCGGCGGACGAACCCGGCAGGCGCGACGTTGCCCTGCCCTTTCCTCGCTGTGGGCGCGCTACCTCCGATACTCCTGCGACCGCATCCGAGCCATCCGCGCCATATCCGTTGGGAGGGGATTCAACGAAGGAGACGAGATGCCAGCCAGGACGCCCGAACACCCCCAACGCCCGGCGCGCCTCGCAGCGAGGCTCGGTGCCCTGGGTCTGGTAGCGGCGACAGTCTGGGCCTGCGGCTCGTCCGTGGGCCCCACTCCCCGGCCCACGCCCGGCCCGACCGCCTCGCCGACTGCCTCCCCGACGCCGGGAGCATCGCCCACGCCAGGGGCCACCTCCACGGCATCCGCGGCGGTCCTCGGGCCAACAGACACGCCGACGGCGGCCATCACGGAGGCGCCGACCAGCCCGCCGTATCACCC
>DAHXON010000152.1 GCA_027364875.1 Chloroflexota bacterium
GCTCTAGCCGTTCGTCTGCGCCGCGCTGCGCGTCCGCTCGAGGAGAAGCCTCGCCGCGTCACGAAGCCCATCCGGGAGAAGCAGGACGTCGGTGCGTCGGGCCGCGGCGACGTCTCTCGCTGCTCCGCCGACGGCGACCAGGCAATCAGGGCGCGAGGCTCTGACCTCCGCCACGACTCCGGCCGCCGAGCGCCCTTCCAATCTCGTCACCGCGCCAAGCGCTACGGCTGCTTGCGGGTACTCGGAGCTTGCCGCCACCCAGCTCTCGATCGGGACGTCCGCGCCCAGGTACAGCACTCCGAGTCCGGCCCGCTTGCAGGCCACCGCGAAGGCCAGCGCCCCGATCTCGTGACGCGATCCGGGCGGCAGCCCGACGAGGCAGCCGACCGGCCGCCCCGACGCAGCGGCGTCGTACATGGCCGCGAGCCTGCGCATGACGACCGCGCTGGCAGTGTGCTCGGCCCCAACTGTCAGCTCGCCCGCCGCCCAGGCGCGGCCGACCGAAGCGACGGCCGGCAAGACGAAGCGCTCGAGAGCCTCATCCTGACCAAGCATGACGAATGCCTCACTCAGAATCGACTCGAGGGCCGGCTCGTCCAGCTCTCCGGCGGCACGCACGAACTCGAGCTGCAGGGTCGCGAGCCTGCCGTCGCCCGGGGCGACACCGCCAGCGGCTCCCTCGGGTGAAGCGACGCCCTCCTGATCTCCGAGAGCCGGACGAGGCATCGGGCCGTCGTCGGCGTCGGTCTCCCTGGTGACAGTCTCGTTGGTGACCGCCCCGGCCGCCTGGCTCGGCGACCAGCCTTCGTCCACGAGGACCTTCATCCGCCGGACGAGGGCCAGGGCGCGTTCGTCGTACAACCGGTATCCGGATCCGGTTCGACCGGGCGCCGGCACGCCATAGCGACGCTCCCACGCCCGCAGGAGCTCCACGCTCAGGCCCGTTCGCGCCGCTGCTTGCTTGATCGTGTACATGCTTTGTCCAATATAGCACGGTCAAAAGGCTTGACAAACCCTGACCTTCACACTAAAGTCTGGACGAAGCCTGTACAGACAGGCATCGAAGTCAGGACAAACGGAGCAAGAACGATGCGTTACCTCAATGCCCTCGCCCTCCTTCTCGTGATCGTCGGTGGAGTCAACTGGCTCCTCGTCGGGGTCGCGAAGTTCGACCTGGTGGCGGCGATCACCGGCAATTCCTTCGGCCAGACGAGCGTGATCTCGAGCGCCGTGTACGTCCTCGTCGGCGTCGCGGCCGTCTGGCTCGTCCCCGCCCTCGCACGAAGCGCGACGGGTCGGGACATGGCCGCCTGATCGATCTCGACGGTCAGACCGCTGACCGGCGGACGATCTCCCACTGTGCGAGGCAGGGGCCGGTTCCGGTTGCGAACCGGCCCCGCCTGGCCGACACTGGGCCTTAGTTTGGAGTTGGACGACATGTCAGAGCCCGACACCGGGGCATCGGATATCCACACGGTTGCCGTCGCGGGAGGAACCGGTTTCGTCGGCGGCGCGATCGCGTACGAGCTCGCCTCCAGGGGCTATCGAGTCGTCGCCCTGTCGCATCGGCGGAGTCTGCCGGCGCGGCCCGGGCAATCGCCCACGTCCAATCCGATCGAGGTCCGTCACGCCGACGTAGCCGATACGGCGACGCTGCCCGAAGCCCTCCGCGGAGTCGACGCGCTCGTCATCGCGCTCGCCTTCCACAACTACCCCGTCGAAGCGCCGCGGCGCGGCCAAACTTTCGAGCGCATCGACGCGGCCGGCACGGAAGCGCTGGTTGCCGCGGCTCGGGGCGCCGGCGTGTCTCGGATCGTTTACATGTCCGGCGCCGGCGCCGACGCAAACGCCACACAACCGTGGTATCGGGCCAAGGCTCGTGCCGAACAGGCCGTAAAGAACAGCGGCCTCACGTACACCATCTTCCGACCGAGCTGGATATACGGCCCCGGCGACAGGTCGCTCAATCGATTCCTCGGCTTCACACGAATCCTTCCGTTCGTGCCGCAGATCGGCAATGGTAAGCAGCGTCTGGCGCCCGCGTTCATCGATGACGTCGCGGCACTCGTGGCCGACTCGCTGGTAATTCCGGGCGCAGAGAATCAGGTATTCGAAATCGGCGGGCCCGAGACGCTGGCGATGGACGATATAATCCGGGCGGCTCTGCGCGCGAGCGGCAGACGGCGATTCATCGTGCACGCCCCGGTCGTACTGATGAAGGCGATGACCGCACCACTCACGATTCTGCCGTCACCACCCATGCGGCCATCGGCCATAGATTTCGTGGTCCAATCGGCGCCTGTGGACACCACTCATCTGCGCGAGCAATTTCCTCGCAGGCTCCGCACCGTCGACGAAGGCCTGGCCAGTTACATGTCCAACCGCCACGCGCCTTCGGATCGCCTCGGCCGGAAGGCCGGCTAGAGCTAGCCGCGCTCCAGATACCTCTCGCGATCCCAGGCGTGGACCGCGGCATCGTAGGTGGCCTGCTCCACCCGGGCGGCGTTGACGTAGTGATCCACCACGTCCTGGCCGAAGATCTCGACCGCGGCCTGGCTCTTCTCGAGCAGGTCCGCCGCCTCGTACAGAGCGCGCGGCATGCGGTCGCAGCCCGTTGCCGCGTAGCCGTTGCCCTTGAACTCGGCCGGCGGCTCGATCTTGTGCTCGATGCCGTAGAGGCCGGCGCCCACCGTGGCGGCATAGGCCAGATAGGCGTTCATGTCGCCGCCCGGGAAGCGGTTCTCGATGTGCAGGCCGGAACCGCGCCCCACGATCCGGAAGCCGGTCGTGCGGTTGTCGCGACCCCACACCACGTTTACCGGTGCCCAGCTGGCGATGGCGTAGCGCTTGTATGAGTTGACGTTGGGGGCGATGAACACCGCGAGCTCGCGCTGGAGGGCCATCATTCCTCCGAGGAACCAGCGCATCGTGTCCGTCATTCCATACGCTTGCGGGCCGTCCTGGTGGAACAACGCCTGCTCGCCACTCGCGTCCCACAGGCTCATGTGCAGATGGCCGCTCGATCCCGTCCAATCCGAATATGGCTTCGCCATGAAGGTCAGCCCGTAGCCGTTCTGCCAGGCAATCTCTTTGGCACCATTCTTGAATAGAACGCTACGATCGGCAGATTCGAGAACGTCGTCGTATCGGATGTTGATCTCGTGTTGAGATGGAGCCGCTTCACCCTTGCTGAATTCGATGGGGATGCGAGCCTGAGTCATCTGATTTCGCATCTGGCGATACAGCGGCTCGAGCTTGGTGGCCTGAAGTATGTGGTAGTCCTCGTTGTAGTAGCCGACGCGTTCGACGTCGTTGAAGCCCTTCTGGCTCAAGTCCTCGAATGAATCGGAGAGGACGTAGAACTCGAACTCCGTGCCCGCCTTGACCCGGAAGCCCATCGACGCCCCGCGCGCCACCTGGCGCTTGAGCATCGTCCGCGGCGAAACCGGTATTTCCTCCCCCGTCTCATCGTCGATGGCGTCGCACAGGACGATCGCCGTGGACTCGAGCCACGGCAGCACGCGCGTCGTCTCCCAGACCTGCCGCGCGACCCAATCGCCGTAGCCCGTCTCCCAGTTCATGAGCTTGAACCCGTCGGGCGTGTTCATCTCCATGTCCGTGCCGAGCAGGTAGGTGCAGAAGTGGATGCCGTGGTCCACGACGCCCCGGAGGAAAGCCTCGGCCTGGACACGCTTGCCCATGAGGCGGCCCTGCATGTCGGTCAGGGCCACGATGATCGTGTCGATCTGACCGTCACGGACCATGTCGCGCAGCTGCTCGAGATGCTCGTTGTGCCCGTGTTCGTCGCTCATCGTTCCTCCCTGTCCATGACGGTGCCGAGCTGGCAGTCGGACCGGTCGATCCGGGCTAAGTATTGTGGCAGCGGCCGGATCGTGAACGCCGATCTTCGGAATCGTCCACGTCATGATCCGGGCCGCAGGCGCCGGCAGCCCGGCAGCGTGGCGCGATTTCGGCCCGGCGCAAGACCCCATCGAATCCCACCAGACCGCCCCGGACCCATACTATCTACACAAGGGACACCCCCCTGGAAGCCGAACCGTGGCAGACTTCGACTTCCTGGCCGCGCTTGGCCGCTCCAACGAACGCGGTGTGCCGTCGCACGAGCGGGTCCGCAGGCGAGCTGGAGGCGGAGATCGAACGAGGTTCACTGACCTGATGAAGGATCGCGACGTCGAGGAGCCGGCGATGGCCGGCGAGTTCTTCCCCGACGACAACGGCCTGCCTGGCCCGGAGCCCGAGACGTCGAGCCCCGAAGAGCTCGAGGATGGCGACAGCGCTTCCCGCCCCTTCGACCTGCCCAGGCGAGCCGATCTCACGAAGTCGAACCAGGCCCGGCGGCTGCCCTTCGGGCGACGCCGGGAGCGACCGAGCGATCCGACGCCGACCGAGCCGGCCGGGCCGAGCGAATCGGCGAGCAGGCTCCAGGAGTACGTCAGGACCCGGGGCATCCGCGGCCGATCGCCCTCGCAGGCGCACCAGGTCGCGCCTCCGGCCACCGGACGTGACCTCGGCGGCCAGATCCACCCCGCCGACCTCGGCCAATCCGCCGCCGAACTCGGTCCGTCGGCCGGCGAGCAGCTCGATCGGCCGTCCCGACTGTCGGCGCCGCATCCGCTGTCGCGCCTCCGCAATGC
>DAHXON010000153.1 GCA_027364875.1 Chloroflexota bacterium
GTCCGGGGGGGCCCTGATTGGCGGGCGTAGGAGTCGGCGTGGGTGTGGGGGTCGGCGTCGGGGTCGGCGTGATCTCGGGAGTTGGAGTGATCGGAGCCGGCGTGGGGGTCAGGTAGACGTATATCGGCGAAGGGTCGGCGCCGCCGACGCAGGCCGCGGCAGCGAACATGACTGCGACTGCCGCTGTCGCGATGACGGGGAGACGCCGGCGTGACCTGTTCAAGAAGCAACCCCCAACTCTGGCCGGCCAGCCGTGCGGCAAGCAGCCATGCGGACCGAAGGCTATGAGACGCCTGTTCGGATTTGGACTTGAGTTCCCCGGCCCGAGCCTACGCCGGCACGGCGGGCTGAGCCGAAAAGATGGAGACCTGCGCGGCCTCGGGGAGCATTACGCCCAGGATCTTTTGCAGGGCAAGAACGTGGACGCAGGATCCCCAACTCTCGAAGAAGTGGCACGTGCAATGCCAGGTTTCACCGTCGAGGCGAACCGTGTGAGTGTCGTTGTCCCCTTTGAATGTGACCGCGAGCTGCTCGAACGAAACCCGATCCAGCTCGCGTGCGTAGCGGTTCGCCTTCTCGACCTTCCCGATGAGTGAGCTGTGCATCGCCGATGTGCCTCCGTCGCCCTGCATGGTCCAGGAGTGGCCGCAAGCCGGATGTGACAGGTCCGGCTGCCTTCACTGTACAGCTGCGAGCCAAGAGAGGCGGCATCGGTTGCGGCCGCGAAACACAGTCTTGCGCGCGACTTCACCGCGTGCCAGGCGCGGCCGGTGGAGGTTGAGTGCCAGCCGTCCGATCCGGCCCGCGCGGATGGGATTTGGGCCGCGCGGATGAGATCAGGCGGGGTTACGCGCCCCGTACGAGCTTCTCGCCGATGGCCAGGTTCGCGTCCACGTCCTCCGGGCAGGCGGCCTCGGTGTAGACCCGGACCAGGGGCTCGGTCCCGCTGAAGCGGACCAGCAGCCACGAGCCGTCGCCGGCGAAGAACTTGAAGCCGTCGTTGGTGGAGAGGGTCTGCGTCCGGACGACGGGCCCGCCGCCGAGCGACGCCGGGGCCTTCTCGCGAAGCTCGACGAGCAGCCGCTCCTTGAGGGCCGGGTAGACGGCCCGATCGACGTGGACGTCGTAGCGCCGGTAGCTCGACGGCCCGGCGATCTCGTGGAGATGGGCGATCGCGTTCGACGCCGGCCGGCGCCCCGCCTCGCGCTCGCGCAGGAAGAGGTCCAGCAGCATCAGGTCGGCGAAGATGCCGTCGCGCTCGGGAAGGTGCATCCCGAAGCCGTATCCGCCCGATTCCTCGCCGCCCATCATCGCGCCGGTCTCGATCATCTTGGGCCCGACGTACTTGAACCCGACGGGGACCTCGTAGACGTCGATGCCGTAGTGATCACCCAGCTTCTCGGCCATCGATGTCTCGTTGACCGTCTTGACGACGGGCTGGCGGAGGCCGCGGTACTCGGCGAGGTAGTACATCACCAGGGCGAAGATCTGGAGGGTGGTCACGAAGGTGCCGCGCTCGTCGCCCATGCCGGCCCGATCGGCGTCGCCGTCGAGGAACAGGCCCAGGTCGAAGCCGCCGCCCGCGAGCCGTCCGAGCGCCTCGTTCACGTTGGGCGGAATGGGCTCGGGGTTCACGCCACCGAACCAGGGGTTGCGCTCGGAGTGGATCTCCGTGACGCGGATCTTGCCGCCGGCGAGCAGCCGCGGAATCCAGCTCGCGCCGGAGCCGTAGAGCGGATCCACGAGGACCGCGACGTCGGCGGCGCGGAGGCGCTCGAGGTCCACGTTCCGGGCCACGAACTTCTCGTAGGCGGCAAACGAGTCGTAGCGCTCGACCATCCCGGCCTTCTCGGCGTCGGCGAACGGCCGCGGAGGCGGAGTTGCCGTGGCGGCGGCGATGCGGGCCTCGATGTCGGTCAGCATCTCGGGGCTTGCGGCCGCGCCGGTGGGCGACTTGATCTTGAAGCCGTTGTCTGTCCAGGGATTGTGGCTCGCGGTGATCACGATCCCGGCGGCGGACTTCCGCTGGACCACCTCGAAGGAGGACATCTGCGTCGGCACGGCCCGCTCGGCGAAGGCGACGGGAATGTCGTAGGCGAGGACCACCTCGGCGGCGGCGGTCGCGAAGTGCTCGCTGGCGAACCGGCGGTCGTAGGCGATGACGACGCCCTTGGCCTGCTCGCCCCGCGCCACGACGTATTCGGCGACGGCGCGCGCGCAGCGCCGACCGTTCACGAAGTTGTATTCGTCGGCAATCTTGGCGCGCCAACCGTCGGTGCCGAAGACGATGTGCGTAGGCTCGGCCGCCGCGGCGGCCGGCACGGCCGGCTGGGCGCCGGCATCGCCACCGGATCCGGTCATGCCCGGAGCGGCCGCTCCATTCGCCGAGCTCGACGTCCCATCGGATGCTCGCTGCGATTCGCCGATATCGCTCAAGGCGTGGTCTCCTCACTGACGGCATTCGCGGCCGCCTGGGCCGGTGCCGGGTTCGTGGCTGCGGTGGCGGCCGGGTTCGTGGCCGCCGAGGCCGAGAGTTCCTCCGCGATCTTCTTGACGTCCTGGGCCCGATCCGCGGCGCAAACGAGCAGCGCTTCCGGAGTGTCGACGACGATGACGTCGCGCAGGCCGATCGTTACCACGAGCCGGTCGCCCGCCAGCACGAGGCTGTCCGACGAGCCGATGTCGCGCCGATTGCCCGAACCCGCGGTGGCGACCTGTGCCACAGCCGCCGTGGCCGCGGTTCGATCCCGTCCGGCGTCGCGCCAGGCGTCGCGCAAAGCGGCCCAGCTGCCCAGGTCGCTCCAGCCCACGCTCATCGGCACCACGGCAACGGCTCCGTCCAGCGAGGCCGGCTCCATCACTGCGTAGTCGATGGACGTTGAGCGAACCGTTGGATAGACCGCGTCGAACCGGGGGCTCGCCGCCGGGGCCGCTCCCGCCTCGCAGAGCGCCCGAACCGGAGCCAGGATGTCCGGTGCGTGGGTCTCGAGCCGTTCGCGGATCGTGGCCCGGGTCCAGGCGAATATCCCCGCGTTCCAGCTCGCCAGCCCCGTGGCGATGAGCTCGGCCGCTTTCTCCGCCGTGGGCTTCTCCACGAACCGATCCACGTCGAAGGTGGGGCGGCCGTTGCGCTGGCGAGCCGGAGGCCTTGCCAGAACGTACCCGTAGCCGGTTTCGGGGCGATCCGGTGTCACGCCGAGCGTCACGAGCCGCCCTTCCGCGGCCACGACCGCGGCCGTCGCGAGAGCGTCTCGGAAACCCGCCTCGTCGGCGATGTGGGCATCGGCCGGCAAGATGATCATCACTTCGTCCGCGGGTCGGTCTATCCCCTCGGCGGCAAGGGCAACGGCGGCGGCGGTGTTGCGGCCCATCGGTTCGCCGATGAGATGCGCCGCCGGAACGTCGGGCAGCTGCTCGGCGACGAGGGGCAGGTGCCGCCGCTCGGCAATGACGTAGACATCCCCCGGCTCGATGAGGGGAGAGAGCCGCGCAACCGTTCTCTGGATCAGGGTCTCGTCGCCGAGAAGCCGGAGGAAAGGCTTGGGCCGGTCCGGCTTGCTCAGTGGCCAGAGCCTGGTTCCGCCGCCGCCGGCGAGGATTACGGCGTACACGCGCCTCTCCGCTTCCAGGAGCTCGCTACCGAGCGACCGTTTCGGGCATCGCGATGCCGCACTCGGCGGCCAGGGCGGCAGCCTTGTTGGTTCGCTCCCACGGGAAGTCGTGGTCCGTCCGGCCGAAGTGGCCGTACGCCGCCGTCGGCCGGTAGATGGGCCGCCGCAGGTCGAGCGCCTCGATGATGCTCGCCGGCCGCAGGTCGAAGTGCTTCGCGATCGCCGCCTGGATCTTCTCGTCGGACACCTTCTCGGTCCCGTAGGTCTCGATCGACACGGACACCGGATGCGCGACGCCGATGGTGTAGGCGATCTCGATCTCGAAACGGTCGGCCAGGCCGGCCGCGACGACGTTCTTGGCGACCCACCGGGCGGCGTAGCTGGCCGAGCGGTCGACCTTGGTCGGATCCTTCCCGGAGAAGGCGCCGCCGCCGTGTCGAGCCATGCCGCCGTACGTGTCGACGATGATCTTCCGTCCGGTCAGGCCGGCGTCGCCCATGGGCCCGCCGATGACGAACCGGCCGGTCGCGTTGACGTGCATGACCGGATCCTTGGCCCGCAGCTCGGCAGGGATGATCGGCAGGATCACCGCTTCGACGATCTCCGAGCGGAGCTTCTCGATCCGCACGTCGGGGTCGTGCTGAGCCGCGACGACCACGTTGGTCACGCGCTTGGGGACTCCGTGGTCGTACTCGACGGTGACCTGGGACTTGCCGTCGGGGCGCAGGTAGGGCAGCTGGCCGCTCTTGCGGACTTCGGCCAGGCGCCGGGCCAGCCGATGCGCCAGGGAGATGGGGAGCGGCATCAGCTCGGGCGTCTCGCGGCAGGCGAAGCCGATCATCATGCCCTGGTCGCCGGCGCCGAGCTCGTGCTGAGACGCCGGGCTCATGCCGTTGCCGCGGCTTTCGAGCGCGTCGTCCACGCCCATCGCGATGTCGGGCGACTGCGAATGGATCGAAGTCAGCACGCCGCATGACGCATAATCGAAACGGTACTCGGCCTTCGTG
>DAHXON010000154.1 GCA_027364875.1 Chloroflexota bacterium
GCTCGGGCGAGGAGGGCCGATTGCCGGTGGTGGTAGGACGCCCGTTCCTGCCGGAGTCACGGCTTGACGGGTCAAACGGCCGTAGTCGCGGCGTGCCGGCCGCTCCGATGCTGCGAGGATGAGACAGCAGACCACCACCCGGCCGGTCAAGGGACTCCGGCCCACGGGTATCCAGCGCATCCCATTCCGCGGCGCCGAGCTCCTCGTCAAGCCGCTTCTCAACAAGGACACCGCCTTCGACGAGGGCGAGCGGCACGTCTTCGGCCTGCGTGGGCTGCTGCCGGCTCGGGTGATCACGATTCGCGAGCAGGTCCGCCTGGAGCTCGAGCACATTCGCCGCAAGACGGACCCGCTGGAGCGCTACATCGGCCTGAGCTCGCTCCAGGATCGAAACGAGACGCTCTTCTATCGCGTCCTCGCCGAGAACCTCGAAGAATTCCTGCCCATCGTCTATACGCCCACGGTTGGGCGGGCCTGCCAGGACTTCAGCCACATCATGCGGCGGCCGCGGGGACTGTGGATCACACCGGCGGACATCGACCGGATCCCCGACCTGCTCCGCAACGCCTGCTCGGACGACGAGAGCGGCGCCGGCCTCGACGACATCCGGCTGATCGTGGCCACGGACAACGAGCGAATCCTGGGCCTGGGCGACCAGGGCGCCGGCGGCATGGGCATCCCGATCGGCAAGCTGGCCCTGTACACGGCTGGGGCCGGCATCTACCCGGCCCACACCCTGCCGGTGTCGCTGGACGTCGGCACGGACAACGAGGACCTGCTGTCCGATCCTCTCTACATCGGCTATCGCAGCCCGCGGCTGCGCGGCAGCGAGTACGACGAGTTCATCGAGGCCTTCGTCGTGGCCGTCCTGGACGTCTTCCCGCGCGCCGTTCTGCAGTGGGAAGACTTCAAGCAGCACAACGCCATCCGAATCCTGGACCGCTACCGCAACCGGATCACCAGCTTCAACGACGACATCCAGGGCACCGGTTCAGTAGTTCTGGCAGGCATCCTGGCCGCCGTCCGGGCCATGGGCAAGCCGCTCGCCGAGCAGCGCTTCGTCTTCCTCGGTGCGGGGGCGGCAGGCATCGGCATCGCCCGGACCGTGCGAGCCGCGATGAAGGCAGCCGGCGTCGACGAATCGACGATCAGGAAGGCGATCATCACGGCGGACACGCGCGGGCTGATCTTCGCCACTCGCGACCAGCTAGACGGCGACAAGCTCGAGTTCGCCATGGGGCCCGAAGCGCTGGCCGCCTACGGGCTTGCCGATCTGGCGCCGACCGATCGGCTGGACCTCGAAGCCATCATCGCCGCGGTGCATCCCACGATGCTCATCGGCACCAGCGGGGTGCACGGCGCGTTCACCGAGAAGGCAGTTCGGGAGATGGCCGCCCACGTAGACCGCCCGGTCCTCTTTCCGCTGTCCAATCCGACGGCCAGCTCCGAAGCGATACCGGCGGATCTGCTCGAATGGACCGAAGGTCGAGCTCTGGTGGCGGGCGGCAGCCCATTCGAACCGGTGACCATCGACGGCAAGACCCACGTGATCGGCCAGGCCAACAACGTCTTCATCTTCCCGGGCATGGGCCTCGGCGCGATCGTCGCCGAAGCGCGCCAGATCACCGACGAGATGTTCCTGCTGGCCGCCCAGACGCTCGCCGACATGGTTCCCGAGGAACGTCTGGCCGCGGGCGCGCTCTATCCGGCAGTCGGCGACCTGCGCGAGGTGTCGCGCCAGATCG
Organism: Chloroflexota bacterium; assembly: GCA_027364875.1. GTDB lineage: Bacteria > Chloroflexota > Limnocylindria > Limnocylindrales > CSP1-4 > Fen-1039. The sequence goes on from DAHXON010000154.1 coordinate 1,746, forward strand.
CGGCCAAGGTCGTCTGCCAGAGCCGCGACTGCGGCGTCGGGCGGCTGTACCGGGACGACGAGGTCAGCGACGCGATCGACGCGGCGATGTGGTTCCCGGACTACATGCCCTACCGGCCGGCCGTGTAGGGCATCGAGCCGGGCTCCGAGCCCCGCCCGGAGCCGTCCTCCAGCTCATTCCCTCCCCGGTAATACCCGGGTCATACCCCTTTTGGCCCCGTTGTTGCTGCCTCTTGGTGAGCGTAGCTTGCGCTCGTTGCCGCGCCGCACCGCCGGTCGCCCGGCCGGAGCCAATTCAGCTCGAGCCGGGGCGCTTGGACCGTCAAGGAAGGCAGGCGGCAGCCGACACCTTGGGCAGGAACCGTCTCGTGGCGACACTCGATGGCCCGCTTGCGCTGCGTCGGCCCGAGAAGGACCAGTGGGTTCTGTGGGCGGTAAGGAGAATGCGATGGCCGTAGGCACCTTCGGCTCGATCCCGGGGTCGTTGGGAATAATCGTCACCAGGAAGAAGCCAGGGCACTTCGTCGCGCTCACCGAAGACGGCAGAATCGACGCCGTCCTCGCCCAGAACGTGAAGCTGGCCGACGCGCTGGAGAAGCGCGCCGCGATTCCCGTCAACAACGCCCAGCAGGGACCGAACGATGGCGCCTCGCTGGCTCCCGCGAACGGGGTCAAGAGCGTCGACCCGTACGACATCACCGTCGCCATGCCGGCCGCCGACGGCGAGCCGGTCGTGAGCGACGCCGATCACGAGGCCTGGGGGCGGTTCCGGATGTCCTACGACGTCACGATCGATGCGCCGCCGTTCAAGGTCTCCGGCACACTCCTGCTGCTCCCTTCGCAAGATCCCATGTCCCTTACCGAGCGCGGCACCGAGCTGTTCCTGGCCGTGTTCAACCCGTCCGTGACGGCGAACGGGCTGGCCATCAAGGACACACCTCGTGATTCAGTCCTGATCAACCGATCACACATCAAGAGAGTCAACGCGACGATGCGGCGCTAGCCGCCACAAACCCTCCGGAGGCATACGGCCGACCGGTCGAACTTCTGACTGACACGACGGACGGCGCGACTTTGGGCCAGTCGCGCCGTCTGTCTTTGTTCTGGCTGGCGGGCTCGGGGGCCGCTCGGACCGGCGGGCCACCGGACCTTCGAAATCGGGGTTCTCGGACCGCTCGGCGGGTGGCCGAACGAGCGGGCCGGTCCGCGAAACGGCCGCACGAAGGACTCGTGGCAGAATGGCCTGAACAGCCTCCGGGCGCGCCGGTCCACGACCAGCGTCCATAGTGCGCCGAGCCCTCGCGCAGCGAACCCGCGTCCATGGCTGAGGTCGGAGGTACAGATGCTCGTAGGTGTGCCGCGCGAGATCAAGGACAACGAGTATCGCGTGGGATTGACGCCGAGCGCGGTCCGTGAGCTCGTGGCTCGCGGCCACAAGGTGATCGTGCAGGCGGGCGTCGGCGAGACGATCGACCTCGAGGACGATCGCTACGTCGCCGCCGGCGCCGAGATCGTGCCCGATGCCGCCTCCGTGTTCGGCCGGGCCGAGCTGGTCGTCAAGGTCAAGGAGCCGCAGCCTTCCGAGATCGCGATGCTGCGGGAAGGCCAGGTCCTTTTCACCTATCTACACCTCGCGCCGGATCTCCCCCAGACCAGGGGCCTCATCGACTCGGGCTGCGTCGCCATCGCCTACGAAACGGTGACCGACGAAAGTGGCGGCCTGCCCCTTCTCGCGCCGATGAGCGAAGTCGCCGGGCGGATGTCCATCCAGGCGGGTGCCCACGCCCTCGAGCGTGAAGCCGGCGGCCGTGGCGTCCTTCTCGGCGGAGTGCCCGGCGTGCCGCGGCCAAGGTGGTCGTGCTCGGCGGCGGCGTGGTCGGAATGAACGCGGTCCGGATGGCCCTCGGGCTCGAGGCGGACGTGACGGTGCTCGACCGCTCGCTGCCCCGCCTCAAGGAGCTGGACCTCGCCTTCGCACCGGCGCTCAAGACCCGCTACTCCACCACGGACGCGGTCGAGGAGAGCGTCCTTGCCGCGGACCTCGTCATCGGCGCGGTCCTCATCCCCGGAGCCGCAGCGCCCAAGCTCGTGACTCGCGAGATGATCCGAGGCATGCGCCGCGGCACGGTGGTCGTGGACGTGTCGATCGATCAGGGCGGCTGCTTCGAGACCTCGCGGCCCACGACGCACTCGAACCCCACCTACGTCGTGGATGGCGTGGTCCACTACTGCGTCACCAACATGCCGGGCGCGGTGGCGCGAACATCCACGTTCGCTCTCAACAACGCCACTCTGCCGTTCACCCTGGCCCTCGCAGACAAGGGCTACCGGAAGGCGATGGCCGACGACAAGCACCTCCGCAACGGCCTCAACGTCTTTGCCGGCAAGGTGACCCATCACGCCGTGGCCGGCGCTCACGGTCTGGAATACGTGGCCCCCGAGAAGGCGCTGGGCCTCTAGGTATCGGCGGGCGCGGTCCGCCCGCCCGCCGGCAGCGAGGTTAGCGGTGCGGTTCGATCTGTATCTCGAATCGGGTCCGCAGCGGAAGAGAACCTGGATCTACGTTCCGGCTCTGCCCGGCTGCAGCAC
>DAHXON010000155.1:0-300 GCA_027364875.1 Chloroflexota bacterium
CCTCAAGACCGTTGCGCGAGTCCTCGATGACGAGCACCGACGCCGGATCGACGTGGAGTCTCTCGAGGGCGAGCAGGTAGATGTCCGGTGCGGGCTTCTTGTGTGCCACTACGTCGCCGGCGAGAACGAGGTCGAATCGAGCCGCACGCTCCGGCCCGGCCGCGTTCTCGAGGATTGCCCGCACGGATGGTTCCGCCGAAGTTGATGCCACGGCCAGCTGCCAGCCCGCGTCCTGGGCCTCGGCAATGATCCGTGCCACTCCAGGCCGGGGCGGGAGCTTTCCCGCGGCGCCCATGTCGG
>DAHXON010000155.1:310-4149 GCA_027364875.1 Chloroflexota bacterium
TGCGCTTGTGCCAGCGGGCGACCTCGGCAGCCAGGGCGTCGGGATCCGATGGCAGGTTGTTGGCTCGGACGAATTCGGGCGTCAGCTCGCTCGCCATTCGCTCCTTGCCACCGGCGATCTGGAGCTTGCGGCCGTATTCGTCCTCGGACCACGAAAGCGGCAGTCCGGCCTCGCGGAAGAGCTGGTTGAACGAAGGCAGGTGACCGTACCGTTCGGTGTCCGCAAGGACGCCGTCGCAATCGAAGATCAGCGCGCTCACGTCCAGGCCTTTCCTTCGCTGCCGAAAAGCCGGATGTGATATCTGGCCATGTCCATGACCGCCGTCCGCTGGGCGGTGAAGATGGACGGCGGGTCGTACTGGTCCGGATGCGCCGTCATGTAGTCGTAGCCGGACTTCATGAAAGCGATCTTGAGAGCGGTCGAGATGTTGACCTTGGCGCAGCCTCGGGCGATCAGATCGCTGAACTGCTCGGGGCTCATGCCCGTCCCGCCATGGAGCGCGACGGGGACTCCGGTTGCCTTGACGATGTCGGTGACCCGCTGCGCATCGAGCTTCGGGGCCGTCTTGTAGGTCCCATGGGCGTTCCCGATGGCCGGGGCGAAGACGTCGACGTTGGTGGCCTTCACGAAGTCGACGACCGTGTCGAGCGACTGGACCTGTTCGGCTTCGCTGCCGGTCATCTCCTCGGTCCGCTTGAAACCTTCGATCTCGCCTTCGACGTCGGCGCCGTAGCGACGGGCCTCCGCGACGACCTCGATGCACTGCCGCTTGTTCTCTTCGACAGTGAGCTTGCTCGCGTCGAACAGCACGGAATTCCAGCCCTTCGCGAGACAGGCGCTGATTACCTCGCGTTCGGGGCAGTGATCGAGATGCAGAGCCACCGGCACCCTGGTCCGAGGCGCGTAGGCCATCCAGATGGCGTACATCGCATCGATGCCGGTCATCTTCACGTGCTTGACAGAAGTCTGGATGATCACCGGCGCGCGTAGCTCGTCGGCGGCGGCCAGCACCGCCTCCATGGTCAGATCGTTGACGACGTTGAACGCGGCTACGCCATAGCGCTCGGCGAACGCTCGACTGAGGATCTCCCTGGTAGGCACTACTGGCATTCGGGGCTCCTCCCGCAAGCGGTCGCGCCGACCTGAGCGGGTCCATCGGGGCAAAGCCGAACGGTGCCCGCGGCTGGCGCGGATCGCCCGCTACCTATGCGAAACCGGGTCTGGCATCCTCCCCGTCCCGGTCGGGGTGCGCCGGCGCCGGAGACAGTACCGGACGATCGGCCGGGCCGCTCAGCCGGGCCATGGCTGAGTGGCGTCCGCCGAAGCCGGGGCGCGAGAAGGAGACGCTTCGGGCGCGCCCAACTTCTGCCGCGCCTTTGCGATTCGACGGTGCGAGCGGCGCGGGAAAGATGCGCTTGTGCTCGCCGCGATCCTGTCGCAATGGCTTGGCTTCGATGGCCACGACCGACCTCGAACGTCAACGCAGCATCAGTCTAGCCACGTAGTTAGCCGCTGAACTAAATGGAGCACAGGGCGGTCCAAATGGGGCGGCAGAAAGCCCGCTGCGCCGATCAATCCCCCATTCCCCGAATGAGTAGTTACGAATGGCCCTCCATCCGCTCGCTCGCCTGGCGGTTGGACGCCACGGGCGTCAACCCCGACCATTGCGGAATGGCGCGCCAGCTTCCCCGTTTCTTCCTGCTGCCGCTGCTCGTGTGCCTCGTCGCGACCGCTGCCTTCGTCGCGGTCGGGGGCGCGGTGATGGCCAACGCGGCCAGCATCATCGACCCGTCGCGCCTGCAGATCAGCCTTCCGGGTCAGCCGGCGCCGTCGAACACGGTCTGGCTATGCAAACCGGGCATGGCCAACAACCCGTGCATGGGGGATCTCAGCTCCACGGTCGTCGCCGCAAACGGCTCCACCCGTATCGAGCCCGCGTCGCCGGCCCACGACCCACCGATCGACTGCTTCTACATCTACCCGACGGTCAGCGTCCAGAAGACGGTGAACGCGAATCTGAAGATCGATCAGGAGGAGCGGAACGTCGCTCGGGCCGAAGCCTCGCGGTTCTCCCAGGTCTGCAACGTCTACGCGCCGATGTACCCGCAGCTGACCAGGGCGGCGATCGACAAACCCGAGCACATCAGCGTGACGGGTTTCATCGACGCCTACGAGGGCGTCTGGAAGGCGTTCCTCGACTACAAGGACCACTACAACCACGGCCGCGGCATCGTCTTCGTCGGCCACAGCCAGGGCGCGTTCCTCCTGAGCATGCTCATCCAGGCCGAGGTGGACACCGAGCCCACGATGCTCTCGCAGCTCATCTCGGCGGTGCTGCCAGGCGGAAACGTGACCGTCGAGGCGGGCAAATCGGTTGGCGGAGACTTCAGGAACATACCGGCCTGCGACGCGACCACTCAGATCGGGTGCGTCGTGGCCTACTCCAGCTTCTCGTCCACGCCGGGCGAGGATGCGCTCTTTGGGCGTGTGGACTCGCCGATCAACCCGTTCCGGCCGGATTCGCCCACCAAGCTGCGCGTCCTGTGCGTGAACCCGGCGGCGCCGGCTGGCGGCTCCGGCGTGGCGATACCGTACATGCCGACCGGGGACCTATCGTCACTTCTCGGGAGCGGATCGTGGCCCTCGGTCCGCGCCGGCACTGGTTTCGTGACGTACCCGGGCGAGTTCCGGACCAGGTGCGAGACGGACGGCAAGTCCGACTGGCTGCAGGTCGATCGCGTCCCGACTCGAGGCGACAGTCGGCCCGGTTTCTCGAAAGTCGAGAACCGGCAGTGGGGCCTCCACATGGTGGACGTGAGCATCGTCCTGGGCAACCTGGTGGACCTGGTCCGCTCACAATCCGCCGCTTACGCTCGCGAGCAGCCTTGAGCCGCTTGGGTCGCGGGGCGGGGGTCGCCCGAGCGTCACGGCGCGCGCAGGCGATCCCAGGCGTCACGCCCGGCTTTCGTCGGCGGGTGGGTTGGTATCATCGCCTCCATGTCCATCAGGCTGGGCGAGTCAGACCGCCCCATCTCGGCGCTGTTCGCGGAGAAGCGAACCCTCCGATCGCTGGAGTTCTTCCCGCCCAAAGCCGACGCCGGCGTCGAGGCGCTGCGGCTGACCGCGACGGCCCTGCGGAAGATCGGGCCGGATTTCGTCTCCGTGACATATGGCGCGGGCGGTGGCACGCGGGAGCGCACCGCGGAGGTCTCGTCCCTGCTGCGGCGCGAGTTCGGTTTCACCGTGATGCCGCATCTGACCGCGGTTGGGCATAGCAGAGCCGAGATTTCGGCAGTGGCGGAGGATCACTACGCCCAGGGCATCCGCAACATCATGGCCCTTCGAGGCGACGTGCCGGCCGGCGCCACCATCGAAACGGCGTTCAGGGACAGCCTCCGGTACGGGGCGGACGTCGTCGCCCTGCTGCACGAGTTGCACCCGGACCTGTGTCTCGGAGTCGGCGGCTATCCGGAGAAGCACCCTGAGGCGCCGACGCCGGAGGCCGACCTGGAGAACCTCCGCCGCAAGGTGGACGCGGGCGCGTCATTCGTGACGACTCAGCTGTTCTTCGACAACGACGCCTACTACAGCTTCGTGGACAGGTGCCGGGCGGCCGGGATCGAGGTGCCGATCGTGCCCGGCATCATGCCCGTGCTTTCACTTCCGCAGATCACGCGCGTCACGAACATGTGCGGGGCCACTCTTCCGGACCGCCTGGTCAGGCGCATCTCCGCCGCGGACGACCATCCAGAGGTAGTCGAGGCCGTGGGCATCGACTGGGCGCTGACCCAGATCCGCGACCTGCTCGAACACGGGGCGCCGGGCTATCACCTGTACAT
>DAHXON010000156.1 GCA_027364875.1 Chloroflexota bacterium
GACACATTGGGCTCGGTCCGACTCCTCACCGACGCTCTGGGCAACTCCGCTTCTTCCTACAACTACAGCGCCTTCGGCGCCACCCGGACGAGTTCGGGCTCGGTCGTCAACGAGGTCCGCTTCAGCGGCGAACGGACCGACACCGAGTCGGGCCTCGAGTTCCTCCGCGCCCGCACCTACGACCCGTCTACCGGCACCTTCCTCCAGCGTGACAGCTGGGGCATCACCCCGACCGACGGCCAGAGCCTCGATCTGTATGCCTACACGAGCAACAACCCCGTGAACGCTGTCGATCCGAGCGGACACTGTGTCGCCGCGGCTGCAGCGGGCTCGGTTATCGGCCCGGAGGGAACGGCAGGTGCGTTTGCAGCCTGCGTTGCGGTCGTCACAAGCGGCACTTGGATACCAGCCCTCATGACGGTGGTCGGCGTCCTGGGCATGGGCTTTGGAGTGAAGTCGGTAGCGGAATCGCCCATGTCTGCGCTCCCTACCAGTCAACGGGCCGCGCCCGGGCCGGGGTCGGACATACTGGGATGCGTCCACCTGGGCTACTCATACGACTCCTGCGTGGCGATGGGCAAGGTCGGCCCAATGCCCACGATACCTCCCCGCGTGATCCCCGCCATACCCGCCCCAGATACGATCGGCACAGGCCCTGAGACCCAGCCTGCTCCTCCCGGTGGCAGTCCGCCAAATCTCGGCAAATGGCTGCGACGACTATGGAAGGGGGTCGGGCTTGCAAAGATTTCCGCTATCATCGGGTCGTTGCTCTCGGGCCGAAACACGCACGAGACACAGGGTCCCGAGACCGTACCGTCCCCATCGCCGACTCCGATGCCGAGCCCGTCATCAACTTCGAAAGCCAACTCCAGCCCAAGCCCAGTTCCGGCTGGCAGTTGGAGACCACGAGTTGGTGGATGGTGATGACGACCTGGCTGCTGGTCTTGTGCGCAGGCGTCCTGGCGATCCAGTGGCTAATCGAATTTGGCGACCTCAGGAGGCTCCATGCCCGCCCCTGGACCTACATGGCCAACGCAGTGCGGCTGGGCGGCTGCATAACGATGCTGGGTGTGGCGGTGCTCGTGCCCGATCCGCTCTCCGTGCGCGTCGCCGCGTCGGCCGCGGCCGTGGCCCTGTTCTTGATTCCCCTCCGCCTGGTCGTGCGAGCCGGAGGCGTCGAAAGCGTGCGGGAGATCTACGGATGGTATGTAGCCGCTGCCCGGCTCAAGGACAAAGGCAACGCGCCACTGCCGGCCGACGACGAGTTGGAGCTGCGGCAAATTCGGAGTCGGTTGCGCGCCGTCCGGGACCCCAGGCTGACCGAGTGGATCGACCTCATGGTGGCGAATGTCGACGACTGGATCAGAGTGACGTACTGGCCGTTGGGCCTCGGCCTACGACTGATCAGGCTCCATGAGCTGGACGTAGAGCTTCTCGGGACGGATGCACCACGAGCTGAGCTGTCGAGCGACGAGGCGACCTTCCGCTGGCGTCTCTTTCGAGTCTTCGCGCGCATGAGGGATTGTGGAGGCGCAACGCGAACGGCCGAGACGGAGGACTACTTCCGGTCGCTCAGCCGACAACTGGACGGCTTCCGTCGACCAGACACGGAGTCCTTCATAGACGCTGTCCAGGGCTCGGCAAGATCCTGGCTGAGTGAAGGGTCGCCAGGTTCTGGGCCGTGGGGTCAGCTCGAGGGCATCAGCGCCCTTGGGCCTGCCGCGGATGCTGCCTACTGGTCCATCTGGCCCTATCTGCAGGTCATGTGGGGCGCCGAGCTGGACGAGGAGGACCGTGCCCTGCTCGCCAATTCCCTGGCAACCCACCCCGACAACGCCGGCGCCGCCTGAGCTTTGCGGGGCCCTCACCATGGATATTGCTGACGCCTGCTGTCAGCCTCGGATATGCGATGAGAACGCGTCGATGTCGAGAGATGACCCGAGTCTGCGGCCGGGCGTCAGCTAGCAGGCTCTGACGGAGGTCGGCTGCCCGGCGCAGGACGAGCGTCATCGAGGTCCGCTTCACAGATGAGCGGAATGGCTGGGCAGCGGTCGATGGTAATGACTGTCGTCTGAGCGTGGAATGCCTCCGATGGGGCGGGTCGTGCCCGTCGAAGGGCGCGAAGGAGCCGCGAGTACCAATCGCGGTCGCCGGCTATGCCGTCTATCGCGACGGGACGAAGATCAGCGCCGTCCCGGTGGGTTCGACGAGCTTTGTCGATACGGGTGTCACGCCCGGCGTCGATCACACCTACACGGTCAGCGCCATCGACGCCGCAGCCAACGAGAGCCCCGGAAGCTCAGGCTGGACCGGTGCGGCAACCTCGGAGGCGCTCAGCACCACCTACAGCTACGACGCCGAGAACCGCCTGACCGCCCTCTCGACCGGCGGCACCTCGATCGGCTCATACGCCCATGACGGCGCAGGCGATCGAGTCGCCAAGACGACCGCCGCGGGAATGACCGCCTATACCCTCGATCTCGCAAGCGCTCTGCCGCAGGTCATCGCCGAGACGACGGGCTCATCGACCACCACCTACGCCTTCGCCGGCGGCCCCCTCGAGCTCGATCGCGCAGGTTCGACCTACTGGTATCAGACCGACACCTTGGGCTCGGTCCGCCTCCTGACCCACGCGAGCGGCAACTCCGCCTCCTCCTACAACTACAGCGCCTTCGGTGCCACCCGAACGAGCTCAGGCAGCGTCGCCAACGAGGTCCGCTTCTCAGGCGAGCGGACCGACACTGAGTCCGGCCTCGAGTTCCTCCGGGCCCGCACCTACGACCCGGCCACGGGCACCTTCCTCCAGCGTGACACCTTCGGCATCACCCCCACTGATAGCCAGTCCCTCGATCTCTATGCCTACACGAGCAACAACCCCGTGAACGCTGTCGATCCGAGCGGGCACATCGGGATGATGCACGACGGCGGCCGGGACGTGGCGCCGATGGCCAGTCGCACAAGCGCGTACTTCATTGCCGCTACCCAGACGCCCCAGGATCACCCCACTTCCCAGGCTGGTTGGTCGAACTCCAATCCTTGGGCCCCCCAGAACTCCGACCCACCTCCGGCGAAGGCCAAGAGCTTCTCCATTCCGCCCGTGCACGGCATCGGAGGGACGGTTGACCGGACACCCGAATCCAAGCCCTTCTCAAATATCGTGCAAACCCACAATATGATCGGGGGCCAGACTGACCGTGAGGTCAACTCCGCCGGACTCTGCGTCAACGGGAACGGCGGAGCGGGGATCACGATCTTCGCCAGCTTCTGTGTTGTTGTCGACAGGAATGGGCACGTCGCGACCAATACGTCAGTAACGCTCGGTGCAAGCACTTCGGTGAACGCTGGCGTAACGGCCGGCCCAACGATCAGCAACGGCTATGTGCAAGATCTTGCTGGCCCGCAGGGTTCATTTGGCAGCTCGTTCTGCCTTGCCGTGTGCGCTGGAGAGGACACGACTGTGAGTCACGGATCCAAAGGCCAGCCGATCTGGCAACAACAGGTCGGCATCGGCGTGGGACAGAACATACCTCCGTGGATCGTACCGTTCGAGATCCACGCCAGCGGAGGAGGGAGTGTGACGTTCCCATGATGCTCGGCCTTGGCATTCTCTCGGCGGTCGGCGGATGGCTGCTGGGTGTGCTTGCTGTGCGCTACGTCTATCTCCTGGTCGAGCGCTGCGCTCCGAGCCGCAAGAGAACGATAAGGGACGTTGGGTTCGACCCATTCGCGGGCGCTAGGCAAGCAGTGGAGAGTTGGCGCCTGCTCATTCAGTTTCCGTGCGAGCCCAGTCTCCGACCAATCCGAAGAAACGCCCTCCTGTGTGCCGGAACTGCATTCGTCCTCATCGTTCTGTCGCTTCCGCTACTGCTGGTCGGACTGCTCTCCAGCTGATGCTCCCCGAAACTCACCGCGGTGGAGGTCACGCCAGCGACCGGAGCGGGCGTGACATCGAGCCTGCAGGAGGTGCTTCTGAGATCAAGCCGCGCACCGTCCGTCTCAACCGGTCTCACCGAGTCCGTCGTCGCCGGCGGCAGGATCGATCTCGCCTGGACCGCCAGCACCGACGACGTCGCGGTCGCCGGGTACAGCGTCTATCGCGACGGGGCGAAGATCACCGCCGTCCCGGTCGGCTCG
>DAHXON010000157.1 GCA_027364875.1 Chloroflexota bacterium
GCGCCCGGGGGGCGGGCGTCGCGCCCGGCCACACGGCGGCGAGATCCCCTAGCCCAGGAGAGCCGACAGCTTCGATGATCGGTGCCACACCCAGACCAGGGCAAACGAGGCCGGGATGGCCACTCCCCAGTCGAGGGCCAGGCGCAGCTCCGGTCGCAGAGCGGAGGTCAGGTTCGTGATTACGTCGAGGACGAGCGGGTGGGCGAGGTACACGCCGAGGGTCAGCGACGCCAACGGCATGGCGCGCGAAACCGGCCGCAGGCCCCACATGACCGCCACGGCCGCGAGGACGACCAGCGGGCTCGCGTAGCTCACCGGCCAGCTGTCCACTCCGTAGAGCCGGACGCCGACCACCAGGGCCGCGGTCGCGGCCGCATAGAGGAGCCAGGCCAGCCTGGGGTCCTGAGGCCGGCCCTCGAGCGCCGGGTAGCCCACTCCGACGTAGCCGATCCCCCAGGCGTAGCCGATCCAGAATGCCGCCGCCTGGGCCACCCCGGCGACGCTTCGGGCAACGACGACGAGGGCCGCGACGGCGCCGTACGCCCAGCTCGCCTGCGGCTGGCGGACGAGCCATATCACGACGACGATCGGGATGAGGAAGTAGAAGAACCACAGGTGCTCCCGAACGCCCGGGCCGAACAACGCGTCCCCGATCCAGTTGCCCGACCGCGTGCCTCGGATCGTGGCCTCGCCGACGTAGATGGTGGTCCAGGCCGCCAGCGGAACCACGAGGCGGACGAGCCGCTCCCGAAGGCGAATCGTTCTCGTGAGGAGCGTCCAGCCCGAGATTGCCAGGAAGATGGGAACGGCACTGCGCGACAGCTCGTCGCCGAGGAGCGCGACCCAGTAGGTGGCCCCGATCGCTGAGCCGGCGACGACGAATGGGCCCGCGGCGTGGATAGTCACGACCATGACGGAACCGACGACTCGCATGGCGTCGATGTCGGTGCGTCGCATGCGGGCCAGCGTATGGCCCGGCTGCCGTGCGGCCCGACGGGGGCCCGGAATCGCGTGGCCCCGTCATGCCAGGCGGGGCCACGCAGACCAAAGAGGAGGAGCCGCATCGTTTCGAGGTCGATCGAGAGCCTGAGCCGCGGCCCCTTTCGATTGAGTTACGCACAGATAAGCGCCGGGTGAGTCCAGCGGACCAGACTCGGGCGATGGACCAGAGTCAGCTGGGCTCGCTCATTCGGGCGGTCCGCGTTCGGAAGGGCCTGCGTCAGCGGGATCTCGCCGAGATCGCGCGAGTGTCCGCCCCCACGATTTCGAGGCTGGAACGGGGCCGCGCGGGCGGGATGACGCTCGAAACGATCGAGCGCGTCGCGGCGGCGGTCGAGGTCAGGGTGGACCTGCTCGGCAGGTGGCGGGGCGGAGACGCGGTGCGGCTGTTGAACCGCCGCCATTCGTTGCTCGCCGACAGCTTTGCCGCCTTCCTCGGCCGGCACGATGGCTGGTTTGTCGAGCCCGAGGTTTCGTTCTCAATCTACGGCGAGCGAGGCTTCATCGACCAGCTGGGCTGGCATGCCGCTACCGGCCATCTGCTCGTGGTGGAGCTCAAGACCGAATTCGCGGACATCAACGAGATGCTCGGTACGCTCGACCGAAAGGCGCGCCTGGCCCGGAAGATCGCCGCGGATCGCGGATGGCGCCCGGCGCGGGTCAGCGTCTGGCTCATCGTCGCGGATTCCCGGACGAACAGACGGCACGCCGCCGAGCACGCATCGCTCCTTCGGAGTCGGTTCCCGCTCGACGGCCGCTCTCTGGCGGCCTTCCTCGAGAACCCGAGCGCGCCGACCTCCGGCATGGCTTTCTGGACAGATTTGCACCAGGCGAACGCTGGGCGACACGGCGGCCGCACCATGACACGGGTTCGAAGGTTGCGGCCACCGGACGCTGCCGAGGGATCGTTCGCGCGGGCTCGACCCGGGCCGAATCCAGGCTCTGCGCCCAGCCACGCGGGGGATTCCGCCGCCACGGGCCGGCCGGAGCGCGCCCAACGCTCACCCGGTGAACATCTGACATGATCCCGGGCTCAGCGCCCGGATAGCGTTCACCCGGCGAAAACGCGGCAGGATACGGGGATGCGGAGCGGCGCGGGGCGGGCGCGGAGCGGCGATGGCCGCAGCGGCGCGGGGCGGGCGCGGACCGTCGCGGCCGACACGGACCCGGGCCGGCCGGAGCGTCAGGCGCTCGGCGCCTTCCAGGGACGCGGCGCGGCGGGGCCACGCTCGTCGTAGCGCTTCCACCGGTAGATCAGCGTGGAGACGATCCAGCTGCCCGCGAACAGCACGACGATCCCGATCCCGAGCAGGCCCATGTCCAACCGATCGGCGAACGCCCACGGCCCGCCGGTGAACCCCAGCTCCCCGCCGATGACGCTCAGCGCTTCGATGCCGCCCACGAAGAACGCGATCAGCACCGAGACAAGGGTGATGTTCAGGTTGTAGTAGAGCTTCCGGATCGGCTTCACGTACGCCCAGCCATACGCGCCCAGCATCAGCACTCCGTCGGTGGCATCCACCAGCGACATGCCCGCGGCGAAAACGGCCGGCAGCAGGACGATGAGCCAGATCGGCAGGTGCGAAGCCCCGGACGTCGCGGCCAGACCGAGCAGCGCGACCTCGGACGCCGTGTCGAACCCGAGCCCGAACAGGATGCCGAGCGGGTACATGTGCCAGCTCTCGCGGATCGCTCGCAGCGCCGGCCGGAATAGCCGGGCCAGGAGGCCGCGGTTGGCCAGGTAATCCTCGAGCGACTCCTCGTCGTAGCTGGCGCCCGCGGAAACCTTGCGGAACATCCGGTAGATGTCGAGCAGCACCACGAGATTGATCAGCCCGATGAGCAGCAGGAACGACGCCGAGACCGTCGTGCCGATGATTCCGCCGACAGACTGGAGCGTCGGCACGTCGCTGACCACGGCCGCCGAGATGGCGATCACCACCGACAGGGCGACGACGATGGTCGAGTGGCCGAGGGAGAAGAACAGCCCCACGGCCACCGGACGCTTGCCGTCCTGCATCAGCTTGCGCGTCGAGTTGTCGATCGCGGCGATGTGATCCGCGTCGACCGCATGCCGGAGCCCGAACGAGTAGGCGAGCAGCGCCGTGGGCAGCAGGATCGGGTACGACAACGACGCGAACAGGACGAGGCCCCAGGCGGCGACGTTGAAGGCGATCAGGAAAGCGTAGAGACGGAAGATCCTGCGCCGCAGCTCGGCGGAAGTGCCGAAGAGTCGACGGGCGGTTGTGAGCATTGCCACCTCGTGCCGGTTCGAACCTGGGCGTTTTGCGCCGGGGCCAAGACGCCCCGAAATGATGCCCCAGAATCCCGACAACCCACGGCTAATTGCAACTCGTTGCATCAGGCGCGGGGAGAGTCTCAGAACGCGATCTTGGGTTGACGGCGGGGCGAGTCGAACTGACGCCGGTCAGCGGGCAGAGGCGAGCTGGCGGCGTTCCCATCGCGCCCGAGCTCGTTCGCGCTCCACGGCTCGATCGTGAGGCGGCGCCGTGGCCACCATGCCCGCGAGCAGCTGGCGGGTCGCCGCCGCGACCGTCGCGACCGCCTGGTCGAAGGCGGCCTGGTTAGCCGAAGAGGGCCTGGCCGTGCCGCTGATCTTCCGCACGTACTGGAGCGCGGCGGCGTCGATCTCGTCCGCGGTCGCGGGCGGCTCGAAGTTGTGGAGCGTGTGGATCGATCGGCACATTCGGGCGGACTCCCGTGGCTGCTCTGGGCAGGGAGATTGTGCGGTCGCCGCGCCGATCGGCCTCCCGGCTGCGGTCGCCGTTCCCCATCCCGAGCCGCAGCCGGCTGGCGGGTACGCGGGCGGCGGATACGCGGCTGGCGGGTACGCGGGCGGCGGATACGCGGCTGGCGGGTATGCGCCATGCGGGTACATGTACGGTGGGTACGCTGGCGGATACGCGGCCGGCGGGTACGGCGCCGACGGATACGGCGCCGGCGGAGACGAGGGCGTCCAGCCGGGAGGCGGACCAAAAGCGGACGGAGTCCAACCGGGAGGCGCCCACCAGCCGGGCGGCGGCGCGAACCACCGCGGGTCGGGCGGGTAGAGGGACGGATCCCTTCGAGCTCGCTGGCTCTCGTACAGGATCGCGACCTTCATGGT
>DAHXON010000158.1:0-3296 GCA_027364875.1 Chloroflexota bacterium
GCCCACGTCTACGTGATCGTGCTGGAGAACAAGGAGTACTCGCGCATCGTCGGTTCGGCCGCCGCCCCGTACCTGAACTCGCTGATCGCGCGCTACGGCCTGGCCACGGCCTTCTACGGCGAGACGCATCCGTCCGAACCCAACTACATCGCCCTGACCTCGGGCGGGCTGCAGGGCACGACCACGGACGGTACCTACAACCTGAACGTGCCGAACCTCTTCGACCAGGTCGAAGCGAGCGGCCGGACGTGGCACGTGTACGCCCAGGGATACCCCGGCAAGTGCTTCAGGAGCTACATCGCCAATCCGGTGGCGGACGGCACCGGAGCCGCCGGCGAGTACGTTCGCAAACACAACCCCGCGATCAGCTACACGTCGATCAGCGGCAATCCCGCCCGATGCGCCTTCATCACGGGCCTCAAGGGCTTCGACCCGGCCGCCGCGAACTTCGAGATGATCATCCCCAATCAGATCAACGACATGCACAGCAGCTCCGTCGCGGCGGGTGACGCCTTCCTCAAGGCGTTCGTGCCGTCCATAGTCGACAGCCCGGCCTTCGCCGACTCGGTCCTGTTCATCACCTTCGACGAAGGCGATTCCAGCGTGAACGGCGGCGGTCACATCGCCACGATCGTTGCCAGCCCCGGTATGCCACCGGGCTCCCGCTTCACCAGGACGGCCAACCATTACGCGATCCTCCGCACCATCGAGCTCGCCTGGGGCCTGCCCCTCCTGGGCGAGGCTCAACGCGCACCCACGATCGATCTCGCGTACTGACGCTCGGTCGCCGGCCTCGGCGGTCCGCCCGGGAAGCCGGCATTCGCCAGCCGGCGTCCGAGCCGTCAGAATCGGGCTATCCATGACGCAACGGAGGCTCATCGACGATGGCAGCGGTCAGTGAACGAGCCGGCAGGCCGGCCGAGCCGTCGATGCTCGTCGACGTGGATCGCCTCATCGCGGCGTACTACGACGTCCGCCCCGATCCAACCCAGATGGCGCAGGCCGTCTCATTCGGAACCTCGGGCCATCGCGGCTCCTCGCTCAACGGGACGTTCAACGAAGACCACATCCTGGCCACGACCGAGGCGATCTGCAGCTACCGCAAGCGCCAGAGCTACGACGGACCGCTGTTCATCGGCAAGGACAGCCACGCCCTGTCCGACCCCGCCACGCGCTCCGCCCTCGAGGTCCTGGTCGCCAACGGCGTCGAGGTTCTCGTGGAAGGCGGTCGCGGCCTGACGCCGACGCCCGCGGTCTCCCACGCCATCCTGACCTACAACCGCGGCCGCAAGACCGGCCTCGCGGACGGCATCGTCGTCACGCCATCGCACAATCCGCCCGAAGACGGGGGCTTCAAGTACAACCCGCCCAACGGCGGCCCGGCGGATACGGACGTGACGGGGGCGATCCAGCGTCACGCCAACGAGCTGCTGCACGGCGGCCTCGAGAAGATCCCGCGCCTCCACTACGAACAGGCCTGGGCGGAGACCAAGCGGTACGACTTCATCGGCACGTACGTCGCGGACCTGGCGAACGTGCTGGACATGGACGCGATCCGCGCGTCGGGGCTCAAGCTCGGAGTGGATCCGCTCGGTGGCGCGAGCGTGGACTACTGGGCAGCCATCCGCGATCGCTACGGCCTGGATCTCACCGTCACCAACGAGGTCGTCGATCCGCAGTTCGGCTTCATGACCGTGGACTGGGACGGGCGGATCCGCATGGATCCATCGTCGCCCTACGCGATGGCCCGGCTCGTGGCTCTCAAGGATCGCTTCGACGTGGCGTTCGCGAACGACACCGACGCGGACCGCCATGGCATCGTCTCCGGCTCCGCCGGGCTCATGAACCCCAACCACTTCCTTTCCGCCGCGGTCGCCTATCTGTACCGGAACCGCGACTGGCGGCCGGACGTGGCCGTCGGCAAGACGCTCGTCTCTAGCAGCATGCTCGACCGCGTCGCCGCTGAGCTCGGCCGGCGCCTGCTCGAGGTGCCCGTGGGATTCAAATGGTTCGTGGACGGCCTGGTGGACGGGTCGCTCGGGTTCGGCGGCGAGGAGAGCGCGGGCGCATCGTTCCTGCGCCGCGACGGCGCGGTCTGGACCACCGACAAGGACGGCCTCATCGCCTGCCTGCTCGCGGCCGAGCTGACGGCGAAGTCGGGCAGGGATCCGGCCGCGGCCTACGGCGAGCTGACGGGGCGATATGGCGCGCCCGCGTACCGGCGCATCGACGCCCGGGCAACTTCGGCCCAGAAGGCCATCCTCTCGCAGCTGTCTCCATCTCAGATCACGGCTTCGCAGCTCGCCGGCGAGCCTATCACCGCGATCCTGACGCGTGCCCCCGGAAACGGGGCCCCGATCGGAGGCGTGAAAGTCACCACGGAGCACGGCTGGTTCGCCGCCCGACCGTCCGGCACGGAAGAGGTCTACAAGATCTACGCCGAGAGCTTCGTCGGTGAGAAGCACCTTGAGCGCCTGATCGAGGAAGCCCAGGCAGTCGTGTCGGCCGCTTTCCTGGGCTGACGGCGGGCTGACGGTACCCGGTGCGGCCGCGCAACGGCCGGTGGTGACAGACGCACCGGCCGCGATTCCGTTCCTGAGCGGTGTGGGTGCGGAGGCGCAACGAGTGCCCTGGACCGCAGGACCACCGCCGCCAAGCCAAAAGTACTGTTCGGGGGACCCGGAAGGCCGGTCTTGACGGAGTGGCGGGTGAGTCTAACGTTGTGGCGCACACGGCCGCAAAGATGAGTTCAACTGTGGACCAGCCCGATCGTCAGAACGTCGCGACCGTCCGGGCCCCGAGCCAGGCGGTGGTTTCACTCAGCCGCGAGTTCCGAGCCGTCCTCGTCAACGAGGAAGCGGCCGGAATCGGCCGCGCTGTCGCCCAGATCGTCCGCGGCGACGGCTGGCACGAGGCGAAGGCGTCGCTGGTGCTCATCGAAGCCGTCCGCGGCTGGCTGGGTGCTGACGCCGTCCAGCCTCTCGGCTTCTTCGCCGACGGCACCGGCCCCGTGTCGGTTGTCGGCAAGGTCGGCAAGTACTACCTGACCGGACACGGCATCGAGACGGAGGACGACCTCCTCGTCAATGCCTGCCAGCGCCATCGCGCCCGGTTCAGCCAGTCCCACTTCGAAGAAATGGACCTGAGCCAGCCCAACCCCCGCTTCACCATGGGTACTCCCGTCGCCGGGCGAGCGGCCGAGAGAATGGCCGAGCTCCTTGGCGAGGAGATCGATCCCGAGATTGCCCGAGTAGTTCTGGGCGCCTGAGCGGAGTTCCTCCGGGGTAGTCGAAGCC
>DAHXON010000158.1:3306-3831 GCA_027364875.1 Chloroflexota bacterium
CCACGATTCCTGCCGGCGCCTACAGCCGGGCCCGAAGCTCCAGGACGTGCTCCCACTCGTGTTCGAGCATGCGGCGGAACATCCGCCGGGCGGTCCAGCGCGGGCGGCCGCCCTTCTCGACGACCCGCGCCAGATCCTCGGGCGACAGGGCCTCGAGCCGGCCGGCAACGACCTCCCGCTCGGCGGCCAGGGCGGCCCACGGTTCCTCGCCGGCCGCCTCGATCGCCGCCGTCGCGGCGCTCGCCCCCGGCAGGGTTCCAAGGGTGCCGCTAACGTACGCCCACTCGGCGCCGGCCACGTGGGACAGGATTCCGGCCGCGGACCGTCCTCCAGTCTCCGGTTTCTCGAGCAGGGGGATCTTCTGGGCTCGCGCCGCGGAGACCAGCTCATCGCGGGACCAGCCGGCCCAGCGCAGCAGACGCTCGGATTCCCCGGCGGTGAGCGGCTCCAGATCCGGGGCGAAGAACTGCTGGCCGAAGCCCGCGAGCTTGCGCTCGATGGCGTGCTCGGCCACGACCAGCTCTA
>DAHXON010000159.1 GCA_027364875.1 Chloroflexota bacterium
CCTCGGGCCCTTCCCGAAGGCTCCGTTGGGTCGAATCCGGAGCCTGAGAGGCCGATTCCTCCGGTTTTCGTGGGCAAAGGGGCCACGCGGGCCGCCTCCGAGCCGGAGCCCACTACCTACTACCGCCCCCGTCGGTATCCCGGAAAAACCGGGGCCGGAATGGCCGCGGCGGCCCGGATCGGAGGCTCCACGAGGGCCGTGGCCGCAGGCGCGCCCGGGCAGACGATCGACATCGCCGACATGGGCGGAGGCTCGGCGCTGGAGCAGCTACGGCGCCAGGCCAGGAGGCGGCCGATCGGGTCGGATGACGAGGGAGGGCCGGGTGACTCGGCCGCGAGCATCGCCTGGCTCGCCGAAGAACGTGCCGCAAAGCTGGCCGGCGGCCACCGAAGCACCACCGGACCCGCGCCCCAGCGCGCCACTGGACCCGCGCCCGAGCGCGCCACCGGGCCCGCGCCCGAGCCCGCCGCCGGGCCCGCGCCCGAGCGCACCACTGGGCCCGCGCCCCAGCGCGCCACCGGGCCCGCGCCCCAGCGCGCCACCGGGCCCGCGGTGGAGAGTGAACGGCAGGCGGCCGAAGTGGCAACAAGGGGCGTTTCCGGACTCCAGCGCCCCGAGCCTCACTCGAGCGTGGCCCGCGTCGAGCCGCAGGCCCAAGTTCCTCCGGACGCTCGCCGCGGCTCAACGTCCAGCATGCCGCACTGGGAACGCTGGCTCGCGTTCTGTGCCCGCATCGACGGCTTTCCCCGCCACCTCTCCATTCACACCGGCGGCATGCTCGTGACCGCCGCGCCGCTCATCGACATCGCGCCGCTGGAACGCGCCACGATGCCGAACCGCGTCGTCGTCCAGTTCGACAAGCGCGACGTGGAGACGATCAAGCTCATCAAGCTGGACCTGCTCGGCCTCGGGATGCTCGCCGCGATCGACGAAACCCTCCAGCTCATCGAGGCAGACCTGGCCGCCTGTGTGGACCTGGACCGCCTCCCCGAGGACGTCCCCGAGGTCTTCGAGATGCTCCAGGCCGCGGATACCGTCGGCGTCTTCCAGGTGGAGTCCCGCGCCCAGATGCAGACGCTGCCGAAGTCGCGCCCCGCGAACCTGGACGATCTAGTCGTGGAGGTCGCGATCATCCGCCCCGGCCCGATCCAGGGCAACGCCGTCCACCCGTACCTGCGCCGCCGCCAGGGCCTCGAGCCGGTGGCGTACCTCCACCCGAGCCTCGAGCAGATCCTTCGCGAGACGCTCGGCGTGATCCTCTACCAGGAGCAGGTCATGCAGATCGCGATCACCGTCGCCGGCTTCTCGGCCGGGGAATCGGACGGGTTCCGGCGAGCCATGGGCACCTGGCGCTCGTCGAAAGAGATGGAGAAGCTCCACGCCCGCTTCGTCGACGGCTGCCGCGCCACCAACGGCCTGACTCCGGACCAGGCCGAGGAGCTCTTCCGCCAGGTCGCCGCTTTCGCGAGCTTCGGCTTCGCCAAGAGCCACGCCGCGGCCTTCGCCCGGACCGCCTACGAGTCCGCCTTCCTCAAGCTCTTCTACCCGGCCCAGTTCACCGTGGGCCTGATCAACGCCCAGCCGATGGGCTTCTACCCGGTCGAAGTCCTCATCAACGACGCCAAGCGCCACGGAGTGCCGGTCCTGCCCGTGGACATCAACTCGTCCACGTACAAGACGGGGACCGAGTGGGTCGGCCCGGACCGCCAGCGCGCGATCCACTCCTCGGGCTGCATCGTCCCGTCGAAGGCGTCGCGCGACCGCTGGACGCCGGAACAGGCCACCGGCTACGGCATCCGCCTCGGGCTTCATCTCGTCAAAGGGATCGGCGCGGAGCAGGCCGAACGGCTGGACGCCGAGCTCGCCCGGGGCCCGTACAGGACGCTCGCGGACGTCGTCGCCCGGACCGAGCTTTCCGAAGAGGTCGTCGAGCGGCTGATCAGAGCAGGCGCGCTGGACTCGCTGGGGCGGCCGCGCCGAGAGCTCCTCTGGCAGCTCCGGGAGGTCGTCTCGGCGGCGAAGGGACGGACGACCGGCGAGCGAACGACGGCAGCGAAAACGCCCGCGGGGCGGCTGCCTGCCGGACGAACCGCCGCGCAACCGGGCGTTCGAACGCCCGACGGCAGAGAAGTCGCAAGCCGGTCTCCGTCCGCCCAAACGAGTGCCCGAGCTTCCGGAGACCGGGCTTCGAGTCGCCCGCCGGTTCAGAAGAGCTCTCGATCGGCTGCCGGACGTCCCCTGGATCTCCGTCTGCCGCCCACCGAGGCGCCCGAGCTGCCGGCCCTCACCGAGCGCGAGCGGCTCGGCGACTCTTACGCGATTCTCAATCTCGACGCGACCCGCCAGGTCGTCTCGCTCTTCCGCCCCGCGCTGGACCGGCTCGGCGCGGCGACTAACGCCTCGCTCGCCGATCGAAGCCCAGGCCCGGTCAGGCTCGCCGGCCTCGTCGTCACCCGCCAGCATCCGATGACGGCGCGTGGAACGGTCTTTCTCGCGCTCGAGGACGAGACGGGCATGGTCAACGTCACGCTGTGGCCGGATACGTGGGCTCGGCTCCGCGGCGTCGTCCGGCGCCACGCCCTGCTCTATGTGGAGGGGATGCTCCAGCGCGATGCCAACGTCGTGAACGTGGTGGCGCGCGAGGTGAAGTCACTCCCCGAAGTGGCGGAACAGGTCGGCGGCCCGAGGCGGCCCGAGGGGGTCAGGGCGCTCGGTTATTCGGGCATGCGCCGCGGCGGCTGAGGCCCCGTGGCCCCGGGCTCGATGGCGGCGCCGACGCTTCGGCGGCCCGGCCTCTTCAGCGGCGCCGACGCCTCAGCGGCGCGCAGTCTGGCTGCGTCGATCCGGCTGCCGCCGGGCCCGCGACCGGGACTGCCCGCCCGTGGGGCGCGGCACCATCACGAGCGAGATGAACCGTCGGTACCAGGCCGAAAGGGCGCCCACGAGCGCTCCGAAGCAGATCGCCACGAGCATCCACTCGAGGGCGACGCCGACGAGCTGCGCGCCGACCTGGTCGCGCAGGATCGGGAAGCGGCTCGCGGCCACGGCCATGATCACCCACAGCGTCAGCCCCGACACCAGGCCGGCAATCCCCCCGGCCAGCCAGGCGGCCCTCGGCGCCAGCACGCCCGCGACCATCACCGGGATCAGCGGATAAGGCGGCAGGACCAGACCCGCCATGCCGAACCAGAAGTCGTTCGGGTCGTTGTCCACCAGCGCGATCACCAGCCCGGCTACGCACAGCAGGACCGCCGGATAGACCGCGTGGGTCCTCGTCACCAGAGTCGGAAGGTACCGCAGGTCGTCGCGGTAGTTGATCTGGCGATACGCGACCCGCATCGCTCGGAAGAAGCCCATCGGCTGGGGCCGTCCGGGTGTACCGCCGCTCACCACACCAGGTCGCGCGGTTCGCGGGGCGGCAGCCACCGCGGATGCCGAGGACGTGGCGCTCGGCGCGCCGGGGAAGCGCCATCGTCCCGGGGTTGGAGCCGGCGCCGCTTCTTCGACGTCACCAGCCTCGGCCGCCTCCGCTTCGGTCTGGGCCTGGAGATAGGCGCGGTACTTGCGTCGCGCCTCAGATCTATCTGTTCTCTTGGCCCGAGCCACGTCGTCTCCTCGATCGGGAAATGAAAAGCTGGCGATCTACCGCGGTCGGAATGGTAGTCCATGGCGCCGGTGGTCACAGCCCCCACCCGGCGAGCATGGGCGAGATAAGCGCGAGATAAGCGCGAGATAAGCGCCGGATGAGCGGTCGATGAGCGCGGGTCGAACCTCGGGTGATTGC
>DAHXON010000015.1 GCA_027364875.1 Chloroflexota bacterium
GAGAGTCGTGGCGGCCGCGGCGGCCAGCTGCAACTCCGAGCCCGTCGCGATCAGGACCAGATCCGGGATCGAGCCGCTCGCACCGCCGGGGCCGGCCGACTCGTGCCGCAGGATGTAGCCGCCTCGCGCCACGCCCTCGCGTGCCTTCTCGGCCGTGCCCTTGAGGACGGCGACCTTCTGGCGCGTCAGGGCGAGGGCCGTGGGGCCGTCCTTGCGCTCGATAGCGGCGATCCAGGCCGCCGCGGTCTCGTTCGCGTCGCCGGGCCGGATGACGTCGAGGTTCGGGATTGCCCGGAGCGCCGCGACGTGCTCGACCGGCTCGTGAGTGGGTCCGTCTTCGCCGACGGCCACGGAGTCGTGGGTCCACACGTAGACGACCCGCTGGCAGCTGATCGCCGCCAGCCGGACCGAGCCGCGCATGTAGTCGGAGAAAACCATGAACGTGGAGCAATAGGGGATGTAGGCGCCGTAGAGGGCGATCCCGGTCGAGATGCCGCCCATCGCGTGCTCTCGCACGCCAAAGCGCAGGTTTCGAGCCGCGGGGGCGTCCGGCCCGAACAGGCCCGCGTCCTTTATGTCCGTCATGGTCGATTCGGAGAGATCGGCCGCCCCTCCGAACAGCTCGGGAAGAACGCCGGC
The DNA here is from genome assembly GCA_027364875.1 of Chloroflexota bacterium. Classification (GTDB taxonomy): domain Bacteria; phylum Chloroflexota; class Limnocylindria; order Limnocylindrales; family CSP1-4; genus Fen-1039. The sequence continues at coordinate 640 of DAHXON010000015.1, forward strand.
GAGAGCGTTGATCGCCTGCTGGCTCGCGATTCTGGTTGCCACCGAGTCCGTCGTCGCGTACGACTTCAGGACGGACGTCCAGTTGTCGGGCAGCTTGCGGGCCAGGCGCCGCTGCAGCTCCGCGGCCTCCGCCGGGTACTGCTCGGCGTATCGGCCGAGCTTCGCCCGCCAGTCGGCGACGAGTCGCTCGCCTTCCGGCACGGCCTTGCGGAAGCTTTCGAGGACCTCGTCCGGCACGAAGAAGTGCTTGTCCGGATCCCAGCCGTAGGCCAGCTTCGCGCCGCGGACCTCTTCTTCACCGAGCGCCGAGCCGTGCGCTTTGGAGGTGTCGTGCTTGGTCGGTGCGCCGTAGCCGATGTGCGTCCGAACCGCGATCAGGCTCGGTCGCGGATCGGCCTTCGCCGCCATGACCGCCCGGTCGATCGCCTCGAGGTCGTTGCCGTCCTCGACCCGCTGGGTGTGCCAGCCGTAAGCGTCGAACCGGCCGAGGACGTCCTCCGAAAAGGCCATCGCCGTCGAACCATCGAGCTGGATGTGGTTGTCGTCGTACAGGTAGACGAGGCTTCCGAGCTTCAGATGCCCGGCCAGCGAAGCCGCCTCGGCCGTGATCCCTTCCTGGATGTCGCCGTCGGAGCAGATCGCGTAGACGAAGTGGTCCACCACGTCATGGCCGGGGCGGTTGAACTCGGCGGCGAGGTGGCGGGCCGCGATGGCCATTCCGACGCCGTTGGTGAAGCCCTGGCCGAGCGGCCCTGTGGTCGCCTCGACGCCGGCAGTCAGGCCGTGCTCGGGGTGGCCCGGCGTGAGCGATCCCCACTGCCGGAAGTGTTCGATGTCGTCGAGGGTCAGACCGTACCCGGTCAGGTACAGCATCGAGTAGAGGAGCATGCTCGCATGCCCCGCCGAGAGCAGGAACCGATCGCGATTTGGCCAGTCCGGCACCGTCGGAGCGAAGCGCATGTGGCGGGTCCACAGGACGTAGGCCATCGGGGCCATGCCCATCGGCGCGCCCGGATGACCCGAGTTCGCCTTCTGAACCGCATCCATCGACAGCGTTCGGATGGTGTCGATTGCCAGCTGATCCAAACCCTCGACCACCTGTGTCATCACGTCTCCTGCTGGCCTGGGGCGTCTGCCAGGCATCTGCTTCCTGCGGACTCATCGCCGAGCCTGCCGCTCGTCCCATATGGCGACAGGCCGGCCGAGCTCATTCGGTGTCCCGGAGCGGTTGGCCGGCAGCGATGTGGCCAGCTCCGGATCTGCCGGCCAACGCTTCAGATCGACAGGCGTCGCCCGGCCGAGCCCGAACGAGGCCCAATTCTACGACCGCGGCCGCACGTTCCGGCGGTGAGGACGGGCGGGATCGCACCGCACGCCATGCCGGCAATGCGGCCACGTCGCGATTCATCGGCCATTCGAATGGCTCCGGTAGCCCGGATGGCCCACTTGTGTGCGTTGCCACGCGCAAACGGGCTGTTACACTCGGCAAACGTGGAGTTCGGGCCGAACCGAAAACGGCCCAGCCGCTGGATAGCCGCGAGGAATCCGGGATGCGGATATACGAAGGAAGTCCGCGACAGAACTTCGAGGAGGTCCTGCGCTCGATCGGAGCCTTCCTCGACCAGAGAGGTATGCGCGAGATCCTCGTGCTGGAGACGCCCGACGGGTTCGTCGTCCAGGGCCTGGTCGTAGAGGCCGCCGCCACCGGCTCCTGGTCGGAACATCTCGGGCAGCAGCTCAAGGAGACGTTCACTTTCCTCGACGACGACATTGCCCGGTTCATGGAAGAAGGCCACGCCAGGCGCGACAATCAGCATCGCGCCGTCACCTGGGGTCAGGCCGGATACTATGAGCAGGCCATGCGGGTCGTCGGACGCTACATCGACGAGCAGAAGCCGCGTGACACCTTCTTCTTCGAGCAGGACGGCGCGTTCGTATTGAGGCTGCTCAGGTCGACGCAGACCGGAAGCCGGCACATGATCGCCGAGTTCACGCGCGAAGAAATCGAGACGTTGATCGCCCAGGCACCCGAATACCGGGGAGAGAAGGCGAAGCCGCAGGCCGGAACCTGAGCGACGGCAGGTCGGGCAGGCGGGCAGGGAGGTACGAATGAAGCTGGTCAAGGTTCTCGCGACAATGCTGCTGGTGATCCTCGCCGCGCTTGTCATCATTCCTCTGCTGGTTCTGGCCGGGCTATTCATCTGGCTCAAGCTGACCGAGGAAGGCGACGAGGAGTCGCTCGAGTTGGACCAGGAGAACATCTGAAAGCTCCGCCGCCAGCGCCACTTATCGCGTCGCCCGGGCCCAGCGGTCCGGGCGATTTGCGCTGGGGCACATGACCGCGACTCCTCAACGGCCGCGTGTGCCCGACGTTCCGGCATCTCCGCCCCCGCCGGCCTCCGCCGCCGCCCCGCGATCGGAACCCGCGACCTCGAAGCGTGTCCTCCGCGTCGCCGAGATATCCGCTCTCCTCGTGATGCTGACGTGGGGCGGCAACGTCGTGGCGGTCAAGGCGATCCTTGCCGACCTTCCACCCATCCTGTTCGCCTTCGCTCGCTTCGCCACCGCCTTCCTGGTCCTGCTGGCGTTCCTGCGCTGGCGCGAAGGCAGCGTGGGCCTGCCGCGAGAGGACATCGTTCCACTCCTGCTTCTCGGGCTGGCGGGATTCGGGCTGTACCAGGATCTCTGGGCGACCGCGCTCGGCGAAACCACGGCCTCCAACTCCGCCCTGATCACCGCGGCGACGCCCGTATCGACGATGGTGATCGCCGCCGCGATCGGCTCGGACACCATCACCCGAGCCAAGGCGGTAGGGGCCGCCCTCGCGCTGTCCGGCGCCGTGGGCGTCGTGGAGGTCACGCACGGCTTCAGCTTCACGGGCGCGTCCGCGGGCGACCTGATGACGTTCGCGGCCACCGTGTGCTGGTCCTTCTACGTCGCCTTCGGTGCCCCGGTGCTGCGCCGCCATTCGCCGCTGAGAATGGCCACGTGGGCCATCGGGTTCGGGTGTCTTGGAATGCTGCCGCTGGCGCTCCTCCAGCTTCCCTCGTTCGATCCGTCTCGTGTCCACGCCTCGACGGTGGGGCTGTTCCTGTTCTGCGCCCTCCTCGCCGCCGCGGCGTCCAACGTCGTGATGTTCGAGGTGGTCAAGGTTCTCGGGCCGGCGCGCACGACGCTCTTCCAGTCGCTCGTGCCGGCATTCGCGGTGGTAGCCGCAGCGGTTTTCCTGGGCGAGTCGATAGTGATCGGCCAGGTTCTCGGCGGAATCGTCATCGTCGCCGGCATCCTGATCAGCGGCCGTTCCCTCGGCCGCGTCCGGTTCCGGGCACGCGGCGCCATGCGGCCGTAGGCCCGCAGGCCCCCAGGCCCGGTGGCCCGTTGGCGCGCAGCCCATTGGCCCGCGAACCTGCCGATGCCCCCGGCCCCGGTATCCTTCCCGCCATGAATCCACGCCCTCCCGAAACCGCCGGCGCCTCGCCGAGCCTTCGTCCCGATCCGCGGCTCGTGCCGCCGCTTCGCCCCGGCCAGCCGCCCATCGCCGTGCTCGTGGACTACGACGGCACGATCTCGCAGGTGGACGTCTCCGAGAAGGTGATGTACGGGCTGATAGCGGACGGGGTCGGCGAGGCGGATCGCAGGTACCTGGCCGGCGAGATCGGCTCGCGGACATTCTTCGCCAGCCAGGTCGCGCGGCTCTCCGGCGATCCCGATCCGGCGATAGCGATCGCGGAATCTCAGCCGCACGACCCGGCCTTCGCCGGCTTCGTCGCCGCGGCCCTGGCGGCCGACATACTGGTCGAGGTAGTCAGCGACGGGTTGGGCTTCTTCATCGAGCCGGCGCTTCGGAAGCTGGGCGTCCCCCCCGTGCCCGTGACCACCAACCGGACCACTTTCGACGGCCACCAGGCCCGCATGGAATTCCCGAACGGGCATCCGGACTGCTTCGTCTGCGGGACGTGCAAGCGCCAGCGCGTGCTTGCCCACCGGGCCGCCGGCCGGGTGGTGGTTTTCATCGGCGACGGCGAGAGCGACCGCTACGCCGCCGCGTACTCCGACGTGATCTTCGCCAAGGACGAGCTGCTGGACCTCAGCGTCGCCGAAGGCTGGCCCTACGAGCCCTGGAGCGACTTTGCCGGGATGACTCGCTGGCTCGAAGCCACTGTGGCGGCGTGGCGAGCCGATCCGGCGACGCTCCCGGCACGCCGTCAGCGCCCGTTCATCTGCGGTCCGGAGATCTGGGGGCCCGGCCGGACGGACCCGCCCGCCCCGCGCAACTCCTAGGCATCGGATCGTTGCCTTTCGGTAACTCCGGACGCTCGGCCCGCCTCGCCACGAAGGCGCGCCGGGGTTGGCACGCCCCGTTCGTTTGCGGCCGACCCCCTCGGTCCCTAGAATAGGAAAAACCCCGGAGGAGAACGCGCTATGGCGAAGTATGTCTTTGTGACCGGAGGGGTCACCTCCTCGTTGGGGAAGGGAATCACCGCCGCCAGCGTCGGCCGGCTGCTCAAAGCCCGCGGCCTTACCGTCTCCGTCCTCAAGCTCGACCCCTACATCAACGTCGACCCGGGGACGATGTCGCCCTACCAGCACGGCGAAGTCTTCGTCACGGACGACGGCGCCGAGACGGACCTGGATCTCGGCCACTACGAGCGTTTCATCGACGAGAATCTCTCCCAGCTCTCCAACGTCACCACGGGCCGCATCTACCAGGCGGTGATCGGCAAGGAGCGTCGGGGCGACTACCTGGGCGGCACGGTCCAGGTGATCCCGCACATCACCAACGAGATCAAGGAGCGGATCCAGTCCCTGGCCCGGGACGGGCGGGCGGACGTGGTCATCGTGGAGGTGGGCGGCACGGTCGGCGACATCGAATCGCTGCCGTTCCTCGAGGCCATCCGCCAGATGCGCAAGGACGTGGGACGCCGCAACGTCATCTACGTCCACGTCACCCTGCTGCCCGCGCTGATGGCCACGGGCGAGCTCAAGACCAAGCCAACCCAGCACTCGGTCAAGGAGCTGCGCGGCATCGGCATCCAGCCCGACGTGATCGTCCTGCGATCGGACCATCCGGTCAGCCAGGAGATCCGCGACAAGATCGCCCTCTTCACCGACGTCGCGAGCGAAGCGGTGATCCCGGCGGAGACGGCCTCCACGATCTACGAGGTGCCGCTCCTGTTCGAGGAGGCGGGCCTCGGTTCGCTGCTGATCCGCGACCTCGGCCTGGAGGACGCGGCCCACGAACCGGACCTGGAGACATGGCGCGAGCTGGTGGACCTGATCAAGCGCCCCAAGCCCACGCTCGAGATCGGACTCGTCGGCAAGTACATCGAGCTGCCGGACGCATATCTGTCGGTCACCGAGTCGCTCAAGCACGCGGGCTGGGCCCACGAAGTGGACGTCAAGATCCGCTGGGTGGACTCCGAGACCGTCACCCCCGAGACCGCCGCCGAGCGTCTGGCGGGTCTGGCCGGGATCGTCGTCCCCGGCGGCTTCGGCCACCGCGGCATCGAGGGCAAGGTTCTGGCGGCCCGCTACGCCCGCCAGAATCGCGTCCCGTACCTTGGTCTGTGTCTGGGGCTGCAGTGCGCGGTGATCGAGTTCGCCCGCGACGTGCTCCGCACCGAAGATGCCAACTCGACCGAGTTCGACATGTTCACCGAACACCCGGTGATCGACTTCATGTCCGACCAGCGGACGATGCAGGAGAAGGGCGGGACCATGCGCCTGGGCCTGTATCCGGCCCGGCTCACTCCCGGCTCGAAGGCCGCCGCGGTCTACGGCACCGAGCTCGTCTACGAGCGGCATCGGCATCGCTTCGAGGTCAACAACCAGTACCGCGCCCTGCTCGAGGCCGCGGGAATGACCCTGTCGGGTCAGTCGCCGGATGGCCGCCTGGTCGAGATCGAGGAGCTGCTGGATCACCCCTGGTTCGTCGCCAGCCAGTTCCATCCGGAGTTCCGCAGCCGGCCCGATCGGCCGCATCCGCTCTTCGACGGTTTCATCGGAGCGGCCGTCGCCCTGGCGGAAGGCCGCGAGCCGGAGTTCCGGGCCCGCGTCGCCGGCGCCTCGCCGGCCACGTTGCTCCTCGAGGGCGCCGGCGAAGCCGGAGCAGGCCGTGACCGGCGACTCAAACCCGGGCCGGCCGCTCAGGGCCCGGACCTAGACCGCCTCGCCCTCGAACGGCCGCAGCTCGAAGCCGAACTCCGAGCCCGGTCCGTCTGCTCGCGGGCGGGCCCAGATGCGCCCGCCCATGCCCTCCACGATCTTCCGGGCCACGAACAGACCGATCCCCGAGCCGGCGATCCGCGAGGTCCGCGACGATCGGTAGAACAGCTCGAAGAGACGCTCGCTCTCTTCGAGCTCGATCCCCGGTCCGTCATCGAACACCCGAAGGCGGGGGTGGCCGGCAGCGGCGTCCACGGCGATGCGCACGGTGCCCTCGGCCGGGCTGTACTTCGCGGCGTTCGAGATGAGGTTGCCGATCACCTGGCCCACGAAAGCCTCGTCGCCGCAGGCCACCGGCACGACGTCGGCCGCAATCAGCTCGAAGCGCCTGCCCACCCACAGTCTCCGTTCCTCGGCCACGACCCGCCTGGCGACGTGGCTCAGGACGATCGGTTCGGTCTCAACCTTGAACGCGCCCCTCTCGGCCCTCGCGAGCACGAGCAGGTTCTCGACCAGGCGGCGGAGCCGTTCGGCCTCTTCGCTTATGTCCGTGGCCAGCTCGTCCCGTTGCTCGCGGCGCAGCGACGGCCGGTTCAGCAGCGAGCTGGCCCCGTAGATAGAGGTGATCGGCGTGCGAAGCTCGTGCGAGAGGACACCGATGAAGGCGTCGCGGAAGGCGTCGGCCTCCTTGCGCTCGGTGATGTCGAGGTTGATGCCGGCCCAGCTCATGATCCTGCCGCCGTCGTCGCGGATGGGGTTGCCCCGGCTCAGAAGGGTGTGGCGGAATCCCTGGGTGTCACGGACGACCACTTCGTATTCCCACTGGCGCCCGGTGAACCGGCACTCGGCCCAGGCCTGGACCATCGGCTCGACCGCCTCGGCGTCGAGAGCGCGGGTCCAGCCGAACCCTTCGGCATCCTCCATCGTCAGCCCGATCAGGTCGAGGAAAGACTGGCTCGCGTAGCGAAGCCGCCCTTCCGGATCGCAGATCCAGATGCCGTAGGGAAGCGATTCGCCGATTGCCTGGGCCTGCGAGCGCGACTCGGCCAGGGCCGCGAGCGCCACTTCCTTGTGCTTGCGCTCGGTGATGTCGACCAGGCTTGCCGTCAGCCCCACCGTCGCCCCGCTCGCGTCTCGGAGCGGCTCGGCGCTGAACAGCCAGGTCGCGTCCTCGGAGCTGCCCTTGCGGCGTCCGCGGATCTCCACGTCACGCACGGGCTCGCCGGCTTCGACGACCCGCTCCAGCAGGTGCACGACGTCCAGGCCCAGCTCGGGGGTGACCCGGTCGATGCGCCGGCCCAGGTGAGCCAGGGGAGGCACGCCGTCGATGGCCGCCATCGCCGGATTGGCATAGAGGAACCGCAGATCCCGGTCGAAGACCGCCAGGCCGATCGGCGCCGTCTCGATGAGCGGCGTAGTCGTAGCGGCGCGAAGGCGGTCGCGCTCGATCGCGTAGCGCAGGGAGCGCCGGAGCACCTCCTCGCTCGTGCGGCCCTTCACGAGGTAGTCCTGGGCGCCCTGGTGGACCGCCTCGAGGCCGATGGCTTCGTCGTCGAGGCCCGTCAGAACCAGCACCGGAGCGGATGTTGTCGAAACCATGGCCGCCAGCGTGTCGAAGCCGCGGCTGTCCGGCAGCCCGAGGTCCAGCAGGATGGCGTCGAACCGCTCGGCCTCGGCGCGTGCCCTGGCATCGGCCAGGGTCGTTGCCCGCTCCACCTCGAACACACCGTCGGGGTTGTCGCGCAGGGCCTCTCCGACGAGGATGGAATCTCCCCGGTTGTCCTCCACGAGCAGGATGCGGAACTGGGCCCCGCCATCCGTCGGCGCGGGCCGGCCGTTACGAGCCGGCGGAACCGGTTCCCGCTCGGAGGGCATCGCGTCGGTCCGTGCCATTCGCCTACCCGGGCAGGCGCACTACGGCGAGCCAGAAGCCCTCCAGGGCGCGGATGGCTGCCAGGAACTCGTCGATGTCGATCGGCTTGGTCACGTAGGCGTTCACATTGCGCTCATAGCTCTCGATCACGTCGCGCTCGGCCGCCGAGGACGTGAGCACGATGACGGGGATCAGGCGCAGCGAGGGGTCGGCCTTGATCTCGGCCAGAACCTGGCGGCCATCCTTGCGCGGCAGGTTGAGGTCGAGAAGGATCAAGCCCGGTTTGGGCTTGCCCTGGGCGACGCGGTTGCGGAGGGTCTCCATCGCCGCCTCGCCGTCCCCCACGACCGTGAGGGTGTTGTGGATCCGTCCTTCCTTGAAGGCCTCTTGAGTCAAGCGGACGTCGCCCGGGTTGTCCTCGATCAGGAAGATTTCGACAGGCTCACGTGTGTCCACCGAGACTCCTTCGCGCGTCTGGAAGGGTCAGCCAGAACGTCGATCCCTTGCCGGGCGCCGACTCCACCCAGATCCGGCCGCCGTGTCTCTCGACGATCTTCTTGCAGATGGCCAGACCGATGCCGCTGCCCGGGTACGCCTCACGAGAGTGTAGCCGCCCGAAGATGACGAATACCTGGTCATGGTATTTCGCGTCCATGCCAATTCCGTTGTCTCTGACGAAGATGCGCCAGCCGTCCGGCTCGCGCCGCGCCCCGATCGCGACCTCGGGCGGCTCGTCGCCGTGGAACTTGACCGCGTTGCCGATGAGGTTCTGCATCAGCTGGAGCATCTGGCGCCTGTCGGCCCGGACCGTTGGCAGATTCTCCGGCTCCACCCGAGCGTGGCTCTCTTCGATGGCCACGCGGAGGTTGATGAGGGCCTCCTCGACGACCTCGTTGAGATCCACCGGCTCGAACTCATGGCCTCTCGTGCCGACCCGCGAATAGGCCAGAAGGTCGTTGATCAGGCTCTGCATCCGGTGGGCGCCCTCGACGGCGAAGCCGATGAACTCGTCCGCCGACGCGTCCAGCTGGTTGGAGTAGCGCCGCTGCAGCAGGCCCACGAAGCCCGTGACCATCCGCAGCGGTTCCTGCAGGTCGTGGCTGGCGACGTAGGCGAACTGCTCGAGCTCCGCGTTCGAGCGGCGCAGCTCCTCGGCCGACTCCTCGAGTCGCCGGTGAGCGCTCACGGATTCGGTCACGTCGCGGTTGATCTCCAGGATCGCCGTGGGCCTGCCCTGGGAGTCGCGCTCCAGAACCTGCCGGCTCTCCACCACGACCTCTCGCCCGTCCCGAGTGGTATGCCCCAGCTGGCCTTCCCAGGAGCCCGCTTCCAGCAGTGTCTGGTTGAGGGCCGCCAGCGACTCCGGAAACACAGTAGCGAGCAACTCGTGAGTGATCTTCCCGGTCGCTTCGGCGCTCGACCAGCCGTAGGTGCGCTCCGCGCCGGCGCTCCAGTACCGGATGACGCCGTCGAATCCACGGACCACGATCGCGTCGTGGGCGAGCTCGAGGAGGCCGGCCTGCTCGCGCAGGACCGCCTCACGCTCGTCGCGTTCCTTGAGCAGCCGGTCGAGCTCCTGGTTGGAGCGGGCCAGCTCGTCGGTGTAGGCCCGCAGCCGCTCGCGAGCCTCGTACGCCTCCGACACGTCGCGGACGATCGTGGACAAGCCCAGGAACGCGCCGTCGGAGGAGTGCATCGGGAAAGTGCACAGCTGGGCCCTGAAGGTCGTTCCGTCCTTGCGCCGGCGGAAGGCTTCGTATACCTGGGGGTTGCCGTCGCGGGCCAGTGCGTAGCGGCGAGACTGCTCGGCCCTCGAGTCCTCGGGCGCCAGCATTCCGGCAGGCCGACCGAGCGTCTCCGCGCTCGAGTAGCCGAAGATCACCTCGCAGGCAGGGTTCCAGGCCTCGATCCGGTTCTCGAAGTCCGTGGCGAAGATGCCGTCCACGCTGGACTCGACGATCGTGGCCAGACGGGCCTGGGTTGCCGCCGCGCGCCTCTGCTCGGTGACGTCGCGGGCGGCGGCGAAGACGCCCTGCAGCTCGCCCTTTTCGTCGCGGTAGACGGTGGCGTTGTAGACCACGTCGGTGGTCAGCCCCGAGACGTGCCGGACGGTCAGCGGATAGTCGCGGACGAGGCCGTCGCGGAGGACCCGCTCGTAACCTGCGCGGGCCTGCTGCGGCTCGGTGAAGTAGTCGGCGAAATCGGTGCCGATCAGCTCGTCGCGGCCGCGGCCGGTCACCTCTTCGGTGGCCCGGTTGACGTCCGTGACCTTGCCCTCCTGACTGATCGTGACGAGCGGATCCAGGCTCGCTTCGATGAGGCCTCGGGCGTACAGCGAGGCTTCACGCAGCGTTTCGGCCGCGCCCTTCTGCTCGGTGACGTCGCGGGCGGCGGCGAAGACCCGGCTCCGAGTGGCGTCCGCCGTCGCCGTCCACTCGAGCCAGCGACAGCTCCCGTCCGCGCAGACGTAGCGGTTCTGGAAGCCCGAGACGCCCGAACCCCGAACCACGTCGTCTTCGAAGCGCCGGGTCGTCTCGGCCTGGTCGTCGGAGTGAACGAACTCGACGAACGACCGGCCCAGCATCTCCTGGAGAGGACGTCCGATCGCCGGCTCCCAGCTCGCACTCAGCTGCAGGACACGGCCGGAGTGGTCCGTGACCAGAATGAGATCCGACGACAGCTCGAAGAAGCGATCTCTGTCCCTGCTGGCTTCGGCGCGCGCCGTCTCCAGGCTCAGGATTCGCGACGAGGCCCAAGCCCCCACGGCGAGGAGGACGAGCGCCTCGAACACCGTCATGATCGCCAGCCCCAATTGCGCGTCGTACAGACCCGCCTTCTCGCCCTCGAGCCTGACCAGAGCGCCGATCGGGACGACGAGCAAGGCCGCGGGGCCCACGCGCCGGGCGACCTGGCCGGCGGGCCCGGGGTCGGTCATCTGGACCATGAGACCGTGGCGCGGGTTCGCGGCGAGGATCGCCAGACTGAGCAGGAGAAGACCCGGAGCCGCGGCAAAGGAAGTGCGGCTGTTGGCTCCCAGAGACACCAGCTCCTGCGCGCCGTAGGCGTAGCCGAGGAATACGAGCCCGCCGACCGAGGCTGTGAAGAAGGCGAGGACCTGGCTGGGATGGTATCCGCGCCATCTGCGGCCGAGGAGCAGCGTGCCGAGCGACGCCGACGCGAGGGCGAGCGCGACGGCAAGGGGCGGGCGGCCGGGGAACGGCGTGCTTACACCGGGCACTTCGCGGAAGAACGCCTGATCGATGCCCAGTGATTGACCGAGGACGTACTCGAGGATCGTGGCGAGGGCGATCGCGAGGACCAGGAGCGAGAGCACATTCCGCAGCGCGATCCCGGACAGGTGCCCGGGCAGCCAGGCGAGCTGGGACAGGGCCAGGGCTCCGCCAAGCAGGAGAAGGGAGATGGCCACGTTGGGCTTCATCGCCACCAGCCCCGGCCCGGGGCTGGTCAGGGCCTGCTGACCGGTCAGCCATCCGATGAGGACCACGACCCCGAGGAGGGCGGCGAGGAGCGCGGCCGCGAACGCCAGCCGGTTTCGGTCGGCCCACGGGGATGAGCGGGCGAGCACGGAGAGCGGAGGAGTCGAAGCTGTATCGGCCTTACCGGTCACTGGGCATGTGGTCCTCAGGCGGGCCGCCCCGGCTCGACGGCGCCTCCGGCGCGCCCGGGACTCTCGACCTGGACGGATTATGCGACCGCCAGCGAGTACCTGCGGTCGCGTGTGGAACGGAATGGGGTGCCACCGATCCGGCCAAATTACGCGGCCGCCGAACGTTTCGGCCCCTTCGATCGTCTTTAGGAATGGAACCGATGCATTCGAGGGCATGGCGAGGTCGATCGGGCGCCGGCGCGACGGCCCGGTTGAGGCGGCGACCTCGCCCACCCCCTCTGGGTTCCCGACCACGGATCGTCATACGGTGGCGGCGCGGCACCGCACAGCACGTCGCGGCGCGGCACCGCACGTCGCGGTCCGGGCCGGGCCCGAATCGCGCCGGGCGCGGCGGCGGAGCCGGCCCCGAATCGTGTCGCGGGCCGAGCGCGGGCCCGCCCCTTGGCACCCGAGCGACGTGGGCAGGCCGTCCGACCAGGCGAGCCGGTTGCCGATGTTACGATTCCGGCGATAGGACGACACGATCCGCGGCGGCCCGTCCCCGCGAGCCAGGAGCTGCCTGATGAAGATATTCCTCGACACCGCCGATATCGAAGAGATTCGGACGGCCGCCCGTTGGGGCATCCTCGACGGCGTCACCACCAACCCGACCCTGTACGCCAAAGTTGGCGGATCCTACGACGACGTCGTCAAGGAGATCTGCGGGATCACTTCCGGCCCTGTCTCGGCCGAGGTGATCGCGGACGACGTCGAGGGCATGCTGGCCGAGGGCCGGCATTTCGCCAAGCTCGCCCCGAACATCGTCGTCAAGGTGGCGATGAGCGAGAACGGTCTCGAGGCGATCTCCCGCTTCGCCGAAGAAGGCATCAAGACCAACTGCACGCTGGTCTTCAGCACCAATCAGGGGCTGCTCGCGGCCAAGGCCGGAGCGAGCCTGATCTCGCCGTTCGTCGGCCGTCTGGACGACATCAACCAGGACGGGATGACGATCATCCGCGAGCTCGCCGAGATTTTCTCGATCTACGACATCGATTCGGAGGTCCTCGCGGCCTCGATCCGGAACCCGCTCCACGTCACCCAGGCCGCCCTCGCCGGCGCCCACATCGCCACGGTGCCGTTCAAGGTCCTTCAGCAGATGGTTCACCACCCGCTCACGGACAAGGGCATCGTCCAGTTCAAAAAGGACTGGGAGAGCGCTCGGGCGGCGGCCGCGGCCAGGTCCGCGACGAAGAGCTGATGACGCCCGCAATCGGGCGGGCGAGTTGCAGGTGAACGAGTGACCGTCGCCGACGGGCAGGCGCCCGCAACCCCTGCCCGGGCGGCCGGTTCGCGTTTGGACGCGCTTCCGCCGGAAGTGCTGATCATCTCCGGCGCGCTTTCCGTCCAGTGCGGGGCGAGCCTGGCCACGACTCTGCTGCGGGACTACGGGCCTCTGCCCGTGGTCACGATGCGCATCGTCTTCGGGGCGCTGATGCTGCTGGCTTTCCGGCCGCTACGTCTCCGTGGCGTGTCTCGCGACGCGCTGCTCACCGCCGCGGCCCTGGGGATCATCCTGGCCGTCATGAACTCGTCGTTCTACGTGGCCCTTTCCCGGATCCCGCTCGGAGTGGCGGTCACGATCGAGTTCTGGGGGCCACTCACGGTCGCCGTCCTCGGTTCGCGGCGCCTGCTCGATCTTGGCTGGGTGGTTCTCGCGGCGGCCGGCATCTACGTCCTGGCCGGGGCGCGGGTTTCGGCCGACGACGCCGTCGGAGTGGTCGCCATTCTCGTTGCCGGCGGCTGCTGGGGGCTGTACATAGTCACCGGCCGCCGGCTCGCCGGCCACTGGCCGGACGGCAGCGGTCTGAGCCTGGCGATGGTCGTGGCATCGATCGCCGTTCTGCCGACGATGCTCCTGCTCTCCAATCCGGCTCCGCTGCTGGCTGCGCCACTCGCTATCGCCGGGGGCGTGGTGGTGGCCCTGTTCAGCAGCGCAATCCCGTACACGATGGAGATGGCCGCGCTGCGGCGCCTGCGCGCGGCAACGTTCGGAGTCCTGATGAGCCTGGAGCCGGCCATCGCCGCCCTGGTCGGTTTCGTTGCGCTCGGCCAGGTCCTGCGCATACCGGACATTGCCGCGATCGCCTGCGTCGCGCTTGCGAGCGCCGGCGCGAGCCTGACCGCCCGCCGTCTGGCCACCGCGCCCGGAGAGCTCGAGGCCGCCTGAGAGGTCGGGCCTCCAGTGGCGGCCGGTGACGGCCTACCGCAGGTCCGAGATCTTCACTGCTCGCAAGGAAGCCAGGTCCCGGGTGTCCGGGTCCGGGCGTACCAGGAAGAGCATGCCACCGGACATGCCGTAGCAGTCGGGAATGACCCGCGGAGCATCCTCGCCCGGCTTGAGCACCACGAGCGCGTACACAGGAAGTTGATAGTCGTACCAGCCGATCCAGTCGCCCGAGACGGCGACCGCGTTGGTCGTGCCGCTCGATGGCAACTTCGACGGCTGCCAGTTGGGACCGCTCGCCGTGTAGGCCTCGCCTGCCCGGGTCGTGCTCCAATCGGTCCACGCCAGGCGACCGGGGCCGGCCTCGAGCGCGAACGGACTCGACGCGATCTCGCGCGGCGTATCCGATCCAGCGGCCAACAGCATCAGTCTCGTGCCGGAGTAGTAGGCCGCCTGACTGTACCCCTCGGCTATGCCGTCGGTCCGCAGGTCCGTGTCCTCGATCCAGACCAGGTCGTCTCCGGCCCAGCGCAGCTCGTCGACCATTCCGCCCAGCCTCAGGGTTCGCTCGCTGCCCGTCGCCAGCGTGACGATGTGCATCGCAAAACCGTGCTCGAGATCACCGGAGGAGTAGGCGAGCCGGGTCGCCGACAGCGCGACGCGCGGCAGGATGAACTCGCCGTTTCCGTACTGGTAGACGGGTGTGCTGACGCGGCCCGAGATCGTGCCCGACGCGACGACCCGATCGGATCTGCCCGTCAGATCCGTCAGGTGCAGCTTCCACGAGGCGCAGCTGTCGTTGTTGGCGCCGACCGAAGGCGAGCTCGGATAGCTGCATATGGGGTCGACCCAGGCCACGCGCGCCCCGGCGACGCTGCCTTCGGCGGAGTGATCGGCCAGCCTGCGGCTCTCGCCCGTCGCCACGTTCAGGACATGCAGCTGGTCCTGATGCCCGTTCGGCTGGCCATCGAAACGGAGAGAGGCGAGGACCCAATCCCCGTCGACCGCCGCCCTGCCGAGCCCGTAGAGCCTTCCGCCCGCGGGGAGGGTGATCTCGCGCCCGAGTGAGTCGGGTATCGGGAGCTCGGCGCACGGCCCGATCATGCCGGAGCTCGAGCCGGGCGCTGGGCTTAGGGCGGCCGACACGCCGGCGCTCGCGGCGCTGACGCTCGCCGTCGATCCGATCGCGAGGGAGGCCGAGGGCCGGGTCGAAGCCGGCGGTACGCTCGAAGCCGGCGGGCTGCCGCTCGAGCGCGGCAGTTCCGAGCTTCCTCCCGGTCGCGAAAGGATTGCCACGCTCGCGATCGCCGCAATGACAGCGACCGCCGCGCCGATCTCGACCAGGTGGCGGCCCGGGTGGGCAGCGGACGACCTGCCGGCCGATCCTTCGTTCATGGTTGCGTCCCCCCTTCACTGCGCGTTTCCCTCGTGGCCCGCGCGCCGGCCGATCTGAGACGTCGGGCCCGCCGGCCCTGTGGCACCGGCGAGTCGTGCGTTTCGCCGCCACGGTGGCGGCCACACACGACGTCGCGCAAGATCCGGATGTCGCACAGAATGTCCGCGTGATCCGGTCGTGGCGCAAGATCCGGATTGACGCCGCCCCAAGAGCCGGTTATTCTCCGCGTCGCCCCTACCGTGCATTTCCCGCTGCGAACATGATTCCGCGCGATCCTGCACGGCACCCTTCTCCACACGAGCTTGCCTCAATGCCTGCCAACGGACCCGATCCCCGATCTCGAAACAGACGCCCACGGCGTCGCCCTGCCGGCCACACCCAGATGGCCGAGTACGACGAATTCGCGGACGGCGACGCGCGCGACCTCGACATAAACGAGCTCCGCGGCATGAGCGTTGGTGAGCTTCAGACTGTCGGCCGCGACCTCGAGATGGAAGAGGGCGCCCCGAGCGGATCGGGCAAGGAAGAGCTGGTCGACCGCATCCTGGCCCGCCAGAGCGAGCTCGCCGGCCACGCGTATGCGACGGGCATCCTGGACATCGTCGAAGACGGCTTCGGCTTCATGCGCCGCCACGGCCTGATGCCCACGCCGGACGACGTCTACGTCTCCTCCAGCCAGGTGCGGCGGTTCGGGCTTCGCGTCGGCGACCGGATCAGCGGCTCTGTGCGCGCTCCCCGCGAGGGCGAGAAGTACTGGGGCATGATCCGCGTCGACCGCGTGAACGGAGTCGATCCGGAAACGGCGCGCCGCCGGCCCAAGTTCGAGGACCTCACCCCGGTCCACCCGGACGTGCTGATCAACCTGGAGACGGATCCCAAGAACCTCTCCCAGCGCCTGATCAACCTGGTCAACCCGATCGGCAAGGGTCAGCGCGCCCTCATCGTCAGCCCGCCGAAGGCCGGCAAAACGATGCTCCTCAAGCACATCGCCAACGGCATCAGCACCAACTATCCGGAAGTTCTCCTGATGGTCGCGCTGATCGGCGAGCGGCCCGAGGAAGTCACCGACATGCGCCGCTCGGTGAAGGGCGAGGTCATCTCCTCGACCTTCGACGAGCCGACAGAGAACCACACCCATGTCGCGGAGATGGCTCTCGAGATCGCAAAGCGCCAGGTGGAGACCGGACGCGACGTCGTGGTCCTGCTCGACTCGATCACGCGCCTTGCCCGCGCCTACAACCTCGCGTTGCCGCCTTCCGGACGAACGCTGTCCGGCGGCCTCGACCCGATCGCGCTGTACCCGCCAAAGCGGTTCTTCGGCGCGGCCCGAAACATCGAGGAAGGCGGCTCGCTCACGATCGTCGGGACGTGCCTGGTGGACACCGGGTCGCGCATGGACGACGTGATCTACGAGGAGTTCAAGGGCACCGGCAACTCCGAGCTCATCCTGGACCGCAAGCTCGCCGAAAAGCGCATCTTCCCCGCGATCGACGTCCAGCGCTCCGGCACCCGCCGCGAGGAGCTGCTCCTCGAGGAGCCGGTCCTCAAGATGGTGTGGACCATGCGCCGGATGCTCTCCGCCGTGGGCACCAACGAGGGCATCGAGCTACTGCTCAACCGCCTCGCCAAGACGGACAACAACGTCCAGTTCCTGGCCACGCTGACGAAGTCACTCGATCAGTAGCGGCGGGGCCGCGCGCCACCCCAACGGGGGCAGCGGCCGCAGCCGGGGCCCAACGGCCACTGGCCGCGGTCGAGCCGGCGGTTGCTCCGACGGCTCCGGCCACTCCGACGGCTCCGGCCACTCCGTGTCTCGCGGTTTCCACTCGACGCCGTTCTGGACAGCAGGACGTGGAGGTCTGGACTCCCGAGATGGCCTGATCTCCGTGGAGCCTGGTGGAGTTAGCCGAATACGGCTGACGATTCACCGCCTGGCGAGCCAATCGTGCCTGAACGGGCCGCGGACGGCCGCCGGCTCCCGCGATGCGCTGCCCAGGCCGGCATCGAGCGGAAACGGCCGGGCCGGCCGGCGCAAGGCCACGCCCCCATCGGCCTCTACCCAACCTCGCATGCGAGAATTGACACATGTTCCTTGATCGAGTTCGAATCTGGGTGCGCGGCGGCGACGGCGGCGACGGGGCGGCCACGTTCCGGCACGAAGCGCACGTGCCGCGCGGTGGCCCGGACGGTGGCGACGGCGGACGCGGCGGCTCGATCTACCTGATCGTCGATCCGGGCGAGACGAGCCTGCGCGACTACCGCCACGCCCACCACTTCAAGGCCACTCCCGGCGGCCGGGGCTCCGGCCAGAAGCAGCATGGCAAGGCCGGCCACGATCTGACGCTCAAGGTCCCACCGGGAACGGGCGTCTTCGACGGCGATTCGGGCGAGCTGCTCGGCGATCTCGTGGCCAGGGAGCAGACGCTGATGGTGGCCCGGGGCGGCCGCGGCGGGCTCGGCAACGTCCACTTCGCGACTTCCACTCACCAGACCCCTCATCACGCCCAGAAGGGCGAACCGGGCGAGGAACACTGGATCAGCCTGGAGCTGCGCCTCATCGCCGACGTCGGCCTCGTCGGGCTGCCGAACGCGGGCAAGTCCACGCTGCTCGCGGCGATGACCGCAGCCCAGCCCAAGATCGCCGACTACCCATTCACCACGCTCGAACCCAATCTCGGCGTGCTCGACCTGGGCCAGGAAGACGGCCGCCGACCGACGATCGCGGACGTACCCGGCCTCATCGAAGGCGCCAGCTCCGGCGCCGGCCTCGGCCACGCGTTCTTGCGCCACGTAGAGCGGACCCGGATCCTGGTGCACATGGTGGACGGCTCGGATCGCGATCCCGAATGGAGCTACGGGGTCATCCGCGACGAGCTCGCCGCCCACGATCCGGCCCTGCTCGAGAAGCCGATGCTGGTGGCGTTCAACAAGATGGACCGGAGTGCCGCGGCCGAAGCCTGGCCGGCCTTCGAGAAAGCTCGTCGGAAGCAGGGGATCGAGGTCGTGGCAATATCGGCCGCGGAGGGTATCGGGCTCGACGGGCTCCGCGCTCGACTGGCCGCGATGCTGCCGAGCGCCGGTGAGCTGGCCGAGCCGGCTGCGCCGTCGGGCGTCGTCGTCCACCGGATCGAATCGGTCGGCGACAACTTCCGGGTCGACCTCGAAGACGGCATGTTCGTGGTCCGCGGCAAGAAGATCGAGCGGCTGGCCGCCCAGACCAACTTCGACACGGAAGAGTCGGCCGAACGCTTCCAGCGCGACCTCGTTCGCCTGGGTGTGGACGACGAGCTGCGCAGGTTGGGCATCGAGCCCGGTCAGATGGTCCGGATCGGTGCCGCCGAGCTCGAATGGGAACCGGACGAATGGGACGACCGGTGACCGGCGGAGATACGACGACGGACGGCGAACGCGAAAGACCCACGACCTCTGCCGAGCCTGCGGCCGGCGCCGGCTCCCGCGACGTCGCCGGGCTGGCGGACGGAATCGACTCAGGCCGGACCCCGGCAGCGGCGGCCACCTGGATCGAGCCCGAGCTTCGCAGGGTCGGGATCATGGGTGGCACCTTCGACCCGATCCACTACGGCCACCTGGCCATCGCCGAGGAAGTGGCCGAGGCACTGGGCCTGGAGCGGGTGTTGTTCGTGCCCGCCTCGAGGCCTCCGCACAAGCTCGACGACGACGTCACCCCGGCCGAGGATCGGGCGGCGATGGCCGCGCTCGCGATCGCGGGCAATCCCAGGTTCTCGCTGTGCCGGATCGAGCTGGATCGTGACGGGCCGTCCTACACCGCGGACACCCTGCAAGAGCTGGCGGACGAGGCCGCCCGCCAGAGAGTGGCCCGCGAGCTCTTCTTCATACTTTCCGCCGACGTGCTGGCCGACTTCCGTTCCTGGCACGACCCCGCGCGCGTGGTCGCTCTCGCGACTCTGGCCGTCGTTCCGCGCCCGGGCTCGCCGGCTCCGGAACCGGAGTGGGCTCGCGCCCAACTGCCCTCGAACCTCGCCGGGAGCGCCCGAGTCGAGTGCCTGGACACGGTCCGGCTCGCGACGTCGTCCACGGAGATCCGGTCAAGGGCGGCTTCGGGCCGCTCGATCCGCTATCTCGTACCGCCCGCCGTCGAGGTCTACGTTCGGGACCATCGGCTGTATCGTTCCGGCAAACCCGTGAGGACAACCTGAAGTGACCGATCCCAGGCCAAACCGCGACTCGTCCGAATCCCTGCCAAGCCCCGACGGTCTGCCGCGACGCCGCAAGCCCGTGGCCGGTCGAACTGCCGCCGCGCGCCGCAGCACCGGCGAGGAAGCCGAGACGCGGGAGCCGATCACGGCCGAGGAAGAAGCCCTGGCCGATCAGCTCGAGGCTGAGGTGGCGGCCGGGGATGCGGAAGTTGCCGCCGCGGATACCGAGCCGGAGCTGACCGAGACTCTGCGCGAGCGGGGACTGCGCCTCACGCCGCTCGAGATCGCCCGCAAGATCGTCGACGCGGCGGAGGACAAGAAGGCCGCCGACATCGTCCTGCTCGACGTCTCGGAGCTGACGTCGATGGCGGACTACTTCGTGATCTGCTCGGGCGGCTCGGAACGCCAGCTCGGCGCCATCGGCGACGGAATCGCGGAGAAGCTGCGCGACGATGGCGTCCGGCCGATCGGGCGCGAAGGCGGTTCTAACTCGCACTGGACGCTGCTCGACTTCGGCGCCGTGATCGTTCACATCTTTGCCGTCCCCGAGCGCGACTACTACGCCCTCGAGAAGTACTGGTCCAAGGCCAAGGTGGTCGTCCGCGTCCAGTAGCCGACGCCGACCCGAAGATGCAGGCCGGGGGCGCCGGCTCTCCGAGACGCGCCGTCCTGCCATTTCGGACGATTCCAGGGTTGCGATTCGGGGGCGCTACGCGGGTCCGACTCGCATGAACCTGCGGCCTCCCGCTCGATTACGTAGACTTGGTGCCCCGTACTCACAACGCGGGCTAACGATTGAGTCCGGAGAACAGCCACGACTACGCCATACGCCGCCGAGAAAAGACCTCACCGCGCGCCGACGATCGTCGACTACGTCAACATCCGCTGGGTCGACGAGTGGTGTAAACGCTGCAACATCTGCGTCGAGATCTGTCCCAAGGACAGCCTGATCCTGACGCACGACGCGATCATCGAAGCGACCGACTGCATTCGGTGCGGGCTGTGCGAACGCTACTGCCCGGATCTCGCGATCGAGGTCCTGCCCAAGCGCGACGCGGCGGGCAACCTCCCGAGCGAGACGATGACCCTCGAAGGTGGAGAGCCCCACCACGGACACGTGCCGGAGGCGGCCCGAGGACCGGCCATCGCGGGCACGGATCCTCACCGGGGCCTGACCGACACCGAGAGCGCGGAGACCAACCGCGACAGCGAAGCCTGAGCGAGAGACCGAAATGACAAAGCGACTCGTCCAGGGTAACGAGGCCGTCTTCCTCGGGGCCATCAAGGCAGGGGCCGGATACTTCGCCGGATACCCCATCAGCCCGAGCTCGGAGATCCTGGCCCAGGCCTCCGGTTACGCCGCCAAGCACCCCGAGTTCAAGTTCCTCCAGGAGGAGGACGAGATCGCGAGCGCCAACGCGATCCTGGGGGCAAGCCTGGCAGGGGCCAAGTCCTTCACCGCCACGTCCGGCCCGGGCTTCAGCCTGATGCAGGAAGCGGTTGGCTACGGCCACAAGGTCGGCATCCCCGCGGTCATCGTCGACGTCATGCGCGTCGGTCCGGGAACCGGAATGCCCACCATGCCCGGCCAGGGCGACATCCTCCAGGCCCGCTACGGCTCCACGGGCGACTACACGAGCTTCGTCTTCTATCCGTCGACCGTTGCCGAGTGCTTCGAGTACACGATCCACGCCTTCAACGCGGCCGAGGAAACCCGCTCGCCGGTGATCCTCCTGTCCGACGCCTTCCTGGGCCACCTCAACGAAGTGGTGGACCTGGACACGATCGACGTACCGGTCGTGAACCGGACTCTGGAACCGCTGGCCTCGGGCGGGACGCGCCTCTTCTCCGGCGTGGCCACGTACCCCGACGGCGAACCGGCCACCGCGGACTCGGACGAGTTCATCCGCCAGTACCTGGAGAACCGCGAGAACCGGCTCAAGATCTCCGAGAAATACGCCTTCTACGAATACGGCTGGAACAAGGATTCGGACACGCTCGTAATCGCCTTCGGCATTACCCGCCGGGTGGCCCAGCCCCTGGCACCGCACTTTGCCCTGTTCCGGCCCATCCGCCTGTGGCCGGTCCTCGGCAACGAGCTGACCGAGATCGCGGCGCGCTACAAGAAGATCGTCGTGATCGAAGGCAGCGACGGCCAGTACGCCAGCGTCATCGAACACATGCTCCTGCGTCGAGTCGAGCGAGTGCCGCTGCTCGGCGGCCGGATGAGCCTCGAGGCCGTCCGCGAAGGCCTCGATCGAATCGGCCTGCTTCCCAAGGAGTCCGAGCCCGGCAGCGCGACGGCCGCCGATGCTTCGGCGTCGGCTTCGGTCGCTTGACCGGCTCAGAGGAATAACCCATGGCTGTCAAGGACAAGCTCAAGACCGATCTCTTCCCCACGATCTGGTGCCCAGGCTGCGGCATCGGCCTGATCATGCAGCAGCTCGCCACCGTGATGGACGAGGTGGGCCTGGACAAGACCAACACCGTCATCGTCACGGGTATCGGCTGCACCGGCAGGATGGGCGCGTACATGAACTTCGAGTCCGTGTACACGCTGCACGGCCGAACCTTGCCGGTCGCCGAGGCGATCAAGACGGTCCGGCCCGAGCTCAACGTCATCGTCGTCGCGGGTGACGGCGACACGGCTTCGATCGGCGGCAATCACCTGCTGCACTCGATCAGGCGCAACCCGAACGTCACGGTCCTCTGCAACAACAACGAGATCTACGGCCTGACGGGCGGTCAGACGGGGCCCACCACGCCGAAGGGAACCACGACGCTTTCGTCGCCGGCAGGATCGGGCTTCTCGCCGATCAACCTCCAGGGTCTGGTGAACACGAACCAGAACGCCTTCTACGCGAAGACCACGGTCTACCATCAGGGACCGATGCGCCGGGCCATCAAGGAAGCGATCGAGTGGCCGGGCTTCGCCTTCGTGGACATCGCCAGCCAGTGCATCGAGAACAACGGCCGCCGCATCGGCTTCGGGTCCGCGTTCGAGATGCTCGAGGACTACAAGTCGAGCTACAAGGCGGCTCCGCGCGGCGCCACTCACCTCGAACCCAAGCAGCTCGGCATCATCAAGAACGAAGAGCCGGTCCCCGTCGGAGCGGCAAAGCCCGCCGGGCCGTCCACCGATGGAGAGAAGGCATGAGCGCCAAGTTCATCGTCATCGACGGGGTCGGGGGTCAGGGCGTTCGCGTCATCGGCAGCACCATGGCCAGCCTGCTCGCGGTCATGGACTACCACGTGACGTTGCTCTTCGACTACGACTCGTCGGTCCGCGGCGGCATGAGCGAGGCATTCCTCACCTATGACCGGGAACCGATATCCAACTTCGTGGTGGAATGCGCCGACGTCGTGGTTCGCCTCGCCGACCGCGGTCCGATGCACCTCACCACGGACTACGTGATCGCCGACTGCGACCTGATCAAGCCCGGCGAGCGCGGCGAGGAGATCCCGTTCCTGCAGCTCGGCGTGGACAAGTTCGGGCGCGACCTCTTCGGCAACATGATCGCCCTGGGCCGCCTGCTGTGTGTCTGCGACGTCGAGTTCACGGACGACGCCCTCCGCGCCGTGCTGCCCAAGAAGTACGTCGAAGAGAACGTCGCCGCCATCAAGTACGGCTACGGCCTGGACGAATCCTCGATCAAGGCCATCGAGCCCGAGCAGGCGGCCAGCTCCTTCGCGGCGAAGTACGCGCGCGAAGTTCTCGCCGGCACGGCGCCCGACAAAGCCGTCGAGCTCGCGGCGGCTCGCTGACGCCATGAGTCCTCGGAGGCGCGGCCGCGGGCACGGTACCGGCGGGGGAGTCGTGGCGGTCGGCCGGGATGCCGTCCTGCCGCTCCCACCGGAAGCGCTCGGCCCCGAGGCGGACGGCCGCGCCGATGAGTCGCATTCGGTCGGGCTCACGGATACGGCCATGGATGGCCACGTCGCATCGAACCGGTACGCCCCGAGCGACGCGGAGGCGCGGGCGGGCAGCCCCGCCGCGCGGCCACTCCGCCAGAGGAATCGGAGCCGCGGCGGCATGCAGATGACCGCTCCGGTGGTTCCGCCCGTCTTCTCCGAGGCCATTTCCGGGCCGCCCGCTGAAGACTCCGAGCCGGGTTTCGAGGCCGAACCTATGGTCGGTATGTCGGCCGCTCAGAGGGCCTCGTGCACCATGGCTCAGATGCGCCGCTTCATCAAGAGCCGGCCCTATGTGCCGATCCACGAGCTGCGCCGGCGCTTCGAGATCGAAGGCTTCGAAGACGACGTCAACCCCGTCCCAACGGACAAGGGCACGATCTACGTCGGCCTGCCAGCCCAGGAGGCCCGCTTCCTCGGCGACCTGATCAAGGCGGGCGAGGTCGGCTGCGAGCTGCTCCTCGACCCCTGCAGCCCGGCCGTGATCGGCGTCTACGCGATGAGGCCCGTCGCGCGCCAGTAGGATCCGTCGCGGCCGCCGGTTGCGTGGCCGAACCCGGCGGGCGCGCCGCCCGAATAGGCTTCCCGGACGATCCGGCCCTTCTGACGCATCATGGGGGCGATGCGTCTTCCTCATTTCGAGCGCTGGCGCGCTTTCGCCGCGGCCCGGTACCGGCCGTTCCAGGCGATCGCCGTCGGCCAGGCCTGCACGATCTCCTATGCCTCCGACGCCCTCTTCGTGCCGCTGCTCCTCAAGCTCGGCGCCGCGCCGGAGCTCGTAACCGTCGTCGGAGCGATACCGATCGCCGGGTCGGTCACGCAGGCGCTCGCACCCCAGATCCTGAGGCGCCTGCGGGGCAACCTGCGGCGCCTGACACTGGCCCTGGCCGTCTTCGAGATGCGGGGGTTCGTCCACGCCGCGGTCGTCGCGGCATACATGATCGGACTCATCACGGCCCCGGTCGCGATCCTGCTCGTCTCTGCCACCGTCGCGATCGGCCAGACCGCCGGTGCGCTCTCGGGCTCGAACATCACCCTCTGGACCGCGGTAGTGCTCCACGAGGAGGAACGGCGTCTCGTGGGCCCTCGAATGGGCGCGGCCACGATGGCCCTCTCCACGCTGCTGCTCCTTCCGACGGGCGTGCTTCTCGACGCGGGGTTGCGGACGATCGGCCTGTGGTCCTACTCCGCGCTGTTTCTCGCGGGCGGCCTCGCCTCCGCCCTGACGCCCTACGCCGTCTCGCAGCTGCCGCGGCCGGGTCGCGTCCTGGTCCGATCCGGCGAGGCAACCACGGTGCCGCTCCCGGAGGAGTTCCGGCGATTCTCGACCGCCTCGGCGATCGCCTCCGTCGGCCAGGGCCTCATCCCGTATCTGTCGCTGTACTCGATCAACGTCCTCCACGCGTCGGCGGGCTACGCGGTCACTCTGTCGGCGGCGGGGTCCGGCGGCGCCCTCATCGGCTCCATGGCGGCCGGCTCATTCCTGCTGGGCGGCTCGTCCAGCCGCGTCTTCCGTGCCTCGCTGGTCCTGCGGGCCCTGGCCGCGCTCATCTGCGCATCGGCGTTCCCCGGCAACCCGCTCGCCCTGCCGATCCTGGTCATTGGGTCGGCGCTGTTCAGCGGAGCGGGGAACGCGGGCGTGCTGGCCGCGAACGAGAGGCTCTACAGGCTGGCCCCGGCCGACCTGCGCGTCCGCTGCCAGAGCTTCTACGTCTCGCAGAACTCCGTGGCTTTCGCCATCGGGGCGGGGACGTGCGCCCTGGTCCTGACGCTCGGCGCGCCCGTGAGCTGGGCAGCCTACTCGGCCCTCTTCATCGGTTCGGGCGTCTGCCGCTCGGTCTCGGCCTGGCGCACGGAGGTCGCGGCTTCCTGGCACAGCCCGATCGTGCCGCCGGACAACCCCTGAGCCTCAGCAGAGGCCGCTCCAGACTGCGGCGGCCGCGGATCCGACCCGCGGCGCTCGCGTCAGCTGTGAGTCGCCTGCGTGCCGGAGTCGGTGAACGTCCCGCCCGCGGCCGGCAGGAACCGCCAGCTGTAGCTGTGGGCGTGGAGGGTCAGCTCGAGCACTCCGAACGTGCCGGCGTGACGGACCTCCGAGTTGGCGGCCGTCGCGCCGAAGACCTGGGGGGGAGCCCCGCCGGTCCCGACGATGAACTCGCGGATGCCTTTCGGATCGGCCTTGCCGGCAGGAGACTGGAGCGCGAAGCGCTCGTAGAGATGGTCGTGGCCGTCGAGGATCAGGTCGGCGTGGGCGGCGTACAGGTCCTGCCACCAGATGTCGTATGCGCTTCGCGAAAGCAGTCCGGAGGTGAAGACAGGGATGTGCCACATGGCGATGATGTGCTTGCCCGCGCTCGCGGCGAGATCGGCCCGCAGCCACGTCTCCTGCGGCGAGCCCGCACCGGTTCCTCCGACCTCCAATCCTTGCGTGTTCAGGACGATCACGTGCCAGTTGTTGGCCAGGTCGTAGCTGTAGTAGCCCTTGCCCGCGGGCCCTGCCGCGCTCCCGAAGTAGGCGTAGTAGGGAGCGCAGCCGGCCGTCATGCAGTCGTGGTTCCCGATCGTGGCGCGGGTCCGATCAAGGAAGGCGCCCCAGGTCTTCGCGTAGCAGCTGGTGTACTGGCTCGCCGTGCCCGTCTCATTGGAGTTGTCGCCGAGGGTGAAGACCCGGGCCCCCGGGCGTGCCTCGATCAACCTGGCGGTCGCGGCCGCGTTTCCGATGATCGAGGTGACGCAGATGTCGCCGGCGCCGATGAGAACCGGATCGCCCTGGGCCGGCGGGGTCCCGCTCGGCCCCGGCGTCGCCGACGGATGGGGAGAGGCGGTCTGAGTCGGGGCGGAGCTCGGTCCGGCGGTCGGCCGCGCGGACGTGGTGGAGCTCGGGGTCGCGGTCGGCGCCGTGGACGTGGTGGAGCTCGAACTCGGGCTCGCGGTCGCGGTCGGCGCCGCGGTCGCGGTCGCGGTCGGGTGGACGGTGGCCGTCGAGCTCGGTCCCGAGCCCAGGGTCAGCAGGAGAGTCGGCGGGTTGGCCGATTCGCGGCTCCCGAAGCTGATCGCGGTGGCGCTCCGATCCAGGATCGCAAGGTCCACGGAACCGCCGGCCCTGACCGCTGGCGTGACGTCCACGTCCGTGCTCGTATCCGCCGCGAACGCGCCGGCCGAGCCGAGGGACTTCGACGAGAGGGCCGGCGCCGTCGTCCAGTTGAGTCCGCTTTCAGTCCAACCGCCGCTGGTGACGTAGACGTCGTAGCCCGTGGTGGAGGCCGAGTTTGCGTACAACCGCAGCGTGGCTCGCTGCACCGTTCCCGATACGGTCTTCACATCGAAGCGGAGGAACGCGTCCACAGTCGGCGATCCGTCGACGCGCAGCTGAGCGGCGCCGCCGAAGTTGGTCGTGGGCGCCGAGGAGTCGGCGTATGTATCGGCCGACGCGATGACCGATACGGTCGTTTGGGCCTGGGTGCGCGGAACGCCGGCAAAGGCGACGACCGCGGCGATCGCGATCGAGAAGGCGACGGCAGCCGCGGCGCGGCCCCCTAGCCACACGCGGCCGGCTCTCGGAACGCGGCCGGGTCTGTGAAGGCTTGCCGGGTTCATCGGGCACCTCTCGGAGGTCGGCTCGCACTTCCGAGACGAGCTCGTCACGACACAACCTATCGGCGGCCGCCTCGAGTGGACACCCCCGCATTTGCCCCGGCGGCCACGGACCTGGGAGTCATAGGGCGCTGGGCCGGATTCCGCAGCCCTCCGTTCGAGGACGACCCGCCGCCTGACGAATCGGGATCCTCAAGCCTCCATCGTCAGGACGGCGGCGCCGCGAACCCGGCCTTCCGAGAGAGCGCGGAGGGCGTCGTTGGCCGCGGCCAGCGGATAGAGGTCCGTCTGCGTCCGGATCGGTATGGCCGCGGCAAGCTCCATGAACTCGGCGGCGTCGCGGCGCGTGACGTTGGCCACGCTGCGGAGCTGGCGTTCCAGCCACAGCCACTCGTAGGGGAACTCCGGGACGCGGTCCAGGTGGATCGCGTTGACCGCCACGATCCCGCCCCGATCCACTGCCCGGAGAGCGGCCACGACCACGTCGCCGGCGGGCGCCGTCGTGATCGCCGCGTCGAGTGGCGGCGTCGCATCCGAGTAGCCGCCGACCGAGGCGGCGCCGAGCTCCAGGGCGCGCTGCCGCTCGTGCTCCGAGCGGACGCGCACGTGGACCTCGCAGCCCCAGTGGCGGGCGACCTGGATGCACAGCGATGCCGACGCTCCGAAGCCGAACAGGCCGAGCCGGCCGCCCGGCTCGATGCCGGAGACTCGCAGAGCCCTGTAGCCGATGACGCCGCCGCACAGGAGCGGTGCCGCGGACAGGTCGTCGAAGCCATCCGGGATCCGGACCGCGACGTCGGCCCGCACGATCATCGCTTCGGCGTAGCCGCCGTCTCGATCCCAGCCGGTGAACTCGGCCGCTTCGCAGAGGTTCTCTCGGCCGCTGCGGCAGAACCGGCACGTGCCGTCGGCCCCGAACAGCCAGTAGGCGCCGGCTCGATCGCCGATCGACCAGCCCGAGACACCGGCTCCGATCGCCTCGACCCTGCCGACCGCCTGGTGGCCGGGCACGATCGGCAGACGCCGCGCTTCTACGTCCCCTTCGGCGAGCTGGAGATCCGTGCGGCAGACCGCGCAGGCCGCCAGCCTCAGCCGCAGCTGCCCGAGTCCCGGCTCCGGCAGCGGCCGTTGGACCAGCCGGAGCGGGCCCTCCGCCACCGGGCCGGGGCGCTGCAACTCGACCGCTCGCATGACGCCGGTCCCGTCGGCCGCGTGAGTCGACGCGCGCTCGGTCACGACGGAAAACCCGACGGGTCCGAGGCGAACGCCCACATCGACGTCGGCGCGATCCTGAACATGACCACGTCGCCCAGGCTGTACGGGTCGATGCCGTAGACGGATCGCCACGTCTCCACGATCTCCGCATTGTCCGGGTGGTCGCGGCCGATCCATTCGACCGTTCCGTTGACGGTGACGGCCACCCTGTCGGCGTCCAGGTGAACGGCCGAGCAGGCCGGGTTTGCCCGCAGGTGAGCCACCCGCGCCGCTCCGGCGCCCGTGCCCATGACGAATCGCCCGTGGATGAACAGCGCGTCCAGCGGCGACACGCGCGGTTCTCCGCGGGCGTTGACGGTGGCGAAGGCGACGTGGCGCGTCCCGGTCAGATAGGCGGCCACCTGGCGCGCAGTCAGCCGTCGATCCGGAGTCAGGATGTCCAGCATGTGGCTGTTGGCTCTCTCGAGCGTCGCGTCGATCAGACGCTGCAGCTCGGCGATCTCCGCTTCTGTCTCGAGCATGCGCGCAATTTAGACCCTGCCGCGCAACTGCGGTCTGGCCGATCCCGGATCGATGCCGTACGCTCGACCGGTCCTTCACTCCCGCGCGCCGAGAAGGGGTCCAGATGCAGCCGAACCAGCCGTCGAGCCAGACGCCCCAGGGCCAGACGCCGCCGGAACAGATGTACGTCCTCCAGGAGAAGCTTCTCTCGCTGAGCGGGGACCTGTGGATCCAGGATGCCGCCGGAAACCGTGCTTTCGAGGTGGATGGCAAGGCCTTCACGATCAGACGGACTCTGATCCTGCTCGACCTGAGCGGCCAGCCGCTCTACCAGATCAACGCGTCGTTGATGCACATTCGGTCCACCTTCGAGATCAAGCGCGGCGACGTCGTCGTGGCGACCGTCCAGAAAGCCCTCATGACGTTCCTGCGCGACAAGTTCAAGGTGGTCTTCGTCGACCGCTCGGAGTTGCGGATCAGCGGCAACATCTGGGATCACGAGTTCCGCGCCACGATGAACGATCGGGAGGTCATGACCGCCTCACGGCGCTGGCTCAGCCTCCGAGGTGCCTACGCCATCCGCATTGCCCCCGGTTTCGACGTCCCGCTTGCTCTCGCGATCGCGATCGCGCTGGAGCAGATGGAGATCGAGGAGCGCGGCGCCACCACCGCCACCACCACCCTGTCCTGAGCCGACCGCTCCGGCACGCACCCTCTCGAGGAGATCCTGTGGCCTGGAACGCCAACGACATTCCGGACCTGGCCGGCCGGGTGGCCGTGGTCACCGGCGGCAACCGGGGGCTGGGTCTGGTGACCTGCCGGCACCTCGCCGCTCACGGTGCGCTGGTCGTCATCGGGGCGCGCAACATGACCAAAGGCGAAGCTGCCCGCGGGCTGATCCGAGCCGAGACGCCGGAGGCTCAGGTCGAGGTCCGGCCGCTCGACCTCGCGTCGCTGGCCGCGGTGGAGTCCTTCGCCGCCGAAGTCGCCGCCGCTCATCCACGCATCCACATGCTGTTCGACAACGCGGGTCTGATGGCCGTTCCGGAAGGTACGACCGCGGACGGTTTCGAGACGCAGTTCGGGACCAACTTCCTGGGCCACTTCGCGCTGACGATGCGCCTGCTGCCGGCGCTGGCCGCGGCGGGCGCCACCGGTAAGGGCCCCGGCGCCCGGGTCGTCTGCACGACTTCGATCGCCCGCTTCAGCGTCCGCAAGTTCGTCATCGACGACCTCCAGCTGCGCGGCCACTACGACCCCTGGATGGCCTACGGCATCTCGAAGCGGGCGATGCTCGAGTTCGCCTTCGAACTCGACCGGCGGCTGGGCGGCCGCGGCATCCACGGTTTCGCGGCCGATCCCGGCTACTCCCGTACCGAGCTGCAGACGACGGCCGCGGCGTCGATGGACGGCTTCCAGCACAGGCTCTGGGCCAGGCTGCTGTTCGTCGCCCAGCCGCCGGAGATGGGCGCGCTGCCGCAGCTCCGGGCCGCCACGGATCCCGGCGCGCGAGGCGGCGCCCTGTACGCCCCGAAATGGCTGGCCTTCGGTCATCCGGTGATCCGGCGCGTCGTGGGCTCCATCGCGAACCCGGCCGAGCATGCCGCCCTGTGGGATCTGGCCGAGCGGGAGACGGGTCTCAGCCTCGCGGCGTCGCTTCCGTAGGGGTTCGCCGCGCCGGCAGCCGGACGGCTGCGTTGCCGGACTGGACCGATGGGATATACTCCCCAGGAGTATGCAAACCCTCGATCCCGCCGCCCCGTCGGACACCAACTCCACCGCCGCTCCCGGCCAATCGGCCGAGATACAGCTCCCCATCGAGGGGATGAGCTGCGCCTCATGCGTCAACCGGATCGAGCGCTACCTGCGCAAGACCCCGGGCGTCGCGGAGGCCAGCGTCAACCTGGCCACGGAGACCGCGACGATCCGGTACCTGCCCGAGACGGCAGGTCTCGACGAGCTGGCGCGGGCAATCGAAGCGGCCGGCTACGAAGTTCGCAAGATGCCCGAGGGCACGGACACGAGCCGCTCGAACCTGCTGGACGAAGCCGATGCCGAGTCGGCCGAACGAGCCACGGAGCAGCGGGCGCTCGGCCTCCGAGCCGGCGTTTCGATCGCCGTCGCGGCCTTGGCGATGTTCCTGATGTACGCGCCCAACCTGCCCCTCACGATGGAGCAGATGTCGTGGGCCCTCATCGTTCCCGCGACGTTCGTGCAGTTCTGGGCCGGCGCCCGCTTCTACCGGGCGGCTTACCGTTCCGCGATCCACATGTCCACGAACATGGACACGCTCGTGGTCGTCGGAACGAGCGTGGCCTGGGCCTACAGCGTCTTCGTCACGCTGGCGCCGGGCGTGCTCCGATCCGCCGGCATCGACCCCGTGCCGTACTTCGACAGCTCCACGGCCATCGTGGGCCTGATCCTGCTGGGCCGCTGGCTGGAGGCTCGGGCGAAGGGCCAGACCCTCGGCGCGGTCAAGGCGCTGATCGGACTTCAGGCTCGGTCCGCCCGGATCGTTCGGGCCGGAGCGGAAGTGGACGTGCCGCTCGAAGAAGTGCGAGTCGGCGACCTGGTTCGCGTCCGTCCGGGCGAGAGACTGCCGGTCGACGGCCGCGTGGCCGAGGGCGAGTCTTCGGTCGACGAGTCGATGCTGACGGGCGAGCCGATGCCCGTGGACAAGAGCGCCGGCTCGGAGGTCATCGGGGGGACGATGAACGGCCGGGGCACATTCCTCTTCCGGGCGACTCGTGTCGGTCGGGACACCGCGCTGGCTCAGATCGTGGAGTTGGTGCGCCGCGCCCAGGGTTCCAAGGCGCCGATCCAGCGACTGGCGGACCGGATCGGCGGCATCTTCGTGCCGATCGTCCTGGCGGTCGGTGCGATCACCTTCGCGATCTGGTTCGCGCTCGGCCCCGAGCCGCGGCCGACCCACGCCCTTGTGGCATTCATCACCGTGGTGGTGATCTCGTGTCCGTGCGCGATGGGGCTCGCGACCCCCACCGCGATCATGGTCGGCACGGGCGCCGGCGCCGAGGCCGGAATCCTGATCCGCGGCGGTGAGGCGCTCGAGCTGGCGGCCCGCGTCGACGCCGTGGTCTTCGACAAGACGGGCACCCTGACCCGTGGCCGGCCTTCACTGGGCCAGGTCCTGGTCGCGCCTGGCTTCGAGGCGGACGAGGTGCTTGACCTTGCCGCCTCCGTGGAGCGCGGCAGCGAGCATCCGCTCGCGACCGCGATCCTGACCGCCGCCGGCGAGCGCGGTCTGGGCGGCCGGGCAGTGGAGGGTTTTGCCGCCGTCGCCGGCCGCGGAGTACGGGGCCGCGTCGAAGGCCGGGACGTCCTCGTCGGGACGGCGGCGTTCCTCGCCCAGAACGGCGTGGATGTGTCCGCACTTCCTCCGGCCGCCGACGATGCCTCCGCCACGACCTGCGTCGCGGTCGATGGCCGCGCCGCGGGCCTTCTTTCGACCGTAGACGAGATCAAGCCGGAGGCGGTCGCCGCCGTGCGCGAGCTCCAGGCCGGCGGCATCGAAGTGTGGCTGGTCACGGGCGACCAGGCCCGGACCGCCCGGTCCGTGGCTGCGGCCGTGGGCATCGCCCCCGAACACGTCCTTGCCGAGGTGCTGCCGGCCGGCAAGGCCGACGCCGTGGCCACGATCCAGGCCCGCGGCAAGCGAGTGGCAATGGTCGGCGACGGCATCAACGACGCGCCGGCTCTCGCCCGGGCCGACGTCGGCATCGCCATCGGGACGGGCACGGACGTGGCCATGGAGGCCTCGGACGTGACCCTCGTCGGCGGCGACCCGCGGGGAGTGCAGAGGGCGATCGAGCTTTCGCGGCGGACGATGAGCGTCATCCGCCAGAATCTCTTCTGGGCGTTCGGCTACAACGTCGTTCTCATTCCCATCGCCATGGGCCTGCTCTACCCGATCTGGGGGATCACTCTGAACCCGGCCCTCGCGGCCGCGGCGATGGCTTCGTCCTCGGTCACGGTCGTGACCAACTCGCTGCGGCTTCGTCGGGCCGGTGGGGCGGCCGCCGCCGGCGCGGTGGGCCTCCGGGGCGCCGAACGGGCACCTGTGGCATAGCGGCCGCTCAGAGGTCGCCCAGCGCGGCCGGACAGCCGAGCCGCGCGCCCGGTGCGCCGCCCCCGCCTAGATCGAATAGCCGGCGACCAGGACGACCAGCAGCGCCAGCACGGCTCCCACGAGAGTGGACCGAAGCCCTGCCGAGCGGCCGAAACCGAGCGGCGCGGAGGTCTGCCCGATGACGAGGGCGATGATCGCCACCGGCGTTGCCAGCGCCACTCCGACGACTCCCAGCGGAAGCGGGCGGGCGAGGGCGTGGACCATGACCGAGTCGCGCTGACTCAGCGAGATGAGCATCAGGACGTCGGCCGCGATCAGGAAGGCGGCGATCACCCCCAGGACCGCCTCCTGGCGGGTGGCGGCCAGGAGCGTGGGATAGCTCACCACGAATATGCCGAGCGCGACCACCGCCGGCGTCAGGATCAACGAGCCGTCCACGCCGTTGGGCACGGTCAGACGAGGCGCGGGACGGCTGAGCTGGAAGGCCACCAGGGTCCCGGCCGACAGCAAGGCGCCCACCACTCCAGCTTCGAAACCGTGGCGAAGCCACGGCGGCACGACTCGTCTGCGTCTCACTTCGGCATCCTACAACCCGGGCGCCGATGGGCCGGCCGACCCATCGGCGGGTCCGCCGTCCGGGCAGGCGCCGCCGGGTAGGCGCCGCCGGGCGAAGCGGCTCCGGCCGAGGCGCGATCCGCGAAGACTCTCGCTCCGGCTCGCTCAGGCGATGAACCGGCGGAAGACCACGACCGCGTTCTGACCGCCGAACCAGAAGCCGTCGATGATCGCCGTGTCGACCTTCTGGAGCCGCCTGACGTTGGGGACGTAGTCCAGGTCGCACTCCGGATCGGGGGTTTCGAGGTTCGTGGTGGGCGGGATGATGCCGTCGCGGATGGACCCGATGGCCGCCAGGCCGCTGACCGCGCCGGCCGCCCCGAGGAGGTGGCCGACCATGGACTTCGGCGAGCTGATGGCGACCTTGCGGGCGTGCGCGCCGAAGGCAGTCTTGATCGCCTTGGTCTCGGTCATGTCGTTGAGCGGCGTGGACGTCCCGTGGGCGACGATGTAATCGATCTCGTCGGGAGCGACGTCGGCGTTGCGGAGGGCCTTCGTCATCGCCGCGGCCGCGCCGCGACCCGTAGGCTCGGGCGCGCTGATGTGGAACGCGTCCGCGGTCATGCCGCCACCCAGGACCTCGCACAGGATGTTCGCCCCGCGGGCCATCGCGTGCTCGGCCGATTCCAGGACGATCACCGCCGAGCCCTCGCCGAAGACGAAGCCGTCGCGATCCTTGTCGAACGGCCGCGAAGCGCGGGTGGGGTCGTCGTTGCGTCGAGAGAGAGCGCCCATGTTCCCGAGGGCGGCGAAGGCGATCGGCAGAAGCGATCCTTCGGTGCCGCCGACGAGGGCCACGTCCACCTCGCCCTGGTTGATCATCCGCATTCCGTCGATGAACGCGATCACGCTGCTGGCGCAGGCCGCGACCTGGGTGATCACCGGGCCGGTAATGCCGAACTTCATGGAGACCTGGCAGGCGGCCATGGACCCCGACAGGGCCGGAATGGCGAACGGCGAAACCTGTCCCGGCCCCTTCTCGGCGATGACCTGCGTCCCGATGATGACCTGGTCCATCCCCCCGCCGCCGGTGTTGAGGCAGACGGCCGCTCGATCGCGCTGGTCCGGGTCCATCGCGCTGAAGTCGAGGCCGGCATCGTTCACGGCTTCCGTCGAAGCGGCCATGGCCAGGTGGATGAATCGGCTCATGCGGCGAGCCATCTTCCGATCCATCGCGGTGGCAGGGTCGAAGTCCTTGACCTCGGCGGCGATTCGAACGTCCAGGCCGGACGAATCGAATTGCGTGATCGGGCCCACGCCATTGACCCCGGCGATGAGGTTCTGCCAGTAGAGCGGCGCGGTATTCCCAATCGGGGTGACTGCCCCAAGGCCGGTGACGACGGCGCGGCGGGCTGGATCTCGGGTTGGCACTGGCCATCTCCTAGGACGTACGGCAAGCGGGGACACCGCCGGCGGCGTCCGACTGAACTGCCCCGACGGGCGAATCCGCTCGCCGGTGGGACGGCTACCGGCGCTGCTCGGCCTCACACGGGCGGCCAGAACCGGCCAGAGGATTGTAGTTGGTCAGGCCTGACCCCCGCTCTCCGAGCGCTCAGCGCGGTTTCCTCGCAGCTTTTCCGTCACGCCACGAAGAAATGTCCTGACGGCGTCCCTTTCCTCCTCTGAAAGCGGTTTGAGAGCCTCCTGGACGTCTCGCTCACGCCACCTGTAGGCCCGTTCCACGGCCTCGACCGCGGTGGGATCGAGGCGTATCCGCACGATCCGGTGGTCGTACACGTCCCGCTGCCGGACGACGTAGTGCGCCGTCTCGAGCTCGTCGACCACTCTGCTGGCCCAGCCGTAGGAGATGCCCAGGCCGGCCGCAAGCTCGCCGATCGTCCGCTCGCCGTGCTCGTGGACGTGGACGGCCGCCCGCACGGCATGGCTGGACATCGGCCGCGCCTCGACTCGCCCGAGACCGGACGGAGCGTTCCTCCGGGCGGATGGCAAATCGTTGCGCCGCCCGGCCCGTCCGGCCCGCCCGGCCGCTTCCCCGTCTCCGTCGCCGGCCGCGTCGCCGTATGGGGAAATCGCGATCGCGACCGGGTCCTGGAGGTCGGACTCGCGGCGGGCGGCATAAGCCGCATGCAGGAACTCTACGAGGAGCCTGCACGTCTCCAGGGTCTCCGCCGAGAGCCCATCAGCCCGGGCCTCCGCCCTGGCAGCGACTTTGCCGACCATGGCCCGATCGTAACATTGAGTGCCATAGTATTCATTAGTTGACGCGAGGGGCAGACCAGCGAGGTGGAACGAGTGCGCGCCGCGGGTTCGCCGAGGCCTCGGACGGACTAGCTGGCCGCCAGCGCCGCGAAGTCCAGGCTGAGCGTGGCCTCTATCAGGGACTGGGTGGCGCGGTCAAGAGCGTCGACGAGTTCCGGCAAATCGCCGCATTCGACCATCTGGCCCTGCCATACGAGCTCGCCGGTCCCATCTTCGTACTCGATGTACGGAGTGGCGCGCCAGCGGTTCGGTGCGGCGACCACATCCAGGCAGCTGGTCAGCCGCCGCCCGCTCTGGAGGTGCATCTCCAGGGTCAGGCGCATCACGACCTCGGCGGCCATACTGGCGGCCCCGGCCCGCGGCGCACCCTCGGCCGGCCGGACGATGACCGCGTGCTCGGCGGTGGGCAGGCGAGCACGCTCCCATATCTGCGGACGCGTGGCGGAGAGCTGGTGGCGGGCGCGGGCAACCGCAGTCAGCAGTTGCCAGGCAGCGGTCATCTCGCCCGACATTGCGGCTCCCTATGGGCAGCCGGATCGCTCGTCGTGCGTCCCCAACGGTCCGCAGGACTCCCGAAGCGTACAGCCGGCCGGACCGGCATACAACGGTTCGACTACTCCGTTGTGGGTGGCCCGGATGCTCGTCCGAACCGAAGGAATTCCTATCCGCGCCGCTACGGATTCGCCGAACGAGACCGAAGACCAACCAGACGGGCGATCGTGCCGAGAGGCGTGTGTTCCCTGCGATCGCTCCATAGGGGTACGGTCATGCCTCACCTGTCCATCCGGACGAAGCTCCTTCTCGCGTTTGGCTTCCTCACCCTCCTGGAAGTCGCGCTGAGCGCGGTCGCGCTCGCCCAGATGTCCTCGATCAACGGGCAGGTGCAGCTCATGCGCACCGAACGGATGCCCGCCGTCACGTCCGTGCTCAAGATCGAGCAGGAGATCGGGACGTACCGGCGTCGCCAGTTCATCGACCTTCTCGCGCCGACGGCCGAGCGGAAGGCGGCCGAAGACGACATCGCCTCGACGTCCGCGGCCATCGATCAGGAGTTGACGGCCTACACGCCACTCATCTCGAGTGACGCCGAGCGGGCCACCCTGCAGAAGATGACCGATCTCTGGCACTCCTATCGGGACCAGACCGCGACGGTGCTCCAGATGGCCCGGGATGGGCAGTCGCTCCAGGGCTACGCATATCTGAACGACGGCGCGCCCAATGACACCTGGGATGCCCTGAACAACACCTCCAAGGCCTGGGAGGCGGATATTCTCGCGGGCGCCGATTCGACCGCCAGCACGGCGAGCGGGCAGTTCGACTTCGCCAGCAAGCTCGTGCTCATCCTGCTCGGCGTCGCGATCGTCGTCGGGATCTGGGTGGGCCTCCTCATCTCGCGCCGAATCCGGCGGGACGTGCGCGCCGTTCGCGCGGCCATCACGACCCTTGCCGACGAGACCGCCACGGATCTTGCGGCGGCCATGGCGGCCCTGGCCGCCAACGACCTCACCGTCGGCGTCCAGCCGCCGTCGGCCCGCATCGAGAAGCTCGGCCACGACGAGATCGGCGATGCCGCCGAAGCGACGAACATGCTCGTGGACCGGCTCGACGCGACGATCGACAGCTACGAGCTGGCCCGCAACCAGCTGGGCCTGGCAATCGGCGAGGTTCGCGGTGCCGCGGCCGCGGTTGCCACCACAAGCTCGCAGCTGCGCGAGGCGGCATCGGAAAGTGACGGAGCGACCGAGTCCATCTCCAAGACGATGAGCCAGGTCGCGGCCGGAGCATCTGACCAGGCTCGCGCCGCATCGGACACCGGCACCAGCGCCCAGGCTCTCATCGAAGTCATCGAGCAGGTCCGAGCCAGCGCGTCGGAGACGAGCCGGAGGATCGAAGAGGCCGGCGCCGCGATCGAAGCCACTGCCCAGGCAGTCGCTCGAGCCGAGAACGCCAGCAAGGAAATGGCTCCCCACACGGCCCGCGTGGCCGAGGCGCTGGCACACGGAACTCGCTCCGTGAACGACGCCGCCTCAGGAATGAGCCGTATCAAGTCCTCCGTCGATGCGACCGCCGCCAAGGTCGGCGAGCTCGGCTCGAAGTCCGACCAGATCGGTGCCATCGTCGAGACGATCAACGACATCGCCGAGCAGACCAACCTGCTCGCCCTCAACGCCGCCATCGAAGCGGCCCGGGCGGGCGAGATGGGCAAGGGCTTCGCCGTCGTCGCCGACGAGGTTCGAAAGCTCGCCGAGCGCTCCAGCAGCGCCACCAAGGAGATCGCGGCCCTCATCACCCAGGTCCAGCACGAGACCGAGCAGGCCGTTGACGCCATGAAGTCCGGCGCGAACGACGTCCTCTCCGGGAGCTCTCTGGCAGAAGAATCCGCCGCCGCCCTCCGAGCCATCGCCGACGCCACGGAATCCCGCGACGCGGTTCTGGCCGGGGTCTTCAGGGCACTCGAGGAGATCCGCGACTCCTCGGGCCGGGTCGTGACCGCTTCGGACGCGATCGCCTCGATCGCAGCTCAGACGGACAAAGCCGCCAGCCGGATGACCTCGTCCGCCTCGACGGTCGCGTCCTCGGTGGAATCCATCGCGGCGGTGTCCGAGGAGAACTCCGCGGCCTCCGACGAGGTCTCCGCGGCTACCGAGAAGATGTCGATGCAGGCACGGACCGTGTCCTCGATCGCCGAGGACCTGGCTCTGCGGGCTGCCTCTCTCGACGAGCTGGTGGCTCGTTTCAGGACGGCCGGTTCGCAGTCGGCCGATCCGGTCGAGCTGGCGGCCAAGCGCCGCCGGCTGGCGGCCTGACGGAGGCCGTCCCGGGCAAGTGGCTGGGCCGGCTCAGTCGCCGGTGTATCGCTTGAAGATCACGGCCGCGTTGTGGCCGCCCAGCCCGATGTTGTTCGAGAGCGCGTATCGAAGCGGCCTCTCGATCGTCTCGGTAACGACGTTCACGTTGCACTCCGGGTCCGGCTCTCGGTAGTTGAGCGTGCCCGGAACGATCTGGTGGTACAGGCTCAGGACCGTCGCCACGCCTTCGAAGGATCCCGCCGCGCCCATCATGTGACCGGTCATCGACTTGGTCGCGGAGATCAGGATGTTGGGGGTGTGGCTCCCGAACGCCGCCCAGATCGCCTCCGCCTCGGCCAGATCGCCGACCGGCGTGGCGGTCCCGTGCGGATTGATCATGTCGATCTCGTCGGCGGGGACGCCGCGGCGCTCGAGGGCCATCTTCATGGCCCGGGTCGAGCCCTCGCCGTGACTCGCCGGGGCGATCATGTCGAAGCCATCCGCGGCCGATCCATAGCCGACCACTTCGGCGTAGATCTTGGCCCCGCGTGCCTTGGCCAGCTCCAGGTCCTCGATGATCAGGGCGCCGCCGCCTTCACCGAGGATGAAGCCGTTGCGTGTCTTGTCGAACGGCCGGCAGGCCGTCTCCAGCGGGCTGTCCGGCAGGGGAGCGCCCAGGCCGCGCATGTTCGTGAAGCCGATGTGGACCAGTTCGAGCAGCGGCGATTCGGCCGAGCCCGCGATGACCGCGGTGCAGTCGCCGCGGCGGATCGCCTCCGCGGCCTCGCCGATCGCGGTCGTGCCCGTCGAGCAGGCCGAGACGGGGCAGAAGTTGTGGCCCTTCGCGCCGGTCTCGATGGCGATAGTTCCCGAGCTCGCGTCGACCAGGCCGTTGGCGATGAAGAACGGGCTCACGAGGCGCGCGCCCTTGGTCTTCCAGACGGCCTGGTTGCTGATGAAGAGGCCCTGGCCGCCGCCGCCGGAGCCGTAGATCACGCCGATGTCGTACCGGTTGTCGTCGTTGATCTCGAGGCCGGAGTCCGCGACCGCCATCTTGGCCGAGGCGACCGCGAAGTGGACGGTTGTCTCGGTTCGACGGGCGTCCTTGAAGTTCCAGTACTTGGTAACGTCGAAGTCACGGACTTCGCCGCCCACTTGATGTTCGTAGGGCGTCACGTCGAAATGGGTGATGCGGCCAAGGCCGGAGCGGCCGTTGGTCAGACCTTCCCAGACGGTGTCAACATCGTTGCCTATCGGGCTGACGACGCCGAGCCCCGTGACCGCGATTCTTCTCGTGTAATCAGGCTTTCGCACCGGGATCGGCTCCTCCTGGGATCTACTTTGGGCGCGGCTCGATCGCCGCGTATGTCTTCACTTTGCCGGCGCCTCGGCCGCGAACGGCACGAGGAGGCCACCCTCGGCCGAGGGTTCGTCGGTCGCTATTGCGGCCGCGTCGGGGGCGATTCGCTTGATGAGGCCGGTCAGGACCTTGCCCGGGCCGACTTCGACGAAGGTCGTGACGCCCTCGGCTGTCATCCGGTTGACGGCGGCGACCCAGTCGACGCCCGTCGTCAGATGCTCGATCAGTTCGGTGCGCGCCTCTTCGCCGGTGGCGATCGCGTGTGCGTCGGCGTTGGCGAGGAGCGGCGTGGCCGGATCGGCAAACGCCACGGGGGCAAGGACGGCGGCCATTCCCCGGGCGGCCTCTGCCATGAGGGCCGAGTGGGCGGCGACGGAGACCGGCAGAACGATGCCGCGGCGGGCGCCCAGTTCCTTCGCGCCGGCGGCCGCTGCCTCCACCGCGGGTCGATCGCCCGAGATGACGATCTGGCCGGGAGAGTTGCGGTTGGCCACCGTGACGCTGCCGCCGCCCGCTCCAAGCGCCAGCAGCTCGGGGATGCGGGAGTCGTCCAGGCCGATGATTGCGGCCATCGCGCCGGACCGGCCCTGGCCTGAGGCCTGCATCTGCCTGCCTCGCTCGCGGACCAGGCGGACGGCGTCGGCGAGAGTCAGGACGCCGGCCGCAACCATGGCGCTGTACTGACCGAGCGAGTGACCGGCGGCGAAGGCCGGATGCGGGGCCGCGACACCGGCTCGCTCCCAGCGCTCGCGCAGGGCGGCCAGAAACGCCACCGAAACCGCGACGATGGCCGGCTGAGCGTTCACGGTGAGGTCGAGCTGTTCCGCGGGCCCCTCGAAGGCCAGCTTGCTGATCGACTCACCAAGGGCCGTATCGGCTTCGGCCATCACTGCGGCTGCCGCCGGCGAAGCTTCGACGAGGGTCTTGCCCATGCCCACGGACTGGGAGCCCTGGCCGGGAAATACGAAGGCGATTCGATCCATCTGTTGCGTGCGGTCTCCTGAGCCCGGAACCACGTCCGGGCGGCGGCTCCATCTGCGCCGGGCGCAGAACGGACAGGCGGCCGAGCATGGCCCGGCGGCCGACGACTTGTTCGCCAGCAGGTTAGTGCACGCTCAACCATGCGTGCGGAAAAAGCGTGCATGTTTGCAACTATCGACCGGCGGGAGTAGCCTGAGGCCATGCCGCAGTTCAGACCCAAGCTCCCCACGCTCGGCCAGAAACCGACGGAACGAGCTCCGAGCGTGCCGTCAGCCTCTCCTCCGGCGGCCGACGATCTTCGGGAGCGAACCGAAGCGGGGCAGATCCCGATCGCCGGGCGACCGGGCGATCAGGCCGCGGAGAGCCGGCCGGCGGAGATCGCCGCTCCGGATCCCGGTCGGCAGAGTGGCCAGAGGATGGCGCGGATCGGAGGCCAGGCGCCCAGAGCGAGGGCCGCCGCGCAGGCCCGGATCCAGGCGTTCCGGGACAATCCCCGCCCATTCCTGCATCTGCCGACGATCAACGTCCCGAGCTGGTCAGCCATCGAGAGCTCGGCCCGAGAGCTTCTCGCGGGTCCGGCGGAAGCGGCCCGCCCTCGGATGCAGAACCCGCGCGAGCTGTCGGACTCGATCGCGATGGGCCGGGCAATCTGGAGGGACCTCGTCATCGGATTCGCGGCTCAGCTCGGCGAGCTGAACCTCGGCTTCACCCAGCTGGCCGCGCTATACGCCCTCGCGGACAGCGGCACGATGACCGTTTCTGACATGGCGGACACGATCGGCCGCTCACCATCGGCCGTAAGCCGGCTCGTCGACTCGCTGGTTGCGCGTCAGCTCGTGGAGCGGCGCCAGGATTCGGAGGATCGCCGGCTGCGGACACTCGCCCTGACCGGCCGTGGCAAGGCCGTCTTGGGCCGCGTCGATCGCGCTCGTGCCGAGGAGTTCCTCGCGATCGTCAGGCCACTCGCCACCAGGGAGCGGGCAGTCGTGGCGATGGGCGTGGCCGCCTTGTCCACGAGCTCGATCTCCAAGCGCGGCCGGCTGATCAAGATGCCGCGGTCGCGCGTCCGTCCGTGAGGGATCAGCCCCGAGAGATGCCCGCCAGGGAGTAGACCTCGGGCAGGCCCAGGATTGCCCGGGCCTGATCCTCGTCGCTCGTGGAGAGCGACCAGGTAGCGAAGCCCTCCCGAACGCCTATCTTGCAGAAGCCGGTCACGTTGACTCCGCCGTCGGCGAGCTTCTCGGTCAAATCGCCCAGAGCGCACGGCGTGTCCTCGATCTCGACGAGCAGCGTGCTGCCCTTGACGAAGGAGTAGCCCATGCTCTTGAGGACCTCGGCCGTGTCGTCCTCGCAATCCGTGTAGATCAGCGCGCAAGCCAGATCGCCGGCGGTGCTGCCCTGGATCTGCATGATGTTGATGTCGCGAGCGCACAGACCCTTCGCCAGATGAGCGAGCTCCCCGGGGCGATTCGGTAGCTGGACGACGAACGGCTGACCCATTTCTCTCTCCCGGTTGTGGCACGCGGCTTGAGAGATCCCGAGCGCGTCGTCCCACCTTGGATGTTCTTGAGGAGCGGCGGCCGGCAGACCGCGCCGGAGGTATCCACCCGCGACGAGCGCGGCAGGCTGAATTGTCGGGCAGCCGCGCGCGCTGGCAATAGGGCCGCATTACCTAACGGCCCGGGGGCCGACTCTCCCAGGCCCGGGCCGCCCGGCACGGGCCTGGGACTCGCGCTCGATCTCCCGGCCGGCCGCCGGGCTCAGGCGCAGAAGCGGGCGACCGCGTCCCAGAGCACGGGCAATCCAAAGCGGAGTGCCTCCACGCTCAGCCGCTCGTCGTCGGCGTGGAGCATGGTCAGGAAGTTGTCGTCGCCGCGCATCAGGAGCGGCGAGAACCCGTACGCAGGCACGCCGATCCGGGCCAGGTGCTTGGCGTCCGTGGCGAAGGGCGCGAGGAACGGCAGCGGGACCGCTTTGGGGTCATGGTCGCGAAGCACCTGTTCCAGGAGCGGATACAGCGGTCCGTCCAGTGGCGCTTCCGCCGGCAGCCCGACGAGGACGCATTCGACGTCGATCCGGCTCCAGAGCTCCTCGCCGATCCGGCGCCTCAGCTCCGATCGCATCGCCGCCTCGTCCGTGCCGGGCAGGGTCCGGCAGTCGATCTCGATCTCGGCGGCGCCCGGGATCACGTTGTACTTCACGCCGGCCTGGACGATGCCCACCGAGACGGTGTCGCGGATGATCGCCGACACGGTCCGCGCCATCACGGGATCGCACAGCTGCCGAATGGCCGCCTCGATTGCCCCTGAGTCCGGGGCCGCTCCGGAGGCCGGGGCCGCGCCGGAGGACGGGGCTGCGCCGGAGGCCGCGCGAGCCTGGATCGCGGCCGCGGCCCGAGCGGTCAGGTGGGGGAGCGCTTTGGCAAGGGACGCGGCCACGGGCGCGGTCAGCCGGACGGGCCCGGGCTCCGCGAGCCGCGTCACGACCTGGGCCGCGATGACTGCCGCGTTGTCGGCCGTGGGCACCGAGCCGTGGCCCCAGCGGCCGTGGACGTGGATCCGATAGACGACGAAGCCCTTCTCCGCGACCTGGATCGGGTAGAAGGAGACGCCGCCGTACCTCATCTCGATGCCGCCGGCCTCGTTGAGCGCGGCGGCGGCCCGGAGCCACTCCGGGTGGTTGTCGACGAGCCAGCCCGCGCCCTCGACTCCGCCGGCCTCCTCGTCCGAGGTACAGCAGAAGATGACGTCGCGACGGAGCCCGGGGATCGGATCGGTGGCGGGGTCGAGGCCGGCGGCGCGGGCGACTCGAGCGAGGCGGCGCATGACCTGCACCTCCATCGCCACCATGCCCTTCATGTCGATCGCGCCACGTCCCCAGACGTAGCCGCCGTCCAGGTCCGCGGCGAATGGATCGTGGGTCCAGCCGGCGGGTTCGGCCGGGACCACGTCCAGATGCGAGAGCAGAAGCAGGGGATCACCCCCGGTTCCGTCGCCGTGGACGCGTACCACGATCGAGCCACGGCCTGGAAACGGTTCCACGACCGTCGCTCGCAACCCTTCGGCCCCGAGGACCTGCTCGAGGAAACGCGCCGCGGCCAGCTCCGCATCCGGGGCGTCCGGCATCGGCGGGTTGACGCTGCGAATCCGTATGAGCGACCGGAGCAGCTCGACGAGCTCGTCCAGCTCTCGTTCAGTGGTGTCTGTCCGCTCGATTCCGCTCAACATCAGCATCTCCCGCGTGAAGCTGAACCGCCCCGCGGCAGCATATCCCAGACGCCTCCGCCGCCGACCCGGCGCCGGCTCGGCCCGGCGCTGACTCGGCCCGGCGCTGGCTCGGCCCGGCGCCGGCTCGGCCCGGCGCTTGCCCAGGCCTGGGCGGCGTCGAGCGCGGGCGAACGCGGGAGTCGGCGCGCTACCATGCTCGGCATGCCAGAACTGCGATCGCGAACCGTCACTCAGGGTCGGAACATGGTCGGCGCGCGGGCTCTCCTGCGCGCCACGGGCGTGGCACGGGAGGACGTCGGGAAGCCCATCGTCGCCATCGCCAACAGCTTCACGGAGTTCGTGCCGGGCCACACTCATCTCCACGAGGTGGGCCGGGTCGTCGCCGAAGCGGTCAGGGCCGCCGGCGGCGTGCCCCGCGAGTTCAACACGATCGCAATCGACGACGGGATCGCCATGGGCCATGGCGGCATGCTCTACTCGCTGCCGTCCCGCGATCTGATCGCCGACTCGGTCGAGTACATGGCCAGCGCGCACTGCGCGGACGCTCTGATCTGCATCACCGCCTGCGACAAGATCACACCCGGGATGCTGATGGCCTCGTTCCGGCTCGACCTCCCGACGATCTTCGTGACGGCGGGCCCGATGGAGGGCGGCTCGGTAACCCTTTCGGACGGCTCGAAGCGCGACCGGCTGCAGCTGATCTCGGCCATGACCG
Source organism: Chloroflexota bacterium (assembly GCA_027364875.1). Taxonomy (GTDB): domain Bacteria; phylum Chloroflexota; class Limnocylindria; order Limnocylindrales; family CSP1-4; genus Fen-1039. The sequence continues at coordinate 45,299 of DAHXON010000015.1, forward strand.
CGGCGGTCGACGAATCGATCTCGGACGACGACCTGGCGCTGATCGGGGAGGCCGCCTGCCCGACGTGCGGGTCGTGCGCGGGCCTCTTCACGGCCAACTCGATGGCCTGCCTGGTGGAGGCGATGGGCCTCTCGCTGCCCGGCTCCGCCACGCTCGTCGCCACTCACACGGATCGCCGCGGCCTCTTCGAGCGAAGCGGCGCGACGATCATGGAGATGGTTCGCCGCTACTACGACGGCGGCGACGAATCCGTGCTGCCCACGTCGATCGCGACGCGGGCGGCGTTCGAGAACGCGATGTCGCTCGACATCGCCATGGGCGGCTCGACCAACACGGTCCTGCATCTGCTCGCCGTCGCCCGAGAGGCCGGCGTCGACTACACGCTGGCCGACATCGATGCCCGCTCGCGCGAAGTCCCGTGCCTGTGCAAGGTGGCGCCGAGCGCCCCGTGGCTCATGGAGGACGTCCACCGCGCCGGAGGCATCCCGCGAGTAATGGGCGAGCTCGACCGCGCGGGCCTGCTGAACCACGACGTGCACGCCGTCCATGCCGCCTCGCTGGGGGAGTGGCTTGGAGAGTGGGATGTCCGCGGCGCTTCGCCGTCGGTCGCGGCGGTCGAGCTCTACCGTGCGGCCCCCGGCCGGAAGCGCTCGCCGGAGGCGTTCTCGCAGTCCGAGCGCTGGGATTCGCTCGACCTCGACGTTACCGCGGGCTGTGTCCGCGATACCGCTCACCCGTACTCCGCCGACGGCGGGCTGGCGATCCTGCGGGGCAACCTGGCCGAGGACGGCGGCGTGGTCAAGACCGCCGGCGTCGACCCGTCGATCTACCGGTTCTCCGGCCCGGCCGTCGTGGTCGAGTCGCAGGAAGAAGCGGTCGAGGCGATCCTGGCCGGTCGGGTGAAGCCGTGCGACGTCGTGGTGGTGCGGTACGAGGGTCCGCGCGGCGGCCCCGGCATGCAGGAGATGCTCTACCCGACCTCCTACATAAACGGCCGAGGACTCGGCAAGGTCTGCGCCCTCATAACGGACGGCCGGTTCAGCGGTGGAACCTCCGGTCTCTCGGTCGGGCACGTGTCGCCCGAAGCCGCCGCCGGCGGGGCGATCGCCCTGGTCGAGGACGGAGACACGATCGCGATCGACATTCCGGCGCGGTCGATCCGGCTCGAGGTTTCGGACGCGGAGCTGGCGGCGCGCCGGGCAATGCACGAGGCTAACGGCGGCTATCGACCCCGCTCGCGCCAGCGGCCGGTTTCCGCGGCCTTGCGCGCCTACGCCGCGATGGCGCTCTCGGCCGACAAGGGCGCCGTTCGGGACGTTTCCAGGCTGGAGAGCTGAGGGCGGAGGCCGCGGTGCAGCGGCGGGCCCGCGCGCAGCCGTGGCCGGCGACGGCCGAGGCGCGCGTGCCTAACAGTTGACCCGGCGATTCCCACCCATCGGTCAAACTCGACGGCCTGACGCCTCCCATGCGTTCGTCCCCGTCATTTGTGACCGCAGGACGGGCAAGTTCGACGATGCCGGCCCGTCCGGGACGCCAGGCCGTCGGAAGTGCCCATGGGATGGTCAAGTCCGACAGGATGAGCGGCTACCCAGTTGCCGGCTGGTCGTGATTGACCGCCGCACGGGAATCGCGACCGATTGGATCCGGCCGCCAGACGAGGCCCTGGCGGCCCAAGTCCCATCGCGGCCACTTCTGGTTCACGCATCGGCGTCGGTATCCATCGGCTCGGCCGCGGCGGGCGACCCGGCTGCGACGGGCAACCCGGCTGCGGTACGCCCGGTCTCGATGGTGCCTTCTTCGATCTCGCGCACGAAGTCGTCCAGCCAGGCGATCTCGGCCCGCATGAGGCGAACGGGCCTGCGGGCGAGCGAGAGCCGGTGGGCCGGGCAGCCCGACGCGACGAGGAAGCCTTCGAGGTCGCCGTAGCCTTTGATGTCCTTCTCGAGCTCGGCCCGGTAGCGCGCCAGGCATTCGAGAACGACGTCGCGCGGAAGCAGGTCGACGTTGTAGGTGGCCAGATCGACGCGCCACTTGAGGTGCTCGGGCCTCGCGAGCAGCTCGCAGGTTCGATCGCGATACGCGAGCCGGCCGGCGTCGGTCAGCGAGTAGATCTTGCGCAGGCGCCCCTCGGCGACCTCCTCCCGGCAGTCGATCAGCTGAGCTTTCTCCAGAGCCCGTAGCTGCTTGTAGATGGTCGATTGCGAAAGATCCGTCCAGAACCGCATGTCGCGCTCCCGGACTTCTTTCTCGATCTGCCAGGCGTGCATCGGTTCCTCGGACAGCAGGCCCAGCAGCGCCATGTCCGCATTCGAGATCGAGCTCACGGTCCCTCCCGGTTGCCTCTTGCCATCTTGTACCGGCATGATATTATCGCACACCAATATCACAGGTCAACAGCATAGAGGAGGGACCATTGGAAGTCCTGTCGTCGAAGATCGCATGCCATCTCCGCGAGCTGTGCGCGTATCCGGACCGCCACCCCGGCCGCCCCGGCAACCGGGCCGCCACCGAGATGTTCGCGCGGGTGGCGGCCTCCTGCGGGCTCGAGGTGGAAGTCGGCGAGATGGACTGTCTCGACTTCGAACGGGGCGAGACGTCGCTGGAAGGGCTCGGCGTGACCTTTGCCATCGCCTCCGGCCCCTACTCGAATCCTTGCCGGGTGACCGGCCGCCTTGCCGTCGCCGAGTCCGTCGAGGAACTGGAGCACGGTCGCTTCGCCGGCCAGGTGCTGCTGCTTCGGGGCGAGGTTGCCCGCGAGCCGCTCCTGCCCAAGAACTTCACCTATTTCGAGGTCCCCGAGCATCGCCGCATCGTCGCCGCGCTGGAGGGGCAGCAGCCGGCCGCGGTCATCTCGGCGACCGGCCGCGATCCGAACCTGGCCGGCGGCCTCTACCCGTTTCCGCTGATCTGCGACGGCGATTTCGACATCCCGAATGCCTTCATGACAGACGTCGAGGGCGAGCGGCTGGCCCGGCACCTCGGCGAGACCGTCGCCCTGAGCATCGACAGCCGTCGCATTCCGGCCGGCGCGGAGCACGTCGTGGCCCGCGCCCGCGGAACCGGACCGGGACGAA
>DAHXON010000160.1 GCA_027364875.1 Chloroflexota bacterium
TGCTGTTGCCGGAGGAATCGCGGAACGCGCAATCGAGACCGTAGGGCCGTTCGTCCGGCTTCTCGGTGAACTCGACGCCTCGCGCGCTCAGTTCCTCATAGGCGCGCTGGCAGTCGTCGGTGGTCAGGAAGATGGTTCCGGCGAACCCCTTGGACATGAGGCCGCGCACATCTGCGGCTGTCTTGGGATCCATCACCGGGGCTCCGGGGATCGCCATCAAGACGACCGAAACGTCCGGCTGTTCCGCGGGCGAGACCGCGAGCCAGCGGAAGTTGCCCATCTCAGGGACGGTGACGTCGGCTCGGACCTGCCAGCCGAGCTTCTTCGTGTAGAAGTCGAGAGCCTCGGCCTGGTCGTGGACCCAGAGCTGAGCGGTTGAGATCTTCATCATTGGGGACGCTCCTGCATTCGAGATATCCAAAGTCGACGTCCAGATCCTAGGAAGTCGCCCCGCCATCGTCTTCTCGAAACGTTCGGTTCTGGGGTCGGCCGTACGCTCGGAGGACGCAGGCGGGGACGAGCGCCAGATCGGCCGCGGGAGGAAACGCGGCTCGGAAGGCCGTCGGGGTCAGGCCGAATATGCGTTGGAAGCTCGTCGTGAACGAACCGACGAGTATGCGGTCGGCCCGCTCGTGCCGCGATCGAGGACTCGGCCGTGCTGCCAGGTGGTCGTTCCATAGCACGAGGGCAAGGGGGCGAGGCTGCAGCGTCGTGGCAAGGCCGGCGAATGCGGCCGGCGGCGGACCGCCGGGTCGGCGCGCCATGCCGGATTCTGGCCCGGTAGGGGCCGAAAATGACTAGTCGACAGGTCCCAGGCTCCGCGGGACAGTTGCCAATCAAGGGAGATTGGTTATGCCTCTCTTTGGGCCGCCCGATGTCGCATCGCTCAAAGCCAAGCGCGATGTGCAGGGGCTGATTCGAGCGCTGGGATACAACGGGGGCGTGAACGTCCGCCGGGCCGCCGCCGCCGCCCTCGGCGAACTCGGCGATGTCCGCGCCGTCGAGCCACTCGGCCTGGCCCTCAAGAACCCCGACTGGGAAGGCGATTGGAACGACCTGTCGGCCGCCGCCGATGCGCTGGTCCGGCTCGGAGCCCCATCCGTAGGACCCTTGATCGGCATCCTGGAGTGGCACTCCAAGGTAGTCCGAGTCGTCGCCGCGGGAGCCCTCGCGAGTATCGGCCGGCCGGCTGTCCGGCCGCTCATCACCTTGCTCGCCGACTCCGATCTGGAGACCCGCGAGACGGCCAGTCAGATCCTCGCCGACATCGGCGCGGATGCGATCGACGACCTGATCGAAGCCTTGAAGGGCACCCACATCGGCAGCCGGCAGCGGGCAGCTCGAATCCTCGGTGAGATCGGCGAACCGCGCGGCGTCGCCACTCTTGTTCAGGCGCTGCGCGATCCGATAGCCGGTGTTCGCCAGGCGGCTGCCCGGTCGCTCGGGGAGATTGCCGATCCCTCGGCCGCCGACTCGCTCGTGGCCGCGTTGACCGATTCGGATCTGGAGGTTCGCCGGAGCGCGGCCCTGTCCCTTGCCGCGATGAAGGATCCGCGGGCCATCCCGGAGCTGCTGCACGAACTCCGGGGAGCGAAGCCGGCAACTGTGCTCGAAGCCCTCGTCAAGATCGGCGTGCCCGTCGTCGAGCCGATGCTTGCGATGGTCGCCGATTCGAAAGCTCGCGGGGACGAGGCCTGGATCGTGGACGAGCTGAGGTCCGACGTCACCACGGTCCTCGCCGGCATCGGCTGTCCGCCCGAAGTGGGCGCTCTCGTCGCGCAGCTCCTCGGCGAGGCGCATGCCGAGCGGACAGCGGCGGCATCGGAGCTGTGGCGGCTCTACGAGTCCGGCGACCTCGACGCGCAGACAAAGGCACTGCTTCGCGCCGCCCGGCCAATGATCGAAAAGGCTCGCCCAAGCGGGCTTGCCGAGGTTGGGTCGCAGGGCGACAGGGGTTCGGAGCCGGAGACTGGCGCTCCCGGCCCGAACTTGCCGGCCTCGCTCGCGAGCTAGGGCTGGCTGCCGTCCCCGCGGGCGGCTACTTCCGCGCGGTGGCCGTCGCGAGCCGCTCCTGCATCCGCTCGCCGGTGGTAACCGCTCCCAGTGACGCGGACGAGACCATCGCCGCGTACTTGGCCATGACGCCCGTCCGATAACGAGGGGCCGGCGGAGTCCAGCGCGAGCGCCGCTCGGCGAGGACGTCCGGGGCCACGTTGAGGTCCAGGGCATGGCGATCGACGTCGATGACGATCTCGTCGCCTTCCTCGATCAACGCGATGGGGCCGCCCAGGGCCGCCTCCGGCGCCACGTGTCCGATCATCAGCCCGTGGGTGGCTCCCGAGAAGCGACCGTCGGTGACTAAGGCGACGCTGTCGCCCAGTCCCTCGCCGACGAGGGCCCCGGTGACGGACAGCATCTCGCGCATGCCGGGACCGCCCTTCGGTCCCTCGTAGCGGATCACGACGACGTCGCCGGGCTTGATCTGGTTGGCCCGGACCGCTGCGTAGCAGGCGTTCTCGTTGTCGTAGACGCGGGCCGGGCCCTTGTGGAAGCGGCGCTCGTGGCCGGCCAGCTTGATCACGCAGCCGTCCGGGGCGAGCGTGCCGTGGAGGATCGTGAGGCCGCCCGTCTCCTTGAGCGGCGTCTCGATCGGCACGACGACCTTCTGGCCTTCGGTTTCCTTGACTGCCGCCGCGCTCGAGCCGATGGTGCCGCCGTCGACGTTCGGGGTCGAGCCGTCGATCAGGCCGCGCTTCAGCAGCTCGCGGGTGACCAGGCTCAGGCCGCCGGCTTCGAACAGGTCGGCCGCGGCGTACCGCCCGCCTGGCACCAGGTCGCCGACGATGGGCGTCCGGTCGGCGATCTCGCCGAACTCGTCGATCTCGAGCGGGATTCCGTATTCGTGGGCGATGGCGAGCAGGTGGAGGACGCCGTTGGTCGATCCGCCCGTCGCGGCGATGCAGGCGATCGCGTTCTCGATCGATTTGCGGGTGACGAACGTGCTCGGCCGGACGTCCCGGCGGACCAGGTCCATCGCGATCTCGCCGCACTTGCGGGCCGAGTCGTCCTTGTCGGGATGCTCGGCCGGGATGCCGTTGAGACCGGCTGGCGAGAGCCCGAGAACCTCGAGCGTCATGGACATGGTGTTGGCTGTGTATTGCCCGCCGCACGCCCCCGCGCCGGGGCAGCTCACCGACTCGATCTCGTAGAGCTCGGAGGCCTCCATCTTGCCGGCCCGGTACGCGCCGATGGCCTCGAAGATGGTCACGATCGTGGCGTCTCGCTTGCCCCTGTAGACGCCCGGATAGATCGTGCCGTTGTAGAGGATTACCCCCGGGATATCCAGGCGGCCCAGGGCGATGATCGCGCCCGGAATGGTCTTGTCGCAGCCGACCAGACAGACGAGACCGTCCATCAGGTGGCCCCGGGCGCATAGCTCGATCGAGTCCGCTATCACCTCACGGCTGATCAACGAGGCTCGCATCCCGTCCGTCCCCATCGATGTCCCGTCGGACACAGCGATGGTGTTGAACTCCATTGGGGTGCCGCCGGCGGCCCGAATGCCGGCCTTGACGTGCTCGGCGAGACGGCGCTGGTTGTAGTTGCACGGCATCGTCTCTATCCAGGTCGTCGCGACGCCGATGATCGGTCGAGCCAGGTCCTCGTCGGTGAAGCCGATCGCTTTGAGCATGCCGCGCGCGGCCGCTCGGTCCGGTCCGTCGGTCAGCGCGGCGCTATGGCGCTTGGCCGGATCGGAGGGGAGGTCGTAGGG
>DAHXON010000161.1 GCA_027364875.1 Chloroflexota bacterium
GGCGATGTCGGGCCGGTCGCGGAGCAGCGCGGCGGTTTCGATGACGTGCATGGGCTGCTTTTCGGCGGACATGCGGCCGTAGTAGAGGACGATCGAGGTGGACGGAGCCAGGCCGAGCTCGCGCCTGAGGATGCCCCGCTCGCACGACTCCGGATTGAACGCCGCTACGGTGTCGATGCCGTTGGGGACGATGCTGATCCGATCGCGGCGTTCGCCGTACCGCTCGACCTGGGCGGCCGCCACCAGCTCGGTCGTGACGACCCGCCGATCCAGGAACTGCCGGTAGCGGCGGGCTAGGCGGATCTGGTCCATCGGGGCGTAGGGCGCTTCGGCGTGGAGCAGATCCACGAAGGCGGTCCCGGGGCAGGCCGCCCGGAGCTTGGGCAGAGCCTGGTAGGCGAAGATGCTGAGCGAGATCAGCACGACGTCGATCCGACGCGAATTGATGAACTCGATGAGAAAACGCAGGAAGCGCTCCCTGCGGAGGAAGGTTGGCAGCTCGAACAGGCTGTCGGTCTGCTCGGCGAACAGCCGCCTCGGCATCGGCTTGTGGTCGCCGTCCGGGTCGGGGTCCGTGGAGGCCAGGTGAACTTCGAAGCGATCCCGGTCGATCCGGCTGAGCAGGTTGAGCACGACCGCGTCCGCGCCGCCGACGGTGAGGTAGTGGTGGATGACGAGAAGCTCGATCTTGCGGGGCCCGGCAGTTTCCGGGGCGAACGGGCGCAGCTGCGCCGGATCCGGCAGCTTCGTGTCCGGCGGGTCGTAGGTCCACGGTTCCGGCCTCATCGGCAGCCCCAGGCGCTGCCAGCGCCGGCCCTTGATCGGCCGCGGCATGAAACGCAGGAAGCTCTCGAGTGGGTGGCGCAGGACCTTGCGGCGGTCGGTGAGACCTTCCACCTCGATCTTGCGGGCGAACCAGCGAGGGACGGCAAAGAGGATGGGGGCGCGGCGCCGAAGCGTCTGCCTCACCCCGCCGGCGCCACGCCCGGCCACGGCCCGCAGATAGAACGTGCGATGGCGGCGGCGAAGCCAGCGGGTCGCCGCTTTGTCGTGCCGTTCCGGCGAGGGCGGAGGGTCGCGGCGGCAGAGAGCCTCGGGGATCGTCAACACCCGCCATCGCTTGTCGAGCGCCCGGATCGCGAGGTCGAGGTCCGCCGCCCCTGCCGGTGCGCGTTCGTCGAAGCCGCCGGCATCGGCCCATGCCTCCGAGCGCAGAACGTAGCTCCCGATGCCGAGCCCTCGATCGGCCAGTCTTGCCCGGCTCGTCGGACCGAAGACGGCCCGCCGTTCGGTGCTCCGTGGCTCTTCGAAGACCACGATGCCGGCGCGGGGTGACGTCTCCAGGGCCCAGGCTGCCTTCTCAAGAGCGGCCGGTTCCACGCGGTCGCCGCTCCGCAGCTCCAGGACGTAGCGGCCCCTCACCGCTGCGAGCCCGCCGTTGCGAGTGGCCGCGGTTGCCGGTCCCGCAGTGCCGGAGATGGCCGTCACCGCCGATGCGAAGCGCGGCGGAACGATTCGCGCGAGATCCTCACCGGCGGGCACGTCCCCGGCTAGCAATACCTCGACGCGCCCGAGTGTCTGCCGGGCGAGACTCGTCAGCGTCGTCGCGAGCGATTCCGTGCTGCCGTCGCAGTAGACGACGACCGAAACCGTGGCCGGCGTGCCGACGGCCGGCATCCCTAGGACGGAACCTTCCGCGTCGATTCGTACCAGGCGATCGTCTGCCTGAGCCCATCCTCGAACGAGGTTCCGGCCGAGAAGCCGAACGCCTCTCTGGCCCGGCTCGTGTCGAGGGCGCGTCGAGGTTGTCCGTCCGGCTTGGACGGATCCCAGCGGATCTCGCCGCGGAATCCGGTGAGGCGGGCGATCAGCTCGGTCAGATCGCGGATAGTGATCTCGCTGCCGACTCCCAGGTTCACCGGCTCGCGGCCGTCGTAGCGCTCGGCGGCGAGGACGATCCCCCTGGCGGCGTCCTCGACGTACAGGAACTCCCGCGAGGCCGAACCGGTGCCCCAGGCTTCGATAAAGGCGTCGCCACGGTCGCGAGCGTCCACGCACTTCTTGATGAGCGCCGGGATCACGTGGGAGCTGGCCGGATCGAAGTTGTCGCCCGGACCGTAGAGGTTCACCGGAATGAGGTAAATGGCGTTGAAGCCGTACTGGTCCCGGTATGCCTGGCTCTGGACCAGGAGCATCTTCTTGGCCAGCCCGTAGGGCGCGTTCGTCTCCTCGGGATAGCCGTTCCAGAGCTCTTCCTCATGAAACGGAACCGGAGTGAACTTGGGATAGGCGCAGACCGTACCAACCGTGAGGAACTTGGCGATACCGGCCAGGCGAGCCGCTTCGATGAGCTGGATGCCCATGATCGCGTTGTCGTAGAAGAACCGGCCCGGATTCTCCCGGTTGGCGCCGATGCCGCCTACCACCGCGGCGAGGTGAATGATCATGTCCGACCGGCTGTCGGCGAGGGCCCGCTCGATGTCGGGGAGGCTGCGCAGGTCGTAGTCTCCGGACTTGGGGACGAAGATCTCGCCGGCGCCCGAGTCGCGCAGCGTCCGGACGACGGCCGAGCCGAGGAAGCCCGCTCCGCCGGTGACCATTACCCGGCGGCCGGCCCAGAAGTCGATCACGCCGCTGCGCTCCAACCCTGGGTACGGCCACGCCGGCCGGTGAAGGCGCCGCCGACAGGACAGCCAACCGCGGCTTGGTCGGTATTGACGATCATCCTGGCGCACTCCTCCGGACGCGACGCTGGCCGGCATCCGAAGGGTCGGCCGGCGTCCGGCTCGGATTCTTGCACATGGCCGCGTCCGGCGGGTCGGTCCGTCGGGGTAGTGGCTGGTTCGCGGGCGACGTGGCCGGCCGGCGGTCAGGAGTGGCTGGTCCGCGGCCGTCTGGCCGGATGTGCACGGACAGATACACGTCGGCGAGTTGAGCGGCGCCACAGGCACCTGTCCGGACCGGATGTGCGCCGACAGATACACGTCGGCGACCGTCAGGGCCGATTTGGCGCGTTCAGCCGGCCTTGATGGCATATTCGCCCGCCCGAGCCTGCCTTTGTTGCTCTCCAGGTGGTCATCCGAGCTCCAACGTGTGCATCCCCATGCACATCTGGCCTCGATCCCGGCTCCTGCGGCCGGCCGGACGTCCGACGTGTAGCTCCGCACGCACACTGGACGGGGGTCGCGGGGCCGAGTGGCGGCCGCGGGCCGAGTGGCCGAGTGGCGGCGCCGCGGGCCGAGTGGCGGCCGCGATCCGAGTGGCCGAGTGCCGGCCGCGGGGCCGAGTGGCGGCGTGGCGGGCGCCGCGGGCCTCAGCCCGGTCCGCTCGGTCCGCTCTCGACGGGTGTCATGAACTCCACCGTGCTCGCCAGGTCGTACGTGGCGCGCCAGCCGAGCACGCGCTCCGCGGTGGAGACGTCGGCGACCTGCCAGTCCACGTCGGACGAGCGCGGAGAGCTCGTGGCGGCCGTCTCGCGGATCTCCCCGGTGAAGCCGACCCTCACCGCGATGGCCCGTACCAGGTCGCGACTCGAGCGCGGGATGCCCGTGCCGACGTTGACGATTGGCTCCAGGCGGGGCGAGCGGCAGGCCGCCACGACCGCGGCCGCGACATCGCGAACGTCCACGAAATCGCGGACCGCGCCCAGCGGCCCGAACTCCACCCACTTCGTGGCGCCGCGGGCGGCTTCGGCG
>DAHXON010000162.1 GCA_027364875.1 Chloroflexota bacterium
GTGTATCTGTGGACGCACACCCGGCCGGCCGCCGCGACCCCGTCGCGCCGCGACCCCGGCCGCCGCCTCGCTGCCGCGCCGCCGCCCGGCCGCGCCGCAACCCCGGCCGCCGCCGCGCCGGGGCCTAGGCCTACCCCTTCCTCCGGGCTCGGGTTGGCTTCGGCTCGTCGGCCCTCTCCTCGAGGAGGCGCTCGGCGTTCTCGCCGCGCCGGCGCTGCACGTCGAGGACCTGCTTGAACTGCTTGGCCAGGCCGGTCTGCATGCCGGCCCGGGCTCGCGCCTCGGCGTCGCGATCTCTGCGGCGGTCTCGGGCCGCCTCGGAGGGTTTGAGCTCGTCGTTCTCGTCCATCAGGCCCGGCATGCGCTCCCTGCTGGCAATGACCTGCTAGGATCGACCTGCATGGAACTCTATGGCGTGCGGATTCCCACCATCGTCACGGACAACATAGCGGTTCGCTGCTGTGGCTGCGGCGAGGTGATCGAAGGCAGGCCCTGGCGGGTCAACATCCTCGACAGCATCGCGCCGGAGGCGCCCGTCTCCTGGACTGAGTCCGCGGGCATCAATCCAGGACCTTTCGAGTTCCACGCGGACCCGAGCCACGTCCTGGACTGGATGGCCAGACGAGGATTCCTCTTCTGTCGTCTGTCGGAAGTGCGGGAGATCATGAGGCCGTTCTGGCTGCCCATCGAGCCGCCCCGCCTCGGTTTGTGCGACGGGCTTCATCGTGAAGACCATGAGTTCGTGAATCCGGCGGTGATAGCGCCGGAGCGAAGCTGAGGGCAGATGCGCGTCCGTAAAGCCGTGTTTCCGGCCGCGGGTTGGGGAACCCGTTTCCTTCCGGCCACCAAGGCCCAGCCAAAGGAGATGCTCCCTCTCGTCGACAAGCCGGTGATCCAGTACGCCGTGGAAGAAGCGGTCGAAGCCGGCATCGAGCAGGTGATCATCGTCACCAGCAGCCAGAAGCGGGCGATCGAGGACCACTTCGACATCAACGTCGAGCTCGAGATGCTCCTCGAACAGCGCGGCGATATCGATATGCTCCGTCAGATCCGCGCAATCTCGGATCTGGCCCAGATCTCCTACGTCCGCCAGAAGGAACAGCTCGGCCTGGGCCACGCGGTCCTCGTGGCCAAGGAGCTGGTGGGCCACGAGCCCTTTGCCGTCATCCTCTCCGACGACGTGGTGGTGGGCGAGCGGCCGTGCATCGGCCAGCTACTCAACGCTTATCAGGAGACCCACTGCTCCGTGGTGGCAGTGATGGAGGTCCCGCCCTCGGAGACGTCGAGGTACGGGATCATCGGCGGCGAGCAGGTCGGCGGCGACGACCCGCGCCTCTATCGGGTCTCCTCGCTCGTGGAGAAGCCCGCGCCGGAGGCAGCCCCCTCGAATCTGGCGATCATCGGCCGGTACGTTCTGACGCCCAAGATCTTCGACAAGCTCGAGCAAACCCAGAAGGGCGCCGGCGGCGAGATCCAGCTGACGGACGCCATCCAGGCGCTGATGCAGGAGCAGGACGTCTACGGCTACGCGTTCGAAGGCGTCCGTTACGATGCCGGGACCACAATGGGCTGGCTCAAGGCGTCAGTGGAACTGGCGCTCGGGAGACAGGACACGGGCGCGGAGTTCCGTCAATACTTGCAGCATCTCGACTTGACCTGACGGCGCCCGGCCATTCGGGTTGCCGGTCGAGCGAGAGCCAGCAAGAATCAGAGACGGCGCGGGTGCGCCGGGTTCAAGAGGATTTTTCGTGGCCGACATCGGTCAAATGATCGGGGGCCGTTACCGGCTCATCGAACTGCTCGGGGAAGGCAACTTCGCCACCGTCTATCGAGCGACGGACGTCGACTCGAATCGCGAAGTCGCCATCAAGCTGATCAAGTCGCGTTTCGCGAGCGATCCGGACTTCATGTCCGACTTCCGCTGGCAGACCCGAGCCGCAGCCAGCCTCCACCACGACAACATCGCCGCCGTCAACGACATGGGCACGGACGACTCGACCACCTACCTGGTGACCGAGTACGTCGACGGAGCGGACCTGGGAACCCTGCTCGGCCGCAACGGCCCTGTCCCGCCCCGCCGGGCCGCGCGAGCGGCGGCGGACGTGGCTCGGGCCGTCGAGGAAGCCCACTCCCGAGGCCTCGTCCACGGCGACATCAGCCCCGGCAACGTCCTGGTGACGCGAGACGGCAACGTCAAGGTCACGGACTTCGGTATCGCCCGCGCGGCCATGTCCCTCGCCGACGCGGCCGAATCGAACGCCAAGGGCAAGCCGGCGGCCGCCGGAGGTGCCGGAGGGGCCGGAGCCGGCACGGACAGAAACGCCGCAGGTAGCGGCTCCGTGCTGCCCAGCGGCACGGTCCCGTCCGAGGCTTCCGACGTGGAAGCTCTCGGCGTGCTGCTGTATCAGCTTCTGACGGCCCGGACTCCCTGGCCCGGCAACACTCCCGAAGAAGTCGCCGCCGCCCGCAGGGCCGGACCGCCGCCGCGGCCCTCGTCCGTCCGGCCGGGTATCGCCGCGCCGCTCGACGAGATCGCCATGAAGGCCCTCCTGCCCGCGAACCGGCGTTACGCATCCGCTGCTGGGCTCGCGGACGCGCTCGACGAGTACATCGAGGCCGACGCCGCCGCCTCAGCCGCAGCCGCGGCAGCGGCCGCGGCGAGCACGAATCCCGCGGCCCCGTCCCCGGCCGCCGGCGCGGGTCTCGCCGCCGGAGCAGCCGCGGCGGCCGCCGCCGCTGCCAGCATGGATGCCGCCAGCGGCGCCAACTCCAAGTCCCCGGTGAGCCCGTACGCGCGACCGGCGACGCCGATGGCCACTCCGGCGATTGCCCCAGCCCCGCTCGTGAACCCGCCGGTCGTTCCCGCGCCGCCGTACAGCGCCGCTGCCGCGTCCCGCGGACCGGCCGCTCCCACCTCGCGCGTCATCTACTCGCCCGAGGTCTACGCCGACTCGAGCTCGCCGGACTACGAGGGCGACTCCGCCGGCTACGCGCCCGCCCCGGCCCGACGCCCCGTACGCCGCACCCAGCCGGTCGAGCCCGAGCCGGAACCGATGGGCACGAGCCCGTGGGCCTGGGTCGCGGGTTTGCTCGCGATCCTCGTGATCGTGGTGATCGGCGTGATCGTGGTGATCCTCTTCTCCAAGGGATCGCCCAGCGCCAGGACCATCGACGCGCCGAATCTCGTCGGCGAGACGCTGACGGCAGCCCAGGCCGACGCCCAGAGAAGCGGCGTCAAGCTGGCCTTCCAGTTCAAGCCCAACGACACCACCCAGCCCGACAACACGGTCGTCGCGCAAGATCCGGCTTCGGGAACCCAGATGAGCGAGGGCGACACGATCACCGTGACGGTCGTCAACGGCCAGCCCACGGTCGTTGTGCCGAATCTCGTCGGCCTCGCCGAGACGGACGCGCTCAACGCCCTGACCACGGCCGGGTTGCAGGCCGGAGTCCGCAGCACCCAGTTCGATCCGTCCATCCCGTCCGGCCAGGTCATCAGCTCGAATCCGAGGGCGGGCCTCACCGTCCAGAAGGGTTCCACCGTGGACTACGTGGTCTCGATGGGACCGAGCCCGTCGCCGAGCCCGACGCCCACTCCCACGCCGACGCCGACGCCGTCTCCGCCCCCGAGCCCCCCACCGTCGCCGCCGCCGCCCGCCGCGCCC
>DAHXON010000163.1 GCA_027364875.1 Chloroflexota bacterium
GTTCTGACGATCCACGGCTGGAGCCCGGACCACAGGCTGATGAAGGGCTGACTGGAGCCGGTGTTCGAGGGGCTGGATCGACCGTACAGGCGGATCTACTTCGATCTGCCGGGCATGGGCCGGACGCCCGGCAAAGCCTGGATCGACGGCTCGGACGCGATGCTGGACGTGATCCTGGACCTGGTGGACGCGCTGATCCCCGGCGAACGGTTCCTCGTTGCCGGCGAGTCGTATGGCGGCTATCTGGCGCGCGGGCTGGTCGCGAAGCGACCGGACGCCACCGACGGCCTGCTGCTCATCTGCCCGCTTGCCCGGCCCTACGTCGTGACCGAGGCCGGGACGGATCGAGGCGACGTCCCCGAGCTGACGGTTCTCGAGAGGGATTCGGCCCTGCTCGCGAGCCTGACGGACAAGGAGCGAGGGCAATTCGAGGGGCTGACGGTCCGCCAGATCCCGCGCGTGTGGCAGCAGTTCCGCGACGACGTCATGCCCGGCCTGGACCTCGCCGACTATGACTTCCTCGACAACAGCCTCGGGCGCAACGTCCCGTTCACCTTCCCCTTTGACGCGGCTGTGGCGCCGTACGACCGGCCGGCCCTGATCGTCACCGGCCGACAGGACTGCGCGACCGGATATCGCGAGGTCTGGAAGTTCCTGGAGAGCTACCCGCGAGCATCTTTCGCGGTGCTGGACAAGGCCGGCCACAACCTCCAGATCGAGCAGGACGCGCTCTTCGCCGCGCTCGTCAGTGAGTGGCTGGACCGGGTGGCCGCCGAGCCGCCAGCGGCCGGCTGAGGCGGCGCGCCGAGACGTGGCAGCTGCTGCCCGCGGAGGTGCGTCAGGCCGCGAGCCGGCGGCCTGGGCGACCGAGGCCATGAACCGGCGCCTCGATCCGGCGCCTCGATCCGGCGCAACGTGGCCGACTTCCTGGGTGTCGTCCGCTTGATTGACTGCGGTATTGCCGCGGGCCAGCTTGCACGCATGAGCGCCGGCACGAATCGGTTGCCGGAGTCGCCCGTCGAGTTGGAGGGGTACGGATGCCGAGCCTCGCGAAGATGCTGCTCTACATACTGGCCGCGGCGATCGCTGTGGCCGCCTGCTTGGGAGCCGTGGCCATCATCTTCGGCTCCTTTGGCTGGCTGGAGCTGCGAATCCTTCTCACCGCCTTGAACGTGTCCGGTGCGAGCATCTGCGGTCTGGCTTGTGCGGCCTACTGGGAGCGCGGCAAATCGCTGGTCGTTGGTCCGCTGGGGTTGGTGCTGACAGTAGCCGGAGCCACCCTGGTGGCCTATCTCACCTGGATCGGATCAGACGACGCCACCATGGGCAGTTTGACGGTCACCGTGCTGCTCCTCGCCATTGCTTCGGCGCATGTGTCGCTGCTCTCTCTAGCTCGCCTGGCGCCTTCCTACGCGTGGATCCGGCCCCTTTACTACCTGCTGGTCTACGGCCTGGCGTGCATCCTGATTGCGATCGTCTGGGGAGAGGCCAATCTGGCCGCTGACACTGCGCGGCTGCTCGGCGTGGTCGCGGTCGCGGTGGCCGGAGTGACCACGCTGGTGCCCGTGTTCCATCTGCTCAGCCGGTCGCACCTGCCCGCGGAAGTCTCCCGCGTGACCGACGCTCCGAAGATCTTCTGCCCAACCTGCGGGTCTCAAACCGAGAGCGGCAGCGGCGAAGTCAAGTGCGCGTCATGCGGCACGGTTTTTCGGTACAAGGTGGTCCGGGATGTAAACGAGGGCGGCCCCGCCGAGAGCGGCCTCGATCTGTGGAATGACATTCAGGGTCGCGTCCTGGACCGCTGGGGGATGCCCGCAAAACCGTCCGACAAGAAGGCCGCGGGACTCGCTTCGAGCGCAGCCTCGGTTGTTTCGACAGATGCAGGTGCGCCCGGACAGGTTCTTCCTCCCGGAGCGGTTACGCGACCCAGAACCCGAACGTGAAGAGCATGGCCAGCATGCCCATCAGCAGGGTGCTCGCCATCGTCCAGACCCGGTCGAAGATCGGATGGCGGCCCAGCCAGGCCAGCATCAGGAAGATCGCCGGCACGGCGAGGATGTACCTGATCATGCCCTGACCGCTGGAGCTGCCGGCGCTCAGCAGGATTACAGCGAAGCCGAACAGCGCCACGCTTCTCATCCGTTGGCGCCACAGCCAGATGCCGGCAACCACGGCGAGCGCCAGGGCGGCCAGCTCCAGGCAGAGATACACGCTCGTCGAGGTGGCCAGCTCGCCGCCGCCGTATGGCGCGTAAGGCAACGGAATGCCGCTCTTGTCCGTGCCGCTGATCACGCTCCATAGGGCCTTCCACCACAGGTCCAGCGAGCCGATCGGGTCGTACGAGCGGCCGAAGTACTGGCTCTCCACCGTCTGCCAGCTGCGTCCGAGCGGCGAGAGGTACCAGACCACGAACGTGACGAGCGGGGCGACGGCGGCGAACACCGGTACCCGGAAGCGGAGGTCCTCGCCGCGCGATTCCTCATCCCTGAGTACCTCGTACGCGGACCAGGCGAGCGGGATGAACAGGAAGACGCCGACCTGACGCGTGAGCGCGGCCGCGATTGCGAAAAGGGCGCCGGCGAGGAGCCTCTTCTCGACGGCCATGGCGCAGGCCATGAAGGCCAGTCCGAGGAACAGGCCCTCGGTGTAGACCTGGGCCAGGTAGAAGCCGGTCGGGAAGATGAGCAGGTAGATCGCCGCCCGCAGACCGTGAATGCCACCCCAGGAGTTCGGCTCGTCTGCTGGTTCGGCCGGGGTTGTCTCCGCCCCGGCACCTTGACCGCTCGATCCCGCCGAACCTCTCGCCGCGCCGGCTCCGTTCGTCCGGGCCGTCGCCTTGCGCGTCCGTTCGAGATGGGCCATCAGTCGGGCTAGGGCGAGCATGGCCAGCAGGCCGCCGACGGCGGAGACGAGGATGCCGGCGATCGTCGCAAGTCCGTCTTCGCTCATGCCCGACAGCCCGGGGATCACCGACGCGACAGCGGCGACGCCCTTCATCGTCATGGGGTAGCCGGGCATGAAGGCGAAGTTGAGTGGCGTGTAATGGCCGACCATCCCGGGAGTGCACGCCGGCACGCCCTGAATGGCCACGTTGTACCCACTCCACACGTACGCGCTCGCCTGCGGATCGTCATAGCCGGCGACGGCGATGGAGATGTAGTACTCCGAGTCGAACGAGACGTGCTCGTTCAAGGTGGGATCGGATAGTCGGGGATGGCAGCCGGACCCGTTCGCGCTCGAAGTGGACGATTGGGTGAAGCCGGGCGTCCACGCGAGGACGGCGTCGGGGCGCTTCGGTTCCATGCGCGCTGCTACGATCGCCTGAAAGCCGCACAGGATGACCAGCCAGGCCGCCCAGACGGCCACGATCCGAGCCACGTCCCGGTTGGGCCGAAACCGCAGCCACTCGAACCGGCCACTCATCCCGCATCCCTCCTCGATCCGCATGGGCAGTCCACATGGGCATTGGGCTGCGCGCCGCCCGCCGGGCGACCTGGTGACGAAGGCGACGGTTGGGCCCGTTGCGGCAGCCCTTACGAGCGATACGCCCGGGCAATCACGAGGGATCAGCGACGGAGACGTAGGTCAGGATAGGGTTCCTTAACAC
>DAHXON010000164.1 GCA_027364875.1 Chloroflexota bacterium
CTCCAGGAGCCGAGCCCGCAGCTCAGCCTCGGGATCAGGCTCCTCGTTGAGCGGAACGGCCGCGGTCCTGGGCGGCCGGGGCAGGATCGCCCGGCTCTTGATCAGGATCAGCTGCGCGGAGATGGCCACGAACGCCGACACGTTGGCCAGCCGGTCGCCTTCCAGGGTCGCCAGGGCGTCCAGGTAGGCCTCGGCCAGGCTGCCGAGCGGCACCGTCAGGACGTCGAGCTGGCGGGCTTCGATGAGCGCCAGGAGCATCGCCAGCGGCCCGTCGAACTCGTTTAGCTTCACGTGGGTCGCGGGCTCGGCGAGACCATGCGCGAAGGCGATCGCCGGCGTGGCTCCCGGCCGGGGAAGGACGCCGACGCGCCCATTCGCCGACGATCCGGCTTCGATCGTTCGGGCGGGCATCAGTTGTCCTCATCGGCTGCCTGAAGCAGCCGGCCGGCGTCGTCGATTGGAGCCTCCTGGTTCTGGATCAGCTCGGCCGTCCGTCGAGAACAGCCCGCCTCCCCCGCCAGTCGAGCCGAGATGGCCGCGTGGTCGCGCAATCTTGCCAGACCTGACCGGAACGTCGGGAGATGGCCGAACAGCGAGCAGATCCAGTCGCCGTATCGTTTTCCCAGCGACCAGACGACGCGGTGAACGAGGCGAACACGGCGGCCCTTGCCGCAGTCGTGCAGCAGTCCGGCAACTAGCAGGTCCGGATCCGAGACCCCCGTGGCGCGGAGCGCCGCCGAGACGTCCAGCCCGTGCCGCCGGTCCGCCGGGTGCATCGAATCGAAGAGCCGGAGCTGGTCCGGCGTCAGCCACGCCCTGAGGGCCGACCGCTCGTCGCCGCTCACTACCGGATGAAAGTAGATGACCGTGCGGCGAATCCGAGCGGCCCACCAGCCTCTGGCCAAGCGAACGCGCCTAGTAGAGCGGAACGCCGATCAGGAAGTTGCCGAGCGGCGCCATGATCGGCTGGAGGATCCGTCCCGCGAGCAGCACGACGACCACTAGGAGCATCACGCCGTACTGATTCATGTAGGAGCGGAGCTCCATCGCGGTCCGCGGCGACACGAGATCCAGGAGCACGTGAGAACCGTCGAGCGGCGCGATCGGGATGAAGTTGAACAGCATCAGGAGCAGGTTGATCTCCACTCCGAGGTAGAAGATCAGGGCGATCAGATCCGGGACGTTGTCATTGGTTGGGAAGGCGTTGCCGGCCCACATGAACCGGAAACCGATCGCGAACACGATCGCGAGAGCCAGGTTGGACAGGGGCCCCGCCGCCGCCACGATCGTATCGGCGTACTTGCCGCGCAGGTTGTACGGGTTCACCGGCGTGGGCTTCGCCCAACCGAACCCGGCCACCGACGAGTTGGTCACGAGGCCCAGGACCACGGAGATGATCAGCAGTCCCCCGCCAACCGGATCGAAGTGGGTGATCGGATCGAGGGTGATCCGACCGAAGAGCTTGGCCGTGCCGTCGCCCATCTTCCAGGCCGTGAAGGCATGGGCGCACTCGTGGACTGGCCCGCTCACAAGGATGAAGAGAGCGATCCAGATAACCGCATAGGTCAGGTCAAGCGAGGTCAATTGGCATCCTCGATTTCGTCACGGATCCCCCCGGTCGGGCTCGGCGATGGGACGGCTAGATGCGGCCGAGCAGATCGGCCTTCTTGGACTCGTACTCCGCCGGGGTGATGGCGCCCTTGTCACGCAGCTCGGCTAGCTTCGCAAGGGTAGTGGTGACTTCGTCCGACGTCATCTGGTGTCCGGCGGCGACCGGCGCCGCCGCGGCCGGCGCGGCCGGCGCGTACGCCGCGGGCGCCGGGCGGAAGCGGCCTCCGTCCTCGAGAACGTTCTTGGCGTTGAGCATGGCCTTCTTGAAGTCGACCGCCCGGGCCAGCATCACGTATCGGTCGATCGCCTCCTCGTTGGCAGTGAGGATCTCGAGGTCCCCGTACTTGAGCAGCCGCGCCAGCAGGCCTTGCGACAGGAGCGCGTCGTTGATCTTCTCGAGCGAGCTGTCGGCGCTCTTCTTGTCGAGCAATCCCTCGATCTTGAGGACTCGCCGGTTGGTGATCAGGTATTCCTGGGATCGCCACGTCAGCCCGGTGATGGCTATCCAGCCGAGACCAACGAGCAGCAGGATCGCCCAGACCGCGGTCCAGACGGTGGAGATGGTGCCGCTGGGTCCGATGTTGACCTGGCCGATGAAAAGGAGCAGGCCCGCGAGAACCAGGACGATCGGCCTCAGCGAGTCAGAAACCGGTGCGAGCCAATGCTGCCGAGCCCGATAGAGGACTTGCTCATCCCTGGCAAGCAACGACTCCCCGTAGCCCATCCCTGGTCTCCTTCCTGCCCGCCTCCGGCGGGCCTCCGCTCCGTCATGCCCGTGGATGAGCACGAGCATATACGTCCTTGATCCTTTCGCCGGTCAAATGCGTGTACAACTGTGTCGTGTTGATGCTCGCATGTCCGAGCAACTCCTGAACGACGCGCAGGTCGGCTCCGCCTTCGAGCAGATGCGTGGCAAACGAGTGTCGGAGTGTGTGAGGGCTGATGCCCTGCTCGATCCCGGCGGCGCGGGCCGCTGAGGTGATCATCTCCCAGGCGCGCCGCCGATCCAACCTCTCGCCACGGATCGAGAGGAACAACGGGCCGCCGTGCCGCGACTCGCCGTGCCAGCCTGCCAGCCACGCCGGCCTGACCTCGTCGATGTATTGCCGGAGCCAATCCACGGCTATGTCGCCCACGGGAACCTGCCGCTCCCGATCGCCTTTGCCCACGACACGGACCAGGCCACCATCCAGATCCACGAAGTCGCGATCGAGACCGAGCGCCTCGGATATCCGCAGGCCGGCGGCGTACAGAAGCTCCAGGAGGGCGCGGTCGCGGACTCCGGCGGGCGTCGCCCCGGTCTCGGACTCGAGCAACCGCTCCACTTCCTCCACGGTGAGGACATGGGGCAGCAGCCGTGACTGGCGCGGCAGGTCGAAGCGGCTCGCGAGGTCCGTCTCCACGAGGCCCTCGGCGAAGCAGAAGCGGTAGAAGCCGCGCAGCGAGGCCGCCCGCCGGCGCAGGGTGGTGGGCCGGAGCGAGGCTCGCCGGCGGCCGCCAGGGGCCGCCAGCATGCTCAGGTATCGGACCGGCACTTCGGCCGAGGCGGCCCAGGTCTTCGCCGCATCCTTGCTGACGGCAAAATCGAGCAGGTCCGTTCGATAGGCGCGAAGCGTCGCTTCGGAGAGGCCGCGCTCGACTCGAAGATAGGTCAGGTACTCCCCGATGGCCGTCTCGAGCGGGCTCGGGTCGGGGCCAGCGGCGGAGCCGGTGCGACCGCCGGCGGGAATGGTGCGGCCGGCGGGAGCGCTGCCACCGTCGGCGGGCATCTCAGTGGCCTCCGGAGCTGCGCTTCCAGGTTTCGGCCCGATCGAGCAGCTCCTCGGCGCTCGCCCGAGCCGCGGATCCGCCCTCCGCCCCGGCGAGCATCTGGGCGAGCTCGTCGACCCGGTCTGTACCGTCCACTCGGCGGATTTCGGTCACCGTCCGGCCGTCGCGCTGGATCTTCTCGATGCGGAACTGGGCGTCGGCATAGGC
>DAHXON010000165.1:0-2793 GCA_027364875.1 Chloroflexota bacterium
GTTCGCGGTCAGCCAGCACCGCACCACGGACGGTTTCAGCCCGCTCAAGGCCCTCCTCCACGACGCCTACGACCGGTTGGACTACCTCCACGCCCATCGGGGCGAGATCGTCGGCGTGCCAAGCGGCTTCCCGGACCTGGACCAGTTGACGACCGGATTCCAGCCCAGCGACCTGATCATCCTCGCGGCCCGGCCGAGCGTCGGCAAGACGAGCCTCGCCCTCAACGTGGCCGAGCACGCCGCCGTCCGCGAGGGCAAGACCGTCGGCGTCTTCAGCCTGGAGATGAGCAAGGAGCAGCTCGTCCTGCGGCTCCTTTCGAGCGTTGCCTCCATCGACTCCCAGCGGCTCCGCTCGGGCTTCCTCGAGGAGCTGGACTTCGCCCGGATCGCCCCCGCCCTCCAGGCCCTCAGCGACGCGCCGGTCTTCATCGACGACACGCCCAATATCAGCACCATGGAGCTCCGGACCAAGGCCCGGCGGCTGCAGGCTGAGCGCGGGCTGGATCTGCTGATCGTGGATTACCTGCAGCTGATGCAGGCAACCTCGAGCTCTCGTGACGCAAACCGAGTCCAGGAAGTCAGCGAGATCAGCCGCGGTCTCAAGGGGCTCGCCCGCGAGCTCCGCGTGCCGGTCATCGCCCTTTCGCAGCTGTCGCGACAGCCGGAGATGCGCGAGTCGCGGGAACCGCGCCTTTCGGACCTGCGTGAGTCGGGCGCGATCGAACAGGACGCGGACCTCGTCCTCTTCCTCTGGCGTGAGAAGGAGCGGGCCGAGGAAGGCGACACGGACGGCGAGGTCGTCAATCTCCGCCTGGCCAAGCACAGGAACGGCCCCACCGGCGAGGTCAAGCTCTGGTTCCGAAAGAGTCAGACCCGCTTCGTCGGCTACGCCGCCGAGCGTTACGCGGAAGCGGTCTGACGATCGAACCTCGCGGCGGGCCGGTAACCTCGGCCGGGCCGGCGGCCTGGGGGCCGAGAATCATCGGCGGCGACGAACGGCCAGGGCGCCGGATTCAGCCATCCGCACCACTGCATCTAGACTGAGCGAGAGGCGGCGTCGACCGCCGATGGAGGATTGGGATGGGTGCAATCATCGTCCGTGAGATGGTGGGCACGAGCACTGTCGGGTGGAGCGACGCCGCCCGCCAGGCCGTCGCGCTGGCGAGCAAGACCGTTCGCAACATCCGCTACGTCGAGGTCGTGGAGTCGACCGCTCGCGTAGAGGACGGCCAGCTCGTCGAGTACCGCGTTCAGCTCAAGATCGGCTTCGAGTACGAGTCGTAGCATCCGGATCGTGCCAAGGGCGCAGCCCGTGCCGGCCGCGCCGGCGCGTGGCCCGCGCCGCCCGCCCGGAACGCCGGTTCTCGCGACCAGATCGACCAGGAGGCAAGAGTGGAGTACCGAAGGTTCGGCAAGACCGGGCGCGAGGTAAGCGCGATCGGGTTCGGGGCGTGGGCGCTCGGGGCCGACTGGGGCACCGTCGACGACGCCGATAGCCTCCGCGCCCTCCATGCCGCCGCCGATGCGGGGGTCACCCTGTACGACACCGCGGACGTCTATGGCGACGGCCGGAGCGAGCGGATCATCGGCCGGTTCCTTCGCGAGCGCCGCGACCCGCGCATCTTCGTGGCCACCAAGATGGGCCGCCGCGTACCGCTCGACATGGCCAACTACACACCGGAGTCGTTCCGGGCCTGGACCGACCGCAGCCGAGAGAACCTCGGCGTGGACAAGCTGGACCTCGTCCAGCTCCACTGCCTCCACCCTTCCATCTACTACAGTCCCGAGCACTTCGCCGCCCTCGACGAGCTCGTCGCCGCCGGCTCCATCGCCAACTACGGCGTCAGCGTCGAGAAGGTGGAGGAGGGACTCAAGGCGATCGAGTTCCCGGGCGTCGCAACGGTCCAGATCATCTTCAACATGGTCCGCCAGCGCCCGGCCGAGCGGTTCCTCGCCGAAGCGGTCAGCCGCGACGTTGGAGTGCTGGCTCGCGTGCCCCTCGCCTCCGGCCTCCTCACGGGCAAGATGAACCGCCAGACGTCATTCGAGGCTACCGATCACCGCAACTACAACCGGCACGGCGAGGCCTTCGACGTGGGCGAGACCTTCTCGGGCGTGGACTTCGAGACGGGCCTCGCGTTCGTCGAGGAGATCCGGAAGCTCGTGCCCGCCGGGGCCACGATGGCCCAGGCCGCTCTCCGCTGGATCCTCATGTTCGAGGGCGTGACCGCGGCAATACCCGGGGCGAAGAACCCGGAGCAGGCGCGGGCCAACGCGGCGGCCGCGGATCTACCGCCGTTCTCGCCCGAGGTGATGTCGGAGATTGCCCGTCTGTACGCCGACCGAATCAAGCCCCTGGTCCACCAGCGCTGGTAGGCGACCGAGGGCAGGGAAAGCGGCCCGTGCCAACGGATTCCCCGCGCAACTTTTCCACAAGGCGGCCCGGCCGGAGATAAGTGGCCGATGATCGATCGTGGCGATCATCTCGGCCATGCACGCATCCGCAGCCGATCCGATTGACACTCGCCAGATCGACTTCCTATCCTACGGCCCGCCGTTGGGGACACGGCGACCGGGGATGGAGGAGCTTCGGGTGGCCGTCGAACCCGATGGCGTCGAGCAGTACGCCGAGCCTGCGGAGGCTGCGGCGTCTTTCCGGCCCGTCTTCCCTCTGCGACGAGGAAAGATCCAGCGGCCTCTACTGCCCGACGACACCCTGCGCCGCGATCGACTGCTCGACTGGATGGCGTCGAAGATCCGCTGCAGGATCATCTACATCGTCGCCGCAGCCGG
>DAHXON010000165.1:2803-3448 GCA_027364875.1 Chloroflexota bacterium
GGCAAGACGACGCTCGTGGCGGATTTTGCCCGCCGCTCGCGCATTCGGACGTTCTGGTACCGCCTCGACGAAGACGACACGGACGGCCTCGTGTTCCTCCGCTACCTCGTCGCCTCGTGCCGATCGGTCGAGCCGCGCCTGCTGACTCGAACCGCCGCGCTCCTCGAAGAGCCTTCGATCGAACCCGTCAACCTCGAGTCCGCGCTCGGGACGTTCCTGTCCGAGTTCGAGCACCTCGGCGACATGCCCTCCATGGTCGTCCTGGACGACTACTACCTCGCCGAGCATGTCACGTCCATCCGGTCCACCCTGGAGCGGCTCATCGCCCGCGCACCCAACAACCTGGCCTTCGTCTTCGCCACGCGCCGGACACCCGATCTCTCGGTGGCGGTCCTGCGGGCGAGAAGCGGCCTCGCCGAGATGGGTAAGGAAGAGCTTCGGTTCGAGCCCGAAGAGACCGGCCAGTTCTTCGCCCAGTCCTACCATCACCCGCTAGAAGCCGACGTTCTCCAGGACGTCCAGGCCCGAACGGACGGTTGGGCAGCCTCGCTGCAGCTGGTCAAGACGGCCGTCGAAGGCAGAACGCCGGCGCAGATTCGGGCGTTCGTCCGCTCCATGTCCGGTGCGGAGGGCCATCTCTACGAC
>DAHXON010000166.1 GCA_027364875.1 Chloroflexota bacterium
GCGGCTCCAGCCCGGAGGCGGGAGCCGCGTGGAGGGCCTGGACCCCCGTCAGGGTCTCACGCCTGGTGGCTATGCAAGGGCCTTGAGGGCCGCGCGGCAGTTCTTGGCGTCGACCAGGGCGGCCTTGAGGTCGCTGCGAGCCTGCCCGAGGGCGGTGCGGGCGCTGGTGATTACCGGGCCCGCGGTGCCGGCGTTGTATTCGGCGGGAGTGAGCGGCAGGAGCCGGGCCGGCAGGCCGGTCGCGAGCGCCACCGCGTTGGCGACCTGCGCGTTCATCGCGTCGAGGGCGGCCTGTGCGGCCGAGGTGTCCTTGCCGGCGGCCTTTGCCCTGGCAATGCGGGCGGACAGATTCGTATTGATCGTGGCGAAGCGAGCCTGAGCGGCGAACACGCCGTCGGCGGCGGAGACGAGGTTGACCTGCGGCACGACCAGCAGGTAGACGCGGAACTCGGTCGCGATCCTGGTGACGTCCGCCTTGAGAGCCGCGAGGTCCGTCTCGGAGTCGATGGTGGCCTTGAGGCTGGTCAGACCGGCGCTCGTCGACGAGATCTCAGCCGAAAGAGCTGAAGCGTCGGACGAGGTCAGGACCTTGGAGCTCGAGATCCTGCTGGTCAGGTTTGTGAGCGTCGTCATGCGCCGCCCAATCTCGCAGTCGCCGAAGGCCCGAAGGGTATCGACCGTCGGGGTCTTGAACGCGGCCGTGGCCTGGGTCGCGCACACGCCTCTGCCCGCCGGTCCGGCCGCCGGCCCGACGGCGGCTGCCGTCCCGGCCGCGGCAAAGACGAGGGATCCGGCCAGAGCGAATGCGCCTACGAACGCGGCGATCCTGGTTCTCATGCTTCTCTCCTTGTTGACGGGTCGGCTATTCGCCGCCCGAGGTGCTCGAGTCGCTGCCCGAGATCGAGGTGTCGATCCCGTTCAGCAGCTGGCTCACGCCTTGAAGCTCGGAATCGAGCGGGTCGGTAGTGGCATTGGGGCTGGAACCGGCCGCCCCGGGGGCCGGCTGGCTCGCCGGAGTAGCCGTGGGTCCCGGCGTTTGGACGTCCGCGTCGGGAGCCAGGCTCGGCGTTTCGTCGACCGTCACGGCCGCGGCGGACGCCGTCGGAACTGGAGCCGGGGTCCCCGCCGGGGATCCATCGCCTCCCGGCCGCGAGCAGCCGACGACCACCATGCCGGCGAGCACGGCCACGCTCAGGAGCGCTGCCGCGGATCGGTTCGGTCGTGTCACGTGAGCCATCTCCTTGTCGGACCCTTCGAGCTGACGGTCGGATCTTGGAAGGGCCGTCTTCGGGGAGTTGGCTACGAACGTAAGCCGACTGTAAGCCGCCCCGTGCGCAGCGGCCCCGGACTGATATGCGCCTGTAGTTGACCCCGCTTCTGCCTGTTTGGAGAATCCTGAAGGGGTGGAGTGGACGACGTTTTGGGGTAGGTCTTGATAGTCAGACTTCTCAGGGGGACCGTTCCGCTCGAGAAGGTGGAGTCCTTCCACGAGCAGGCCCGCGCCGCGATGGCGAGCGCCCGGCAGGCCGAGGGTCTGATCTTCGGCGAGATGGGCCGCCAGGTTCATTCCGATTGCGCCGAAGAGATCGTCTTCATCACGGTCTGGCGCGATCTCCAATCGCTGTACGCCTGGATAGGCGTCAACGACCTGCTCTGGACGCCGGTCCTCCGCGACGGCCAGGGGGACGTCTTCGATCGCGTCGAGGTCCAGCACTACGAGTCCTGGGGCGAGGCCGCCTTCGTGCCGGCCGAGATGTTCCCGGCACGCGCCACGCCCTGGACCTGACCCGCACCGATCGACTCCGACGCGCTCGCCGGAAGGGTCTATCCGCACCGTACCGATGGGCCAGTGCCCGCCCGCACCGGATTCCGATACTTGTGGCGGACCACCGCGTTGGCCGACCCCCATAAGCGACTCCGTGGACCGCCCACGCCGTTGTACCCGGGGGCCATTCCGGGTACGGTATGCGCACTCGGTCTGGGCGATGCCACGCTCGGGTCCGGCTTCTTTTTCTGTGGGGTAGCGGGGGCATATCCGACTCGACCTGAGGCCGAGGCGGAGAAGCCCGTCACAATCCAGGTTGAGCTTGGGCCAGGTCACCGTTCAGGAAGCGCTCGACGCATGGCAGGCGCAGTACTCGGGGCAGCCGCCTGTCGGCTTCATGCTGCGTTTCAGCCACGACGCCGTCTGGACCAGGATCCACTACCTTCGTGAGGACGCCGGGGTCAAGGCCGCCGATCACGACAAGCAGACGGCCTCACGCTTCGATGCCGTGGCCAGCGCCCTCTTCACCGGAACGACAGTGCTTATCCTCTCCATCGACATCGACCCGTCGGGACAGGTGGACAAAGCCGAGCTCGAGACGCTCGGGGCCGAGCGCATCACTCCGCCTGAGAGCTGGATCCAGTCGCTCGCGGGATACCTGCCCGACAGCAGCCACGTGGAGTTCCTGGCCACCACGATGAGCTGGCAGCGTGGCTGCCTGGACAGGCTCTGGCTTGCCGTTGCCCGCGACCTGATCGGTCGCGTCGCGGTGTTCTGCCCGGCCACCGGCGACGCGTTCCTGCCCTACGGGGGCGGCGCCGATCTCTTCGTCTGGGGCGCCGAGCGCCGCTCCAAGCTGGGCGATCGATTCAAGGCCTGGCTGCCGAGCCCGGGGATGCCGGGCGCGCTGGATCCGCGGAGCAACGGAGTCGCTGCCCGTCGCGGTTGAGCCAATTGCTTCGTTGTCGTCCCGGGCCGGACGGGCCAAACTATGGCCATGAGTTCCAAGCCTGCCTCTCCTGCGCCTTCCTCACCGTCCTCGGCCGAACGCCGCCCCGCCGGTGAGCCCGAACCCTCGAACGGTCGGGAGGGGCCGCCTCCCAGCGGTCCGTTGAGTCACGAGGACGTCGAGCGCTACCGCGACAACCTCCAGGGCGAGATCGACGCCATCGCCCTGTACGGCCTCCTCGCCGAGAAGGAGGACGGCGCGACCCTCAAGGAGTTCTACCACCGGATGGTGGACGTCGAGTCCGTCCACGCCGGCGTGTGGCGCCAGCGCCTCGAGGAGGGCGGGGTCGACACGTCGAAGATGCATCCGGCCTGGCGGGCGCGCGTCCTGATGTTCGTGGCGCGCCATTTCGGGCCGTCGCTCGTGGTCCCGACGATCGCGGAGAAGGAAGCCGCGGACGAGGCCATGTACGACGATCAGCCCGAAGCCCTGGCGCGGATGCCCGGCGACGAGCGTTCCCACGCCCGGCTCTTCCGCGAGCTCGCCGCGGGGCGAGGGATGGAAGGCGGCGCAATCGCCCGGATCGAGGGCCGCCATCGGGGCAGCGGGGGCAACCAGCTCCGGGCTGCGGTCCTGGGCGCCAACGACGGCCTGGTGTCCAACCTCAGCATCTCCATGGGCGTGGCGGGAGCGTCGTCGGGAGGT
>DAHXON010000167.1 GCA_027364875.1 Chloroflexota bacterium
GCCCAGGCCGCCCAGGCCGCCCGCCAGAGAGTGGCCACCACTCCCGCCCGGGCCACCGCTCCGCCGTGGCCGCCGCGGCGGCACCACAACCCCCGCCGGATCGAGCGCCGCCGCATCGGCAAGCTCGATCTCGACCCCGATGATCGGCCGGAGACCCACCTCCGCGGCCGCCGTCGCGAACCTCACCACGCCGTACAACCCGTTGTGGTCCGTGACCGCGATCCCGGAGAGGCCCAGCTCTACGGCACGGGCAACCAGCTCGTCCGGCGGAGACGCCCCGTCCAGGAACGAGAAGTGCGTGTGGCAGTGAAGCTCGGCGTAGTCGGCCACTCGATCGGGCTCCGGCGAAAGAGTCAATTATAGAACATGTGTTCTACTACTCGACGCGGCGGCGGGCCTTGCTGCAGTGGTTGCCCTGGCGGCCTGGCGCGAAATCCAGTCCGCGCGGCCGGGCGCGCCGCATCCTCCGGCGCTCGACCGCGGCTAGTCGTAGAGCCGCTCGAGGTGCCAGGTACCGTCGATGCCGTCGCGATAGACGAGCGCCAGCCAGTGGTCGCCGGCGACCTTGAAGTAGTCGCGGACGATCGGCTGGCTCCACCAGCCTTCTTCGACGCGCCAGCGGTTGCAGACCTCTACTTGCTCGCGCCGGCCGTTCCATCGGAAGGCGACGCGCGCGCCGGCGCGGTCGATCTCGACGTCGATCGGTGGGTGCTCGCGCATCAGCCTGGTCATCGAGCTCGCCTCCGAGTGCCGGTCGAGCCGTTCGGGGGTGAGGCGACCGGCAGACCCGAAGTCGGGCCCGAAGTCTCCGTTTGGGAACGCCAGTGCCAGCGGTTCTCGGGCAGAGGTGCTTCCATGTCGTCGAGCTCCACCCAACCGACGTGATCCTCGCCGAACCGCAGCCCCAGCCTGGCAAGCTGCCAGCCGAGGCGCCCCGTTCGACCGGCCTGAGGCGTGAAGAGGGTGAGCTGCCGGCCGGTGGCCGGGGCGACGTCGAGAAGCTCCATTCCCAGCCGTGCCACCGGCGCCGGCAACGTGGAGGCCTCCAGACGGGCCACGAGCAGCCGCTCCATGGCCAGGCCCTCGGAAGTGGGCTCCGGCAGGTGCTGGTCGAAGAGGAGTGTGGGCGGCACGTCGCCCGAGACGAACGTCCGATCCAGCTCCAGAGTCAGCCGGACCCGGGACGTGGCCGCGCCGCGCGCCTCCAGCTGATCGCCGAACACCGCGGCGACGCGATGCAGGACGAATCGGATTCCCTCCACGTCCGATACGGGCGGGTCTATCGGGAGTGACATCGCCAGCCGCTCAGGGGCGCGCCGGGGTTTGAACGGGTCCGTCTCCTCGCCCCGTGCCCGGGCGTGGATCCGCTCCCCTTCCGGTCCGAACCGGGCCACGACCGCGGAGCGCGGCAGCTCCGCCACCGAGCCGATCGTCCGCAGCCCGAACCGCTCCAGGCGGCCTCGGACGTCCGGCGAGCGGCTCAGCAACGACGAAGGCAGCGGCGCGAGGAACTCGACATCGGCGCGCGGCTCAACGCGTTCCAATCGGGGCCGACTTTCCGGCCGCTCCGATTTCCCGCGTCCCGCGACCGTAGCCGCGACTGCCGCCACGAACCTGGTCCCTCCGATGCCGGCCTGTGGCGTGCCGGGCAAGACCCCGGCGAGCAACCGCGCGGCGCGTTCCACGATCTGCGTCTCCGAGCCCCACAGCCTCTCCAGGCCGTCGAGCTGGATCTCGATTCGCCCGAACCCGGGCGAATCCGCCTCCGTCTCCGCGACCAGCCCCGGGCTCAGGCCGCCCAGGATTTCCAGCCCCGTGCGCAGCGCCGCCTCGTCAGCTCCTCGATCCGGCGCGAGGAAGATCGCCTCGGGCGCCATCCGATGCGCCGCCCCGAGGGGCATCCCTATCCGCACCCCGAGCTCCAGCGCCGACAGGCTGGCGTCCAGGACGGCGCCCGGCATCCACGGCTTCCCGCCGAGCACGATCGGCTCCGACGGGAACGGGTCGGAGGATCGGTCGCGAGCGAGCCTGATCAGGAGGTGGGGCCAGTGGAGATGAAGAAGTCGCATCGGAAAACAGTGGGAGTGACAGATGGAGAGGCGGCGCGGGCCGTGTCGCGTCTTTCGCGGCCGGCCCTCGGGAGCCAGGCGGCGCGCCGCTCGCTCTCGACGCCAGTTCGGTCGGCCGGCTTACCGGACTCGATCCCGTCTCGTGGAGTAGCTCGTCGCGCGCGAGGCAGGCGTCTCGAGGTCCGCCGTCCGCGTAGAGGATCCGCAGATCCACCGACCGGCCGGGGGGCGCGTTTCGATTCCGAGTAACCCGGGCCCGAGTGAACTGGCCGACGACGTCCCGGCCGAGCTTTATCCAGGCTCGCCGGCTCAGCTCGAGCTGGAGACCCGCCGCCTCCTCGACCGCGGAGGCAATCGATCCCGGCAGACCCGGTGGCTCCAGGACGATCAGCTGGACTTCCGCCCGCCTGGCGATGGCCGCGAGCCGGTGTATTCGATCGCCCAGCTGGGCCAGCGTCACCTCCGGTCCCTTTGGCGGCCGAGCGGGGAGATCCAGCAGCAGCAAGTCCACCGCCCGGTCCTGGAGAAGCATGGCGGCCATCGCCAGGGCTTCAGCCAGCGAGTCCGGCGTCAGGACCACGAGCCACTCCAGCCGGATTCCCCTGGAGACGGCCTCCACCGGATCCAGGCTCCTGGCCAGATCCAGGTACGCGGCAATCCCGCCGGCCGCCTGGGCCTGTGCGACCGCCTGGAGAGCCAGAGTGGTCTTGCCGCTGGTTCCGTCTCCCTGGAGGGCTACGGTTGCGGCTCGGGGCAACCCGCCCAGGCCCAGGATGGAATCCAGAGCCCGAAAGCCCGTGGAAGTGGCTCGCTCGTCCGGTGCGCCGGAGGGCCGAAAGCCCGGATTCTCCGCCTCCTCGTCGACCCGCGGAGCGACCGCCAGAGCCCCCTGGACTTCGCCCCGGATCTCGCCGCCGCGGATCTCGCCGCCCCAGCGCGGAGCCGCCCCTCCAAGGCGTCCACGGAGGGTATCGAGAGCGGCCTGAACCTCGGGTGAAGCGGTCGTCATGGTCCGTCAATACTAGAACAGGCGTTCTAATAGTCAAGACCGGCCGATCGTCTCGGGCCGCTCAGCGGAAGGCCTCGCCTGCCGGCTTCCTACCGGCCGGGTGTCACCCCGCGCCCGCCCCTCATCGCCCGAACCGGCCGACTCGTCCTCAATTCCAGCCCCAGCAAAGGCTGGCGAGAAACGCCGGCCCGAGCCGGTCGACCAGGCACCTCTTGTGCGTGAGGCGAGCGCAGCGAGCCGCCAAATCCG
>DAHXON010000168.1 GCA_027364875.1 Chloroflexota bacterium
GCCCCACCTCGACCACCGCCAGGTCGATGTTCGATTCGGCGAACCACAGGAACGTCATCGCCGTCAGCAGCTCGAACTCGGTCGGGTCTCCGTGGCGCTTCGCGACCCGGTCCGCGAGTGGCAGCACTCGCGCCGCCAGCTGGGCGAATGCCTCGGTCGAGATCGGCACGCCGCCTATCTGGAGTCGTTCCCGGTAGGTGACCAGATGCGGCTTGGGCGTGTGCCCAACACGGTATCCCGCCGCCGCGAGCGCCGAGGTCATCAAGGCCAGGACCGAGCCCTTGCCGTTCGTGCCGGCTATCAGCGCTCCGCGAAAGGACCGCTCCGGGTGGTCGAGGCCGGCAAGCAGAGCCTCGGTCCGCGAGAGGCCCAGGTGGATGCCGAATCGGCCGCGCGATTGGAGGGCCGCCAGCGCCGAGGGATAGTCCAGCGAGAGGACGGTCAATCCTTGGAGAGTTCGTCTTCGTAGAAGACGCACTGGTTGAAGCGCGGCGTCAGGCAGACGTCGTTGACGTAGCCCTGCTCGAGATGGACCCCGCCGCGGAGCTGGCAGCGCGAGACGTTCTGCTCCTGGCGGATCAGGGCTTTGAGCAGGTGGGGCGCCTGGATCGGGATGGCGCCGCGCGAACCCGTCATGTAGAAGTGCGGGCAGACGTTCCGGCGCAGGTTCGGCAGCCCGAAGCCCGATCGGGCGGCGGGAAGGCCCGGATAGCGAGGTGCCGGGTGGGTCTGAGCCGGCTCGCCGTGGGTGAAGATGGGCGGACGAGGAGCCGGCCTCGCGACCACTCGACCGGCCGGGGCGTACGGTCCGAGAGGCCGCTGACCGGCCCCCTGGGGCCTGAGCGCGCCGTTCGAACCCGGCATCGGCCGGGCCACGTAGGGCGGCCTCAGAGGCGCAACGGGACGCATACCGGCCCCGCGAGTGGCAGGACCGGAGTCGGCTGCGGTTGGTCGCGCTGGCTTGGGATCTCGAGCCTGCACAGTGACCTCGAACTCGAGCAGACGCTCCCAGATGTCCGCTCTCTGCCGCAGAGTACACCGATCCGCTCGACCTGCGCACGGCTCACACGTCGAGCCAGTTGCCTCGAACCCGGCGTTCGCGCGTGCGGATTGCTACCGAGAGCGCGGGGTCCGTCACGTTGCGTGCCCGGTACGCATCTGCTCACGCGGACCGCCAGGTCCTGCGGGAGTAATCGGCCGGCGGCGCGTGGGGTGCAATGCCGGGATGCGAGAATAGGCACATGCCGATGCGAGAACGAAGAGCCGCGCACGTACGGCCGCTGCCGCCTCCCGGCGAGAGGATGAAGCCGCGCCGGACGATCCGGGCCGGCGGCCCGTCGCCCCTGGCGCTGCAGCGCTACAAGCCGATCTCGACGACTCCCAAGATTCCGCTCCCGATCGGGCTCGCCATCGCCAGCGCGCTGGCCATGCTCGGGCTCGTCACCGTCCTCATCGGCAGCGGAATGATGATCGACGTCGTCAAAGGCGTCGGATCCGCGTTCCAGCACGCCCTCACCCAGCTTTCGTCTCAGCCGCCGCCGACGACGCCGCCCTCCGGCGCCCCGCTCGACACGCCCGTACTCGATCAGCCGCCCAACTCCGGCTACACGAACCAGGCCTCGCTCGTGCTCCAGGGCCAGGTCCCGAGCGACACGGTCGGCAAGTCGGGCTACAAGGTCCACATCTACCAGCTCGGCACCGGCAAAGCCAAGAGCCTGGTCGCGGACGTCGCGATCGGCACCACGACCCGCTTCAGCACTCCTGCGCTGACGCTCGTGGACGGCAACAACGTCTTCGCCGCGAGCATCGACGGGCCGTCCGGCGAAGGAAACCTGTCGCCATCGGTCACGTACATCCTCGACACGACGGCGCCTCCGATCAACATAACCACCCCACGCCAGAACGCGCTGCTGAACTCCGGGACGGCCTCCATCTCGGGCCAGACCGACGCGAACGTCTCGCTGATCATTCGCAACCAGCAGGTCAGCGGAGGAGCGGTCACGACCGCCACGGCCGGCTCCGACGGCAAGTTCACCGCTTCGGTCCCGATCGTGGCCGGCTCGAACACGATCGTGATCAGCGGAACGGATCAGGCCGGCAACACGGCCCAAACCACTCTCACCGTCCGGCGCAACTACGGCGACCTGGCCGCGCATCTCCAGGTCTCGCCGAGCAGATTCGCGGCGTCGGCGAAGGTGACGCTCAAGCTGACGCTCCACGCCACGTCCGTGAACGGCGGGCCGCTCGCCGACGCGC
Source organism: Chloroflexota bacterium (assembly GCA_027364875.1). Classification (GTDB taxonomy): domain Bacteria; phylum Chloroflexota; class Limnocylindria; order Limnocylindrales; family CSP1-4; genus Fen-1039. The sequence goes on from DAHXON010000168.1 coordinate 2,257, forward strand.
AGGTGACGTTCACGGTCCTGATCCAGGGCCTCGGCCCCATCCAGTCGCCCCAGCTGACCACCGACAAGACGGGCACGTCCACCTGGCAGATCGACATCTCCGGGGCGACCTCGGGGACCGGCGAAGCCAGCGTCATGGTCACGTGGCCGGCCGGCGACGTCGTGACGGGCACGGCCAGCATCGCCATCACCTGAGCCGGGCTACCGCCTGAGCCGGACCCCGTTCGATCAGGCGCGACCTCTGGTGCTGGCAGCTGCTCGCAGCTACAATCGGACCATGGCTAGCTGGCGCTGCCCACATTGCGGAACGCCGCAGCAGGAAGCGGCGAGGTGCTGGGTGTGCCACCGCTCCACCACCAGCTGCTCCACCTGCCGGCACTTCCGCCAGGGCGTGACCGCCCGGCTCGGCTACTGCGCGCTGGACAAGCGCCGCACCGTCCTGACCGGCGACGAAGAGCGCGCCTGCTGGGAGCGATCCGCCCGCGAGGGGGATCCACCCAGGAGGACCGCGCCCCTGCCCGTCGCCCCCTGGAACGAGCCCGACGAGCCCGGCCAATCGGCCGAATCGGCAGATTCCGAGCGTGAGACGGCATCCGCGGGCGGCCGCGAGAGGTCGCGAACCACCGCCTGGACCTTCGGTTTCGAGACCCAGGAAGAGGCGGCGCGGATTGACGGGACGGCCGGAGAATCCGGCGAGCCGACGGAGGATGAAGATGGTGCGCTCGACTCGGACGACCTCTGGTCGCTCTACCTGGCCGGCCCGTCTCCGCTTCTGGAGCGCCAGCGCGCGGCCGCCTCGGACACGACTGTCCGGAGCGCCGGCATGTGGGTCGAGTCGCACCGGCCGGAGCCCGCGCTGCCGCCTCCGCCACCGCCGCTGACGGCTCGCCACAAGAACGGCCGTTCTGTCCGGCACCGGCCGTGGGGCGCGGTTCCGGGGCGCGAAGACACGCTGGTTCGAAGCCTTCGAATGCCGGACAGGATCCGCCGCCCGGGCCGCTAGCGACGAACTACGGCGCGGGCGTGCTGGTAGGCGT
>DAHXON010000169.1 GCA_027364875.1 Chloroflexota bacterium
TGGGTGACGGTGAGGTTGCCCGTCACCGCGGTCGCGGTCGAGGGCACGCCGCCTGCCCCGGCGACCGTGAAGCCCTGACCCGCGTGCGAAGAGAAGATGCCAAGGCCTCCGGTACGATCGCGAGAGTCCAGCAGCCGGGTGGGAGCGAGCGGCACATAGACCGAGCCACCACCGCCGTCGGTGAAGTAGCCGGTGACGTCGAAGATGGCGTGCGCAGTGGGTCCGAGCCTCGGCGCGGCATACGTGACCCACAGCTTGCCGTCAGTCGAGAGTGCAACCGTGACCGCGTTGGCTCGATCGTCTCCGAGCGGGAAGTTCAAGGTCGAGCTGGTGGGGTCGTCGGCCTTGTCGGGACCGATGGACAGATAGCCGAGACTCGTCTGCCCGGTTACCGTCAGGTTGCCCGTGACGGCTCGCGCGCCCGCAGGGACGTTGCTCTGGCCCCACACCGCGAAGCTTTGCGCGATGTGCGAGCGGAGTGGCCCGGTCGTGATGCCGAGATTGCCCATCCGAGTGTCGAGGATCCTCCCCGGATCGAGGGCGTGGTATGTGGCGCCGTTCATATCGGCTTTGAAGTAGCCGGTCACGTCGAAGATGGCATCGGCGGTGGGCCCGAGGGTCGGCGCAGCATAAGTGACCCACAACTTGCCTTCGGAGCTGAGCGCCACCGTGACTGCATTGGCTCGATCGTCGCCCTTCGGGAAATTGAGGGTCGAGCTGGTGGGGCTGTTGGCCGCCGACGGACCGATGAAGAAGAAACCCAGGCTCGTCTGGCCGGTGACGGTGAGGTTGCCGGTCACCGCCGTGGCTCCCGCGGGCACGCCTCCCTGGCCCCAGACCATGAAGCTATCGGCGACGTGCGATCGAAGGGGGCCGGTCGTGATGCCGGTCCGGACGCGGGTATCCAGGATGCGCGCCGGGGGAAGAGGGACAAAGGTGCTGCTGCCGGCGGGCATAGATGAAGCCGGGGTCACGGCCGCGGAAGGATCGGACGGCTCTCCGCTGCCGACGATGTTGGCGGCCGAGACTCGGAACGTATAGGGTGTGCCATTCGTCAGCCCGGTGACCTGGCAGGTCGTCGCTCCGGTCGTGGCGCAGCCGGCGCTGGTCGGGTTCGAGGTCACGGCGTAGTGCGAGATTGTCGCTCCGCCGTTGAATGCAGGCGCGCTCCAACTCACCGTCGCCGAGCCATCGCCCTTGACCGCGGTCACGCCGGTGGGCTTGCCGGGGACGGTGGGGGCTCCCGTGGGGATGACCTGGTTGGACGGGTCGGATTCGGGGCCGGTGCCCACGGTGTTGGTCTCCGAGACCCGGAAGGTGTACGGCGTGCCATTCGTGAGGCCGAGCACAAGGCACGCAACCTCGTCGGGCGAGATGCAGCCTGCGCTGGGTGGGCTGGAGGTGACTGTGTACTGTGTGTGCACGGCCGAGCCATGGAACGTGGATGGCGTCCAGGTGACCCAGGCCCACCCATTTCCAGCGGAAGCTTTCACTCCCGTGGGTTTGCCGGGAACAGTCGGCTCCGGCAAGAGAACCACTGCGTTGGACGGATTGGATCCCTCGCCCGGACCTATCTGATTGCTGGCTATCACGCTAAAGCTGTAGCTCTGGCCTGGGGTGAGGTCCCTGACGTAGCAGCTTGTGGGCGTGCCATCGAAGCCCGCTGCCATTGTCGTCGCGCACGTATGGGTACCCGATTGGTCCATGACGGTGTAGCCGGTAATCCGATTTCCGCCGTCGTCAGGGGCGCTCCACCTGACCTCGACCGTTTCGACATACGCGGTGGCCAGAACGTCCGTCACTTTGGCCGGCGGCGTCGCCGGGGTGACCAGCGCGGGGTCGGACGCCGGGCCCGCATCCGTTCCCATATGCGCGGTTACGGTGAAGGAGTAGGTCGTCCTGTTCGTGAGGCCGGCTACGAGGCAGCTGGTCGCGCTCGCTTCGGCGAAGCAGCCGTGGTTGCCGGTGGAGTCGACTACCGAGTAGCTCGTCAGGCCGCCCACGTCGGTCGGGGCTTCCCAGGTGATAGTGGCGGTTGAGTTCCCGGGGGTCGCACCGATGTTCCGCGGCTGACCGGCCAGGACGCTCGGGCGAACATAGGCTGGGTCAGAAGAAGGGCCGGAGAACCAATTGGTCCTCGCAACGACTACGAAGGCATAGCCCTGCCCGTTGTTGAGCCCTGTCACTACGCAGCTGGTGGCAGGGGCCCAGGCGATACAGCCCTTGCCGACGCCGACGGGCTCGATTGCCACCACCTCATATCCGACGATCGGCCTGCCGCCGTCCTCGGTCGGAGGAGTCCACGAGACGGTCGCTCCACGATCTCGCGCAACGGCCGTGACGCCGGTGGGCTTGCCGATGGCCAGGGGAAGGTCCGCGTTGATGCCTCCGACGTCGGAGTTGACTGCCACGACATAGCCGTCCTCACCCAACTGGCCGCCGGGCGAGAAGCCCGTCCCGTCCCAAATTCCTGGTGCGTAGTCGGTGCTGCGAAACGTCAGCTGGTACACGCCGGGAGCGACCGTCAGGGTGAACGCGCCGTCCGATCCGCTCAGGGTCCAATCGACGATGAGGGCGCTGCGAAAGGTTACTGCCTGGACCTGTACGCCGGCGATGCCCATCCCGTCGTGCGTCAGGGTGCCCCCTATGCGATGGCCGGCAGGCAGCGAGACGTCGATCCCCGAGACATCGTTCGGGCCCACGCTGATGGGTTCACATCTGTCGTAGGCCAGTCCGCCTTCAACGTAGTTGCCGCCGGCGTAGTTGCCCGCCGGATCCTCGAATCGCAGGCAGTAGTTACCTGCCGGAACGATGACGGAATATTCGCCGGCCGAGTTCGTGCTTGCCTTCGGCAGGTATCCCGCGCAGAGGGCGAGTTCGTCGAGCAATACGACGTGGGCTGTGATCCCGGCCAGTCTGTTGGCCTGAGTGTCCGTGACTGTGCCGGCGATGTGGAATGCCTGCGGCAGGGCAACGTTCAGGTCTGTCAGAGTCGTCGATGATGTGACGGACAGCGACCGTAGGGAATCGCCGGGAGGGACCGTCCTGGAGTCATCGAAGATGTATCCGGAGGTGCCGAGGCAGCCAGGCGCGAGAGCCGCCGAGGGATCGGAGAACGTGATCGCATAGGTTCCGTCGGGTACCTTCAGGAGCCACGTTCCGCCAGGGCCGCTCGTGGTTTGGTCGGCAGTCGATGCGTCGGCCTCGTCGACGGCGCTGACCGTTATGCCCGCGACGCCCGTGGAGCCGTTGGTGACCGTTCCGGAG
>DAHXON010000016.1 GCA_027364875.1 Chloroflexota bacterium
GCTGGTAGACCACTCCGCGGCTCCGGCGCCTGGCCGGTAGTCCGGCGAGAGAACCGAGAATCAGGCGAACCAGGCACGAAGATTCCAAGTCCAATCGACAGTCTGACCAGGAAGGAGTCCTAATCGATGGCTCAAACGACGATCCTCGGGCGCGTCGGCCAGCTCTTGCGGGCCAACATAAACAGCCTCCTCGACAGCGCCGAGGACCCGGAGAAGATGCTCGACCAGCTGATCCGGGACTTCACGAACAACATGAGCGAGGCCGAGGACGCCGTCGCCCAGACCATCGGCAACCTGCGCATGGTCGAGCAGGACTGCAAGGAAGCCACCGATGCCGCGGCCGATTGGGGCGGCAAGGCGACCGCTGCCTCCAAGAAGGCGGACGAGCTGCGCGCGGCCGGCAACACCGTCGATGCCGACAAGTTCGACAACCTCGCGAAGCTGGCTCTCGGCCGCCAGATCAGCTTCGAGAACCAGGTCAAGACGTTCCAGACGCAGATCGACCAGCAGAGCGTCCTCGTCGATCAGCTCAAGGACGGCCTCAACAAGATGCGGATCCGCCGCGACGAGCTCGTGCAGAAGCGAGACGAGCTGGTCGCCCGGGCCAAGATGGCCAAGGCGCAGACGCAGGTCCAGCAGACCCTTCGCAACGTCTCGGTCATGGATCCCACCAGCGAGCTGTCCCACTACGAGGACAAGATCCGCCGACAGGAAGCGATGGCCCAGGGCCTCGCCGAAGTCAACGCCAACTCACTCGACGAGCAGTTCGGCTCGCTGCAGGGCCAGGAAGACGACGCCGAGGTCGAAGCGCGGCTGGCCGCCCTAAAGGCCAAGTAGCGCTCCACTCCGGATCGAAATCGGAGAATCCGAAGGCCGCCGGTCCGCCGGCGGCCTTCATGTTTGGGCCTCCGTCAGGCCGCCACGTGCGCCCTGGCTTCGAGGAAGGCCAGGAGGTGCTCGTTGACCTCCTCGGCGTGGGTCCAGGTCATTCCGTGCGGAGCGCCGGCCACGATCTCGAGCCGGCTGCCGTCGATGGCCTGGTGCGCGCGCCGGGCGCTCACCTCGAGCGGAACGATCCGATCGGCTTCGCCGTGCAGGATAAGCGTGGGTACGTCGAAGTGCTCGAGATCGTGCCTGAAGTCGGTCAGCCAGGCGCGCACGCATTCGATCGTGGCGATCGACGACGCCGTGACCGCCGCGTTCCAGAAGGCACGAACCGCGTCGTCGCTGATGCGCGATCCTCGCAGCACGTCCACGTTGTAGAAGTTGGCGAGGAACCCGGTCAGGAACCCGGGCCGGTCGCCCTGCAGGCCGGCGATGATCCCCTCGAAGACGCTTCCGTCCACGCCGTCGGGATTGTCCGCGCGCTTGAGAAGGAACGGCGGAATGGCCGAGATCAACGTCGCCGTGCGCACTCGCTCCGTGCCGTAGGTCCCGATGTATCTGGCGACCTCGCCACCGCCCATCGAGAAGCCCACCAGGGAGACGTCGCGGAGATCAAGCCGCTCGACGATCGTGTTGAGGTCGTGGGCAAAGGTGTCGTACTCGTAGCCGGCCGCCGGCCTGCTCGACGCCCCAAAGCCACGCCTGTCGTACGTGATGACGCGGTAGCCGGAGGCCAGCAGCGGCGGTATCTGGCGCTCCCACGAAGAACCGCTCTGCGGCCAGCCGTGGATCAGGACCACCGGTCGCCCGGAACCGTAATCCTCGTAGTGCAGCTCGATGGGTCCGGAATTCTCACGGCCGACTTCGATCCTGGGCATGGCGTTCGCTCCTTGGGTCGAGCCGCCGCGGCTACGTCATTCCCGGTCGCCGGTCCGGCGGAAGCGACCTGCTACCGATTGTGGTTCGACTGGAAAGGCCGTGGCGCGGAGACGGCCGAATGTGCCGGGCACCGGCACGGCCCCTCAGCATCGCCCGCCTCGCGCCCGCAGGTCGCCGCCCCGCGTCCGCCCAACAACGCCCCGGGCGATGAAAGGTGGACATTCGCCCGGCCGCTGCTCAGAGGCACTGTTCCGTCGTGGGATTCGGCCGCATCTCCGAGCACGAATCTGGCCCGCGGGGCCCTCGCCCGCGGAGCCGGACCTCGCAGCCAGCCTCCCGGTGTCGCCTCGGATCGCCCCGGGCGCTATTCGGCAGGAACCCAGGAACATCGGCCGGAACGCAGCCCCTGGACGGCCCAAGCCTGCCCCGGCGAGAGTCTTTCGGGCTCCGGAAAGTGGCCTGCCGGGCTCACGCAGGGCCGAAAGGACCGCGGCCGGCGGTACGTATGCAATAGCCGTCTAGATCATGCAAGGGTATGCTACATTCGATTGCAGGCAGTCGAAGCCGACCGAGGAGCGGCTTCGGTCTGACTTATCGGAAGGTTCGCGGGCGCACATGCTGGAAGCTACCGTCACGGTCGGCGCCGAACCAATCGGCGTGATATCACCCCGTCTCTACGGGGCCTTCGCCGAGCACCTCGGCAGGTGCTGCTACGGAGGCCTGTGGGTCGGTCCGGACTCGGACATACCCAACGTGGACGGGTTCCGCAGCGACGTCGTCGCGGCTCTTCGCGCGCTTCCCACGCCCTTCATTCGCTGGCCGGGCGGCTGCTACTCCGAGCACTACCACTGGCGCAGCGGCATCGGCCCGGCGGCGACTCGCGCCGCCAGTCTGGGAATGTCCTGCGGCCTCTACACATCGGACAGCCACGCTCTGGGCACCCACGAGTTCATGCGCTTCTGCGAGCTCATCGGCGCGGAGCCGTATCTGGCCGGCAACGTGGCGACCGGCTCGGTCCAGGAGATGTGCGACTGGATCGAGTACGTCAACTCGAGCACGGATTCGGCCCTGACCCGCGAACGCGCCGCCAACGGCAGACTGGCTCCCTGGAACGTCAAGACCTGGGGCGTCGGAAACGAGAGCTGGGACTGCGGCGGGCGATTCGACGCGGTCACCTACGCCCACGAGTACCGGCGCTTCGCCCGGATGATCCGCGACGTAGACCCCCGGGCGGAGCTCGTGGCTGTCGGTCAGGAGGACGAGCCGCTCCCTGAGTCGGGCCTGGATCCGGAGTGGAACGCTCGCTTCCTGGAGACCCTCGGTCCGGCCGCCGGCCTCGTGGACCATCTGTCGGTTCACAAGTACTGGATCCACGGCGGTCCCGAGACCGACTTCGACGAGAGCCAGTACTACGCCCTGCTCGACGAAGCCGACGGCACCGAAGGCCTGATCGAACGGACGTGGCGGACCATCGAGGCGGTCGCGCCTCCGTCGCATCGGATCAGGATCGCCCTGGACGAGTGGGGCGTATGGCACCCAGAAGCTCGAGACTGGGGTCCGGGGGACGTTCCGCGGCGCCGGCCGCCGGATCTGGAGCAGGCCAACACGCTGCGCGACGCCCTTGCCGTGGCCGTCGCTCTCGAAGGCCTCCATCGCCAGTGCAACGTGCTGTCGATGGCCAACCTCGCTCAGGTCGTCAACGTCCTGCAGGCGCCGATCCTCACGGACGGCCCGCGTATCGCCCTGACGCCCACCTACCACGCCCTGGCTCTTCACCGGCCACATGTCGGCGCCCACGCGCTGCCGGTCCAAGTGGAGGCGGCGACCCGGATTCCGGGCAAACGGACGGCCGTTAGTGCCACAGCCTCCGTCGCGACCAACGGCTCGAGCGGAGCCGTGACGATCGTGAACCGTCACTGGAACGCCCCGGCGGAGGTCCGGATGAGGCTGACGGGCATGCCCAACGCCAGGGCGGGGGACTCCCGTCTGCTGACGGCGGACGCACCGAACGCAGTCAACGTGCCCGGAGAAGCCGAGCAGGTCTTCCCGCGGCCACTCGAAGTCGAAGTCCTCGGCGACGCGACCTTCCGTGTCTCGATCCCGGCCCACTCGATGGCCACGATCGAGTTCGCGAGCAACGGCCGATGACCGCAATCATGCAAGTCCAGGAATCTGTATGTCCGTGGGGAGGAATCCAGACGACATGACAACCAGCCAGGGAAGGCGTAAGCCCATCGTCCCCGTACGAGCCGTGGAGAAGCGCGGCTCGGACGGTCAGACCGACGGAAAGCTGGGCGGAGCCGGGCTGGACGGCACGGCCCGGACCAGGACTCAGCGTCCCAAGCGCAGCCCCACGATGCAGGACATCGCGGACGCCGCGGGCGTCTCTCAGAGCACCGTGTCGCGGATTCTGACCGGCTCGCACGTTGCCATCCCGATCAACCCGGCAACTCGCGAGCGCGTGCTCGAGGCCGCCCGGCGAATGCGCTACCGGCCCAATCCACTCGCCCGCGGACTGCGCGGCTCCCGAACGATGCTCCTGGGCGTCATCGTCCGCGAGATCACGGACCCGTTCTTTGCCGGCGCGGTGGATGCCATCTCGGGCGAGGCCAGCAAGCGCGGCTACAACGTGGTCCTGGGCCACGCTCACGGCAACACGACCGAGGCGATCGCCCTCCGGGCCGTCCTGGAGACCCGGCACTGCGACGCGATCATCCTCGTCGGCGACACGAGCGACCAGCCCCTCCTTCTCAAGGACCTGCACGAAACCAACGTCACGGTCGTCGGCGCATGGCAAGGCTCCTCGTCCCTGGGAGGAGTCACCACCGTCAACGTCGACAACCGCGCCGGCGTATGCGCCCTCATGGACCACCTCCTGGACCTGGGCCACACCCGCATCGCCTTCATCGGCGGTCGATTCGCGGCCGGCTCCCCGCTCGGCGACATCCAGCAGCGCCTGCTCGCCTTCTCCGGACGGCTCACGGAGAGGGGCGTCCAGATCCCCGAAAGCTACGTCGTCGAGGCTCAGAACAACCTGGGTTCGGGGGCGGACGCGTTCGAGGCCCTCATGAGACTGCCCGAGCCACCCACCGCGGTGGTCGCCTCCACCGACGTGCTGGCCCTCGGGGCGCTCCACGGCGCCTGCCGGATGAACCTGTCCGTGCCCGGGGCGGTCTCGATCGCAGGTTTCGACGATCTGCCGGAGGCCGAGTACTCGAACCCACCGCTCACCACCGTGCGCCAGCCGATCGCGGAGATGGCGGCGGTGGCCGTTCGCGCCGCGATCGACGAATCGGACCACGAGACCCAGCCAATCGTCGAGATGCTGTCGCCGAAGCTGATCATTCGCAGTTCGACCGGGCCCGTCCCCGCGCGCTGAGGGGCGTACCCGCACGCTCGCCGGCGGCGACTCAACTCGGGCTTGGCCGCGGCCCGGCTCGGCGGCCCGGCGCGACCTGGCATGCGGCCCTGGGCGGCCCGGCGCGGCCCCGCGTGGTTCAGCTCGTTTTGGCCGCGGCCGCGATCGCCTGGCAAACCTGCTGCGGGGTTGCCCGCCCGCCCAGAAGCGCGGCGGTGTTGTCCTCGATGGTTTGCGTCAGAGTCGGTGAGGTCACCCGGTCGAGATACAGCTGCATTGATCGGGACTGGTTGCGAGCCGCGACGATCAGGTGGAGGGTCTGATCGTCGACGCTGTCCACGGAGCCAAAGGCCGTTGGAAAGCCCATTCCCGCATGGCCGATCTGATCCATGACCCTGGTGCTCATCAGGAAGTGAAGGAAGTCCAACGCTTCGGGCGGGGCGTTCTTGCCCACGGCGATGCCGGTAGCGGAGCCCAATCCGTCGCTCGCTTCCCCGGCCCCGCCGGCGACCGCCGGGAACGGGAACCAGCCCACGTCCGAGCCGATGCCGGTCCCGCTGGTGCTGCTCGAAGCTGCGACCGCGGGCCCCCACTCGCCCATCAGCTCCATCGCGGCCTTGCCGTTGCCCATCCAGGCAGCCTCGTCGCGGTCATACACGGCCGACATGTAGCCGGGCTGGAACGGATTCTTCGCCACCAGAGCGGCCAGATCCGTGCCCGCGCGCACGCAGCCTTCGGAGTCCCAGGAGCCGTTGAGGATCATGTCCGTCAGGGCGCTCGAGCCCGCCTCGCGCAGCAGCAGGTAGGTCCAGAGATTCATGCCCGGCCACTCATCCTTGCCGGCGATCGCGAAGGGCACGATGCTCGCGGCCTTGAGCTTGTCGACGTCCGCGAGCAGCTCGCTCCAGGATGTCGGCGTGTTGGCGATGCCCGCCTTGGTGAAGAGCGGCTGGTTGTAGAAGAAGCCGGCCATGCCCATGGCCCAGGGCGCGCCGTATTGCTTGCCCCGGTAGGAGAACACGTTCATCCCGGCTACCTCCTGCGGACTCGGATCCGTCCACGCGGCAACCTGGGACGTGATGTCCTCCAGGACACCTGCCCTGGCCTGGGAGATGAACTGGACGCCCCCCGTCGATTCGAAGAGGTCAGGCGTGAGGCCCGTGCTCTGAGCGCTGGCGAGCCTGGCTTGGAGCGTCTCGGCGCTCATGGGCTCGATGGTGATGCTGACCCAGGGATGCTCGTCCATGTACAGGCTGGCGGCCGCCTGCCAGACGCTCTTGCCCGGATCGGCCGTGCTCGAATGCCACCACTCGATGTTGACGGCGTTGGGCGCCGGACTGGCGGTCACCGGCGCCGGCGTGGGCGCGGCGGTGCGGGTGGGCGTTGGCGTGGCCTTTCCCCCCGAGCAAGCCCCGGCGCCCACGGCGACGACGGCGGTGAGGGCCAGGAGGCGCCTGGCTATCGGGCTCACGCTGCCGTTCCTTCAGTTCGCATTCGTCCAACCCTCAGGGCGAGTCCCGTCGCGCACTTCCACCGCTCAGCGGATAGACCCTCTCGGACGGCGCGATTCGCCGCCCTCGACTCCGACCGGACCGGCCTAGCATAGACGCCCGCCCGGCCCTCATGGGGCCGCCGACAACGGACCAGGGACGCACGACCGGGCCCGAACGAGACGCCCGAGCCCGGTTCGCGGGTATCGAGTTCCCGCCCGCTCTACTGGACGGATACCGCTGTGAAATAGCGAGTCCGACCTGCGAGCCTGGTGGCAGTGCCCTCGATCGAGAACTCGGCCTGGCACGGCAGATCGTCGGACGACGTGCCGACCATGACGCGAACGCGGCCCGGTTCGAGAACCAGTCCACCATCCACACCGGTAAAGGCGAGTTGCTCCACGGCAAGCTCGAACGAGACGCGCCTGCGCTCACCCGGCTGCAGAGTCACTCGCTTGAAGCCACGAAGCTCCTTGACCGGCCGGCTGACCGAAGCCTCCACGTCCCGAACATACAGCTGGACGACTTCGTCGCCGGCGACATCGCCGACGTTCGCGACGTCCACGCCGGCGACGACGCTGCCGGTCATCGGAACGCTGGTCCGGTCGAGGGTCAGGTTGGACAGCTCGAAGCGGGTGTACGAGAGGCCGTAGCCGAACGGCCAGAGCGGCAGGTTGGATCCGTCGACGTAGGTCCCCTTCCAGTGGGATTGGCCCCCGGAAGGCTTGTGACCGTAGTAGATCGGTATCTGGCCGACACTCCGCGGCACGGTCACGGGCAGCTTCCCGCCCGGGTTGAAGTCGCCGAACAGCACGTCCGCGACCGCCTCGGCGCCTTCCTCGCCCGGAACCCAGGCGTGGACCACGGCCGCTACTCTGGCCGCCTCCGCCTCGATGGCCAGAGGCCGGCCGGCGACGAGCACGAGGACGACGGGCGTGCCGGTCGCAATGATCGCTTCGACGAGCCTCGCCTGGCGTCCGGGCAGGCCGATGTCTACCCGGTCGCGAGCCTCGCCACAGGTGCAGTCGTCGGTCAGACCGGACCGCTCGCCCGCCACGACGATCGCCACGTCGGCTCCGCGAGCGGCTCTCGCGGCGGCGGCGATGCCGTCTTCATCGCCGTCGAGGATGCCGCAGCCCCGTTCGTAGACGACCTCCGCCGAACCGGCGTGCCGCCGAATCGCCTCGAGAATGGTGGCCTTGCCGGCCATCTCATCCACGACGTGGAGGCCCTCCGGCGCGCCCGCGCCCAGGCCGAAGCCGTTCATGTCCAGGATCGCTTCGATGTGGGCCTGGTGGGCGTAGTCGCCCTGGAGGTTGCGGGCGGAATCGGCGTTGGGACCCACGACCGCGATCTTGCGGAGGTCGCGCCGGAGCGGCAGCGTCCCATCGTTGACCAGAAGGACCATCGACTTGCGGGCGATCTCGCGGGCAAGGGCGCGGTCCGAGGCGAAGGGAATGGGCGCCTTGTCCGGATCCACGTACGGCGCGTCGAAGAGGCCGAGCTCGAACTTGATCCGGAGGACGCGCTCGACGGCCCGGTCGATGGTCCCGAGGTCGATCTTGCCGGTTTCGAGGGCCTGGACGAGCGGCTCCGCGTAGAAGCGCGTCGTCGGCAGCTCGACGTCGATGCCGGCCTCGAGAGCCAATGCCGCCGCGAGCGACGAGTCATCCGTCATGGCATGGCTCGACAGGATCTCATCGATGCCCGCGTAGTCGGAGACGACGATGCCGTCGAAGCCCCAGTCGTCGCGGAGCGTGTCGGTGAACAGGGCGCGGGAGGCCACGCAGGGCATGCCGTCGACGTCGTCGTAGGCGTGCATGACGGACCTGAGGCCCGCGTCACGAACGGCCGCCTCGAATGGGAATAGGAAGAAGTCGCGCAGCTCGCGGGCGCCGATGTGCGAGGGCGCGTGATTGAAGCCGCCTTCGGGCAGCCCGTGGCCGACCATGTGCTTGGCGGTCGCGAGGACGTGATCCGTCAGGTGCCCCGAACCCTGGAGACCACGCGTGTAGGCGCAGCCCAGCTCGGCGACCAGGTACGGATCCTCGCCATATGTCTCCTCGATCCGGCCCCAGCGCGGATCGCGGGTGATGTCGAAGATGGGGGCGAGGGCCTGATGGGCGCCGGCGGAACGCAGCTCCCGGCCGAGGCGATCGGCCATTGCCCGGGTGAGCTCTGGATCCCAGGCCGAACCCTGGTTGATCGACTGGGGGAAACAGACCGATTCGCGGGCGAGGAGGCCGTGGAGGCACTCCTCGTGGACGATGGCGGGGATACCGAGCCTGGTCTCTTCGACGAGAAACCGCTGGAGCCGGTTGGCGACCTCCGCGGCCTCTCGCTGATCCAGGTTGGTGGCCCCGGCGATCCGGGTGATCTGGCCGATGCCGTCGCGAAGGCGGGCCTCCACCCTGGACTGGTCGTAGGCATCGTGGTCGAGAAGCTCGTGCGACCAGATCGAACCCAGCTGCGCGAGCTTCTCCTGGAGCGACATGCGCTCCAGGAGATCAGCTACGCGTGCGGATATGTCACCGGCCGCGCCCGAAGTGGACGCGCCTGTCATGGTCTAGCCCTTGACCGAACCGGCCGTCAGGCCGCTGACCAGCTGCCGCTCAGCGAAGATGTAGAAGATGATCGCGGGCACAGCCGTCATCACGGTGTAGGCCAGGGTGAGGGCCTGGTCCGATGAGAACTGGCCTTTGAAGTTCATCGCACCCAGCGGCAGCGTCCACGTGTTCGCGTTGTCGAGGACGAGCAGCGGGAGCAAGAACGCGTTCCAGGTACCGACAACCGCCAGCACGCTGACGGTGGCGAGCGCCGGCCGCGCAAGCGGCAGCAGGATTCGCCAGAAGAAGCCGAACGTTGAGCAGCCGTCGATCTTCGCCGCATCCTCGAGCTCCGTGGGGATGCTCTTGAAGAACGGGCGAAGAATGACGATCGTCAGCGGGAAGCCGAAGGCGACCTGCGGCAAAGCGACGCCGAGGAGGCTGCCGCTGAGCCCGACCTCCCGCAGGAGGATGACCAGCGGCAGGATGGCGGCCGCGGCCGGGAAGAGCAGCCCGAGCGTGAACAACGTGTAGAAGAACTCGCGGCCTCGGAACATCATTCGAGCGAACGTGAACGCGGCCAGCGAGGCCAGCCCAACCGTGAGACCGACCGCGACGACGGCGACCATCACGCTGTTGAGCAGCTCCTGGTAGAACGCGCCGGAGTTGGCGCCGAACAGAACGTTCGTGTAATTGGAGAAGACCCAGGGGCTCGGGATGATGTTGACCGGATCACCGACGAGCTGGCCGTTCTCCTTCGCGCCGCCCAGGATGCCGAACAGGATCGGCGTGAGGATCACTGCCGCGACGAACAGCAGGATCACGTAGCGAAGGATCTCGAACGAACTCTTCTGGACGTACCGGAGAGCCCGGGTGCCGGAAGTTACTCTCGGCGCTTCGGCCGTAGCCGGAAATGTCGTCTTCATCGCATCACCCGTTGAAGGCGGTGGTGCCGCCCTCGAGATCACGGCTCAGCACGAAGCGCTGATACGCGAGAGCGAGGATCAGGCCCAGCACGAACAAGATCACGGCCAGGGCGCTGCCGTAGCCCATCTTCTGGTCGTAGGAGCCGGCCTGGATCATCAGGACGGCCATCGTATCTGACGAGTCGAGCGGGCCACCCCTGGTCATGATCCAGACGAGGTCGAACAGCTGCAACGCGCCGATCATCGACAGGAAGACCGAAACTCGAAGGGTGGGGCCGAGAAGCGGCAGCGTGACGTGGCGGAACGCTTGCCAGCGCCCTGCACCATCGATCAGCGCGGCTTCCTCGATCTCGCGGGGGATTCCCTGCAAGCCCGCGAGGAGAATGATCATGTGGAAGCCGAAGTACTTCCACGAAACGATGAAGAAGAGCGTGACCATCACGAAGCCGGTATCACCGAGCCAGTCCTGGGCGAACGAGCCCAGGCCCACGTTCTTCATGAGGGCAGTCAGGAAGGGGTCGGAACCACCGGACTGGAGCATCAGCAGGAAGATGATGCCCGTGACCGCCTCGGAGAGGACATACGGAAGAAAGAAGATCAGGCGGAAGATCGCGCGTCCCGGAAAGCGGCGGTTCAAGAGAACCGCGAGCATGAGCGAGAACGGGATCTGGATCAGCAGCGAGAGAACGATGATCAGGGCATTGTTCGCGATTGCACCCTGGAAGATCGGATTCTGAATCGCGTCCGCGTAGTTTTGTAGACCGATGAAGTTGTTGAGAGGCTGCAGCCCGTCCCACTTGTAGAGGCTGTAGTGAGCGGCCTGCACCACGGGGTACAGGACGAACAGAACGTAGATAGCCAGGGCTGGCAGCAGGAAAAGGGTGATCGTCACCCATTTTGTTTGAATTCTTGAACGTTCCCGTGGCCGTGCGCTCGCCGCGCTCGCTGCGCTCATCTGCCGTCCTCACCTACCCCGTGGGAATGGAGCGGGCCAGCTGATGCCGGCCCGCTCCATAGTTGTCCAGACTTGAGGCGACGCGAGGACCTACTGGGCCTTCGCGGCGTCGGTGATCGCCTGGCAGGCCTTGTCAGGAGTGGACGCGCCGAGGAACAGGGCAATGGTTGCCTTGTTGATCGCGGTGCCCATCGCGGAGTCGGTGGCCTGGTCGAGGTAGAGCTGGATGTGCTTGGCCTTGTCGCGGCCGGCGAGAACCATTTGCAGGTTGGCATCCAGGACGGAGGAGTCGACGCCAACTACGGGCGACATGCCCAGGTTGGACGGCGGGGTCCCGGCCGGGGTCTCGATCTTCTGGGCGTTGTACACGCTGCTGAAGAACTTGAGGAAGTCAACGGCTTCGGCGGGGGCATTCTTGCCAACCGCGATGCCGTTGCCGCCGCCGACGCCGTCGGCCGGATCACCCGCGCCACCGGCAACGCCGGGGAAGGGTGCCCAACCGAGCTTGTCGCCAAGGCCCTTCTTGTTCGCCGAGTCGTTGATCTGAACGCCAGGAGCCCACTGGCCCATCAGTTCCATGGCCGCCTTGCCGTTGCCGACTGCGGCGGCTTCGTTGTCGTAAGTCGCGCTCTTGTAGCCGTCCTGATAAGGATTGGTGGCGTTGAGCTTGATTACTTCAGCGCCGGCGGCCTTGCAGGAGTCGGTGTTCCAGTTGCCAGTCTGGATCATGGTCTGGAGGGCGTCATAGCCCGCCATGCGGAGGATGAGGTACGTCCAAAGGTGCATGGACGGCCACATGTCCTTGCCGGCGATGGCGAGAGGCGCGAAGCCAGCGGCCTTGATCTTGGGGAGAGCGGCCAGATAGTCAGCCCAGGTCGTCGGGAAGGCGCTGAGGCCAGCCTTGGTCAGGGCGTCCTTGTTGTACCAGAAGCCGATCATTCCCATGTCCCAGGGAACGCCGTACTGCTTGCCCTTGTAGGCGTAGATGCCCAGGGCACCGGCGTTGATGGTGTCCTTCCAGGGCGCCACGGCTGCCGTGATGTCCTGAAGCTTGCCAGCGTCGGCCTGCTGCGCGAGGGTTCCGCCGCCCCAGGACTGGAACAGATCCGGGATGTCGCCGGACTGCAGGCTGGTGGCGAGCTTGGTCTTGAAGGCCTCGTTCTCGAGGACGGTGATCTTGATGGTCACCCAGGGATGGCTCTGCATGTAGGCATCGGCGATGCCCTGGAAGATGGTCTTGCCCGGCTCGCCGGTGGTGATGTGCCACCAGTTAATCGTTACGGGCTTGTTCGCGACGCTCGGTGCTGGCGTTGCCGGCGCGGGCGTCTCACCTGGGGCCGGCGTGACGGCCGGAGTGGGCGTCGGTGATGGCGTCGCGGCCGCCTGCGAGCATGCGCTCGCGGCCAGCGCAAGAACGGCGACTCCTGCGAGTAGCCGCTTGGAAACCAGGTTCACTATTGAGCCTCCTTCACTCTCTGTAACCCTTCAAGGCAAGTCAGCGCCGCTCGAATCCCTGTACGCCCGGGCTGGGTAAACCCAGGAATGGGATTCGCTGATCGGCGCCTCCTCCCCAACCACGACCTTCATGCTCGAGCCTGGTGACGGGTTGTCGGTTCCACTGCCTGGGCATCCTGCGCAGGTCGTCGGCGGCAGGCTGCATACCTATGTAGCATACGCTTGCGGCCCAAGTCAAGGGTCCCCTGGGACTTGCTGACTATGGATGCACGGCATACGATTGCAAACCGACTGGAGCCGGGTCGCTCTGGCGCCCTCGGATTCCTCCGCGCGCGGCCGCTTCCTCGGTACCAATGAAGAAACGGGAGGTCAACGTCATGGTCCAGCTCAAGGCAGGCCCTCTGGGCGAGGAGGCGCTGCGGCCGCTTCCGGAGCACAAATTCACCTTCGGGCTCTGGACCGTCGGCAACAGGGGCAAGGACCCGTTCGGCAGTGAAGTCCGCGCCGGGCTGGATCCCAACGACAGTGTCCGCAAGCTTGCCGAGCTGGGCGCCTACGGCATCTCGCTCCACGACGACGATCTCGTTCCGTTCGGAAGCTCCGCTCAGGAACGCGACGCCATCGTCCGGCGCTTCCGGGCAACGCTCCAGGAGAGCGGCCTGGTCGTGGCGATGGCCACCACCAACCTGTTCGCCCACCCGGTCTTCAAGGACGGCGCCTTCACCTCCAACGACAAGCAGGTCCGCCGCTTCGCCATCGCCAAGGTCATGCGCGCGATCGACCTCGGCGCCGAGCTCGGAGCCAAGACGTACGTCTTCTGGGGCGGCCGCGAAGGTGTCGAGTCTCTGGCGGCCAAGAAGCCGGCCGACGCGCTGAATCGGTTCCGCGAGGCCATCGACTTCCTGTCCGAGTACGTCATCGACCAGGGCTACGGCATGCGCTTCGCCCTCGAGCCCAAGCCGAACGAGCCCCGCGGCGACATCTTCCTGCCCACGGTCGGGCACGCCCTCGCGTTCATCAATACGCTGGCGCATCCGGACATGGTTGGCCTCAACCCCGAGGTCGCGCACGAGACGATGTCCGGGCTTAGCTTCTATCACGGTGTCGCGCAGACCCTCTGGCAGGGGAAGCTGTTCCACATCGATCTGAACGGGCAGAAGATCGGGCGGTACGACCAAGATCTTCGCTTCGGATCCGAAGACCTCAAGGACTCTTTCTTCCTAGTCAAATTGCTTGAGGACTCCGGTTACGACGGCCCGCGCCACTTCGATGCCCACGCCTATCGCACGGAGAACGCCGAGGGCGTGTGGGACTTTGCGGCCGGCTGCATGAAGACCTACCTGATCCTCAAGGAGAAGGCGGCCCGCTTCGACGTCGATCCGGACATCCAGGAGGCGCTCGCGGCGGCCTCCGTCGGCGAGCTCGCCGAGCCGTCGGTCGGTGCCTATTCGCGCAGCGCGGCCCTGACCCTCCGAGACGCAACCGTGGACGCGGATGCTCTCGCGGCCCGCGGCTACTACAACGAGCGCCTCGACCAGCTCGTTATGGAGCTGATCATGGGCGTTCGGTAACGGTTGGAATTCGAATCTCTGGGAGCGGCGAGGGCGAGCGATGAGCGGCAGGAGGCTCGTAGCCGGCGTCGATTGTTCGACGCAGTCCACCAAGGTGATCGTGATCGACTCCGACACCGGCGAAACGCTCGCCCTCGGCCGCGCGCAGCACACCGTTACGGGTACTGGCGGCGCGCGGGAAACGCACCCCGACGTCTGGTGGGAGGCACTGCGGTCCGCCCTCGCCGAGACGGGATTTGCCGGCGAGATCGCCTCCGTCTCGGTCGGTGGGCAGCAACACGGCCTCGTCTGCCTCGATGAGGCCGGCCGGCCGCTGCGCCCGTCGATGCTCTGGAACGACACCCGTTCCGCCTCGGACGCGGTCGAACTGCTCGAAGCTCTGGGCGGCCCGGGAGTCTGGGCCTCTCGAATCGGCGTCGTTCCGGTGGCTTCCTTCACCGCCTCGAAATGGGCCTGGGTGCGGCGGCGGGAACCTCATATCGCCGCGGCCACGAAGGCCATCCGGCTTCCCCACGACTATCTCACCGAGCGGCTCTGCGGAAACGGCACCACGGACCGCGGCGACGTTTCGGGCACAGCCTGGTGGTCCACCGAAACCGGGCAGTATTCGCCCGAGGTCCTGGACCTCGACCAGATCCAGCTCCCCGTAGAGATGCTGCCGGCGGTGCTCGGGCCAAAAGAGGCCGCAGGCAAGGTCACGGCCGCGGCCGCGGAGATCACCGGTCTTCCCGCGGGAGCCCTCGTGGGCCCCGGCACGGGCGACAACATGGGCGCCGCGCTGGGCCTGGGGCTCCGTCCCGGCGTCCCGGTCCTGAGTCTCGGGACCTCCGGAACGGTGTTCCTCGTCTCCTCGATCCGCGCCGCGGACTCCACCGGGGACGTGGCGGGCTTCGCCGACGCGACCGGCCGGTTCCTGCCCCTCGCCTGCACTCTCAACTGCACCCTCGCCGTGGACAGGACCGCCGAATGGCTCGGGCTGGAGCGCGAGGCCGTCGCCCCCAGCGCCGGGGTCGTGGCCCTGCCCTACTTCGACGGCGAACGAACTCCCAACCTCCCGGATGCGGCGGCGGCCATCTTCGGATTGCGACACACAACGGACCCGGGCTCGATCCTGATGGCCACCTACGAAGGGGCCATCGCCGGATTGCTCGATGCCCTGGACACCATCGACGTCTGCTCGTCGGGAGTGGACCGGGACGCCCCGCTGGTCCTCGTCGGCGGCGGCGCCCGAGGGCCCGTCTGGCAGCAGGTCGCCCGCCGTCTGTCGGGCCGGGCCATCTCCGTGCCGGAAGCAACGGAATTCGTCGCGATCGGCGCGGCGGCTCAGGCGACGGCGGTTCTCACCGGCGAAGACCCCGAAGCCGTCGCCACTCGCTGGAACACGAACAAGGGCGTGGTACTCGACCCGGAGCCCCGCGACGACGAGACGATCGCGCGGATGCGAAGCGTCCGCGAGCTTGCCATCGACGCGCTCTCGATCGCGCGAACCGGCCGATGACCGTCCGCCTCACCAACGGCGTCGACCGAGTCGAGGTCGATCCGGATCGAGGCGGCCGGATGGCCTCGCTCGTGATCGCCGGACGCGAGCGGCTCGTGCGCGAACCGTGCAGCCACATGGTGGAGCCCATGCTCGCCTGGGGCTGCTATTTGATGGCGCCTTTCGTCGGCCGAGTCTTCGAGGGCACGGTCCAGTGGGACGGCACCAAGGCCCAGCTGCGCCGGAACCACGGGCCCCACGCGATCCACGGCGTCGCGTTCGACGAGCGATGGACCGTCACGGAACAGGCCGAGGATTTCGTCGCCCTGACCTGCCGCCTCGACACGCGGCGGTGGCCGTTCGGCGGCGAGCTGAGCCAGCGGTTCAAGCTCGAGCGCGGCAAGCTCGAGATCGAGGCTAGTGTCACGGCCGAGCGGCCGATGCCGGCAGCGCTCGGCTGGCATCCCTGGTTCGTCCGAGAGACCGGGGACATGAGAGTAGCCGTGGCGAGCGAGCGGGTCCTCGTCGTCGATGAGGATCTGATCCCGACCGGCGAGACGACCCCGGTGGACGCTGCTCATGACCTGCGCTCGAGCAGGCCCGTGGACGCACTCCGGCTCGACGACGTCTACACCGAAGCCAGGTCCCCGGCCGTGCTGTCGTGGCCGGACCTCGAGCTCAGTCTCGCCTTCGACGCCCCCATCGAGACGGTGGTCGTCTACACGCACCCGGCCGCGATCTGCGTCGAGCCCCAGACGGCCTGGCCGGACGCCATCCGTCTCGCCCGGGAGGGCTGCGAAGGGACGGGGCTCGCCAACCTCGAGGCGGGCCAGCGGCTGACCGCCCGAACCACCTGGACCTGGCGGCCGCGCTGATCCTGCGCGCCGGGGGCGACCTGCCGTCCCCTGGTCAGCGCTCGAGCGTCACGAAGACGAAGACCAGATTCGCGGCAGCAGCCTGAAGCTGTTCGGCGGTCGGCGCCTTGCCGTCGCGCGCCCGGGGCAAGCCGGCTCGCCTGGCCGCGCCCGAGTGTGTGGCGAAGTAGTCGGCGGCGACCCTCTGGCCGCGCCCCGTGGAACCGGCGATGACGACGCCGGATCCGCGAACGACCCGCGGCCCGCGAACTAGCTCGATGGGCCACGGCGAGGTGAAGTTGCGCCACCAGATCTTGCCTTCGGGCTTGCCCACCTTGATCAGGATCCCGCCTTCGTACGGCGTCGCGTTGACCGGCAGCTGATACCGATTGCCCGAGATTCGCCCGTGGTACCGGACGAGGACGGCCCGGCCCGAGAGAAACCCGAGCGGCGACGAGAGCCAGCGGACGAAGAACCGGTTGAATCGCGACATCGGTGGGTGGCCGACGGATGGGGACGACGGAGCGGGGGTCGGGACATCGTGAACCGCATCGACCGGGGCCGAACCTTCAGCCAGCTTCACCCTGAACCTCCTCTGCGTGCGGGGTGGTCCGTTTTGCCTTGAGCCGAGCGTCAAGCCCGGCGATCAGGCATTCGAGCCCAAAGTCGAAGCGCTCCTCGATGCTCGCCGTGAGAATCCGCGACGCGGTCGCGTGCAGATTGGGATACAGCTCCGGCGGCATGGACATGACGTACTCGTTCACCATCGCGAAATAGGCCCGGCGATCCATGTCGGACTTTCCGGGGACGCTGACGTTGGCCGTCTGCATCAGGGAGAAGCCGGTTACGTAGTTGGAAACGGCGAAGTAGGCATCCGCGGCCTCCATGTCGTCGAAGCCGGCGGTCCGGAACACGGCAATGGCGTGCTCGATCACTCGCAGCCCGTTGGGCCCGAACGAACCACGACCGACCATCACCGGCAGCGCTCGAGCGTGGCTCAGCATGGCGCCTCGCACCGCCCTGGCAGTGGCTTTGGCCGAGATTCTCCAGTCCGGGTCCGGCGCCGGCAGCACCACGTTCGCGAGAAGGCGATCCGAAACCAGGTCCAGGATCTCTTCCTTGTTCTGGACGTACCAGTAGATGGTCATCGTGCCGACGCCGACCTCGTGAGCGAGCGATCGGACGGTGAGCGAGTCCAGACCACCTTCATCCACGATGCGAAGGGCCGCGTCTGCCAGTCGATCCGGCGTGATGGGTTCGCGCGGCGGACCGTCTTTTGCGGTCCTGCGGATCTCGCGGGCCTCCTGATGGATTCTCCGGCGCTCGTCCCGGGCCGCCTTGCGGATCTCGCGGCTGCTCCACCACGGCGGTGTCGGTGGGTTGCTGTTCTGCTCGGTCACTGGTTTTCCTCGAAGCCCTCGGGTCCGGGGCTTGACACTCGTGCATTGTACTAGTAACTTGTGCGGCGTCAATCGTACAGCGTACCGCGAGCCGACGTACGGCATACCAACAGGTCGCCGTTCAGCGTACGAGCACCAGGAGCAGGGAGAGCAGCGCCAATGCCGGACCCAATCGTTCACCGCCGGAGGTGGTGGATCCTCGCCGTCCTGATCGTGAGCCTCTTCACGGTCAACCTCGACAACACCGTCCTCAACGTGGCGCTGCCCACCCTCGCCCGCGAGCTCCACGCCGGCACCAGCGCTCTTCAGTGGATGGTGGACGCCTACGTCCTGCTCTTCGCTGGAATGCTCCTGGCCGGGGGCGCGCTGGGCGACCGTTTCGGCCGGCGGCGGGTGATGCTGATCGGGCTCGGCATCTTTGGGGCCGGATCTCTTGCCAGTGCCTTCGCCCCCTCTGCCGAGGCTCTGATCGGGCTGCGGGCGCTCATGGGCATCGGCGGCGCTCTCATCGTTCCGTCCACCCTGTCGGTCACTTCCAACGTCTTCACCATGGAGGAGCGCCCCAAGGCGATCGGCATCTGGACGGGCGTCAGCGGTCTCGGCATCGTCGCCGGACCGGTTCTCGCGGGCTGGTTGCTCGAGCACTTCGCCTGGGGCTCCATCTTCCTCATCAACGTACCGATCGTGCTCATCTCGCTGGTCGGCGTCGTGGCTCTCGTGCCCGAAGGCCGATCCGAAGGTGCTCCGGAGCTCGACCTGCCTGGCGCGGCACTCTCCATCGGAGGTCTCGTCGCCCTCGTCTACGGAGTGATCGAAGCGCCCGCGAACGCATGGACGGCGCCGGTCGAGCTGGCGACCTTCGCTCTCGCGGCGGCCTTGCTGACCGGCTTCGTCCTGCGCGAGCTATCGACGGAAGAGCCTCTCCTGGACGTGCGGATGCTCCTCCAGCCCGCTTTCGGGGCGTCCGTCGTGACGGTCCTGCTCACGAGCTTCGGCCTCTTCGGCTCGATGTTCTTCCTCAGCCAGTACCTGCAGGGCGTGCTCGGGTTCGGGACCATGGAGACGGGCGTCTCCATCCTCCCACTCGCGATCGCGATCGCGATCTTCAGTCCGGCCGGCATGGCCGTTGCCCGACGCCGTGGCGCTCGCTCGACGGTGGCGGTGGGCATGTCGGCGGTGGCGATTGGCCTGCTCGCCCTCCGCCAGGCCGGCACGCACGACGGCTACGGGATGGTGGCGATCACGCTGTTCCTCGTCGGCGGGGGCATGGGCCTGGCGATGAGCCCGCTGACCGTGATCATGATCCGGGCGCTCCCCCGCTCCAAGCAGGGCGTGGCTTCGGCGATCAACAGCGCCGCCCGTGAGCTCGGCGGGGCAATGGGCGTGGCGATACTCGGCAGCATCTCGGCCCCGATGTATGCGGCCGGCGTCCACCCCGCGACCGCTCAGCTTCCCACGCAGGCCGCCGCGGCGGCAGGCGACTCCCTGGCCGGAGCAGGCGCCGTGGCCTCGATGCTGCCGGCACCCCAGGGCGAGGCGCTGCTCGCGATGGCCCGCTCGGCCTTCGTGAACGGAATGGACGCCGCGGTCCTGGTTGGCGCCATCGTGGCACTCGCCGGTGTGGTGGTGGCCCTGGCGTTCCTGCCGGGGCGGACTCCTGGGGCCGCGGCTCAGGCCCCGGCCGGCCGGCCGGAGGAGACCCTGAGCTCCGCCGGGGAGGCACTGGCGGAGGCCGCCTGATCCCTTCCGACCCGGGGCCCTCTCATCCATCTCGCTGGACGTGGGCGGCAGCCGGGCGACCCCGGCGTCTGGTGGCCCACGTTGCGAGTCAAAGGACCCACTGTGCCGCGAATGGCGCACTATTCGGCCGCACGAGAGCGCGCTGAAGGCGCCGTGTGGGCTGCGGGAACCTGACAGTGGCTGACTTCGACACGACGGCCAACCCGTCCACGACCACACTCGAACCACCGCGATCCGATCCGGCTTCGTCTCGCCGGCCCGGGCAGATCACGCGCGTCCGGGCGGCCGCGACGGCGGTCGAGGCCAACTCGACCATGAGCCCCGGAACGGAGCTCGACGATCTCGAGCTGGCGGCCTGGCGGGCGTTCCTGAGGACCCACGCCCGGGTCGCCCGACGGCTCGAGGCGGACCTGATGGCGAGCAGCGACCTGCCCCTGGCGGAGTTCGACGTGCTCCTGCAGCTCCTCCTCGCGCCGGGTCGGAAGCTGCGCATGAACGAGCTCGCGGATCGGGTGCTCCTCAGCCGCGCCGGCATCACGCGGCTCGTGGATCGGCTCGTGGCGGACGGATACGTCGGGCGGCTCAAGTGCGCTTCGGATGCCCGCGGCGCCTATGCGGTACTGACCGAGAGGGGCGCCGTCAGGCTCGAGCAGGCCCGGCCGGGACACATGGCCGGCGTCCGGCGCTACTTCTTGTCTTCGTTCAGCCGCCCGGAACTCGCGACCCTGGCCGAGCTTCTCGCCCGAACCAGCTCGGGCGAATAGGCGCCTCGCCGCCGTCCTCGGCGCCGTCCTCGGCCCAAAACCCGTCCCGCCGGCCGGCGCGTTCCTCTCCTCCCGGCTCGGTGGACCCGTCCCCAGGCGTTATCGTTCCTCCATGCCAGCGCGCAGCGAGGTCGTGGACGTCGCCGGCAAGCAGGTGACGCTCACCAACCCTGACAAGGTCTACTTCCCCGTTCCCGGCTACACCAAGCGGGAACTGGTCCTCTACTACCTCGCCGTCGCCGAGGGGGCTCTGCGCGGAGCCGGCGGCCGGCCGATGGCCCTCAAGCGTTTCGTCAACGGTGCGGATGGCGAGTACTTCTTCCAGAAGCGCGCGCCGGAATCTCGGCCGGAGTGGCTCAGGACGGTGCAGCTTTCGTTCCCGTCCGGCCGAACCGCCGACGAAGTGGTGATCGACGACGCGGCGGGCCTCGTCTGGGTCGCGAACCTTGGCTGCCTGGACCTCAATCCGCACGCCATCCGGGCCTCGGACCTGGAGCACCCCGACGAGCTGCGCATCGACCTGGATCCGATGCCGGGCGTCGCCTGGGACGACATCCGGCGAGTGGCCCTCGTCTCCCGCGAGGTGCTGCACGACTTCGGCCTGGAGGGCTGGCCCAAGACCTCCGGCTCGCGGGGCATCCACATCAACGTCCGGATCGAGCCCCGCTGGTCGTTCGACCGGGTTCGCCGGGCGGCGCTGGCTCTTGCCCGGGAAGTCGAGCAGCGGGCGCCGGCGATCTCGACGAGCAAGTGGTGGAAGGAAGAGCGCCACGGCGTCTTCATCGACTACAACCAGAACGCCAAGGATCGAACGGTTGCCTCGGCCTACTCGGTCCGGCCGGTGCCGGACGCCTGGGTCTCGGCGCCGGTGACCTGGGACGAGCTGCCCGCCTGCGAGCTCGGCGACTTCACGCTGGCGACGGTGCCGGGGCGATTCCGTGCCGTCGGCGATCCCGCGGCCGGGATGGACACGGCCATCGGCTCGCTCGAGGCGCTGCTCGAGTTATCGGCTCGCCAGGAGCGCGAGGGCCTCGGCGACGCGCCCTGGCCGCCGCACTATGCCAAGGCCGAGGGCGAGCCTCCGCGAGTCGCGCCGTCACGGGCACGCAAGGATGGGGACGCGCCGACTGGCCGGCGGGTATCCACCAAGCCGCTCATAGAGATCGCGCGGGCGGCGACGAAGGACGAGGCCCTGGCGGGTCTGGAGCGCTGGAAGGCGCGCCACGCGGAAGTGGCGGCGCGGCTGGAGCCCACCGACATCCTGGTGGATGGAATGCGCGGCCGCTTCACGCTCTGGTATCGAATCCGGGTGAATTTGGAGCACGTTCCCGAGGCCCAGCGACCACCGCAGGAGCCCCTCGAAGTCGACTACGACCCCTGGGCCGGCTACGAGTGGCCGGACCGCTCGGGGCAGCTCGTGCGGGCGCCTCGCCGGAAGGCCCAGTAGGCGCGGGTCCTGGGCCTCAGCCCTGGCGCCCGAAGATCTCCATCAACTCGTACGGCGGCGTGACCTCGAGCTGGTCGTACCTGCAGTCGGCGGGCGACTTGTCCGGGCGCCAGCGCACAAACGTCGTGGCGTGGCGGAATCGATCGCCCTGCAGATGGCCGTAGGCGACCTCGCAGACTCGCTCGGCCCGCAGCGGCTCCCACGACAGATCGCGATCCGCGTTCCAGCGGCTCTTCATGCCGGGCACACGCTGGCCCGAAGCCTGTTGCTGCGCCTCCCATTCGACCCACTCCGCCCAGGGATGACCTTCGAGGGCGTTCTCTCGGAGCGGTGCCAGCTCTTCGACCAGCGCCCGGCGCTTCTCCGTCGAGAAGCTCGCCGTGATGCCCACGTGGTTCAGCCGCCCGTCGTCGGCGTACAGGCCCAGCAGCAGCGAGCCAACCAGGGTGCCGGGGCCGTTCTTGTGCCAGCGGAAGCCAGCCACGACACAGTCCGCGGTCCGGGCGTGCTTGATCTTGGCCCAGCCGCGCTTCACGGGCAGGTACGGGTCGGAGAGGCGCTTCGCCACCACGCCGTCCAGGCCCGCGCCCTCGAAGCGCCGGAACCAGTCCGCCGCCACGGCCGGGTCGCGGGTGGATGGCGTGAGGTGGATGGGCGCGGCCGGGGCGGCCAGCACCCGCTCCAGCTCGGCTCGGCGCTCGCCTTGCGGTACGGCCCGCATGTCCCGATCGTCGAGCGCGAGCAGATCCCAGGCCACGAAGCTGGCGGGCGTCTGCGCCGCGAGCATCCGGACCCGTGATTCGGCGGGGTGGATTCGCAGCAGCATCGAGTCGAAGTCCAGGCCGTTCGGGCCCGCGATCACGACCTCGCCGTCCACGACGCAGCGCTCGGGCAGGTTCGCCTTCAGCGCGGGCGCCAGCTCGGGGAAGTAGCGATCGAGGGGGCGCAGGTCGCGGCTCTGGATGAACGTTTCGTCGCCGTCGCGGAAGACGATCGCCCGGAAGCCGTCCCACTTGGGCTCGTATTGCCAGCCCTCGCCGTCGGGGATCTCGTCGGTGAGCTTGGCCAGCATGGGTTCGATCGGTGGATCGAATGGCAGCTTCACCGCTCGACTATATCGCGGCGTCGACGAATGTCCCGCTCCCGCGCCGACCCACGCGACGGAGGCTCATCCCCAGCTCGAGTCGTTCTCGCCCTCCGGCGGCACGTGGATTGGATCGTTCTGCGGCTTGCCGCATCGGCACAACGACGACGTGGGCCGGGTCTGGGCCACCACCAGCTGCCGAATGTCGGGCTGGCCGGCGAAGATCGGTGAGTCCGAGGTGGGCTTTGGGTCGAAAGCGTGGCGCGATGGCTTGCGAGCCTTGAAGAAATGCATCTCGAACCTCCTTCGATTCGACCACGCGACGTCGGCCGAGGTTCACCGCTTCTCGTAGCCGAGGGCGCGCATCCCGGCCTCGAACTCGACCTGCGTGATCTCGCCGCGGGCAAATCGGTAGCGGAGGGCGTCGGCGGCAGGATCGTATCGGTCCCGCCGGCCGGTGCCGCCGCGAATCACTTCCACGATCAGCCAGATGATCGCGATCGGAATGGCCAGCGCCAGGAGGATCGACCCAAAGACGATCAGACCGATGAACCCGCCGAGGATCGACATTGCCACCTCCACCTGCGCCCCGATTGTAGCGGCGTCGCCGGGCCCGATCCGGCACGACAAACGGCCCTACCGGCCGCGGCCGCCGAGCGCGCAACCTCAAACGATCCCGATGGGATCTGGCGGCTCAAGCAGGAACATCGACGCGCGGCCGCGCACCCGACAAGCCGGCCCGCAATCACGTGGGTGGTCAAATGCCAAAGGCTGAGATCGCTTCTCGCGAGCGCAACTTCGAAGTCGTGGGCATCGCCCGGGTCGAAGGTGAGGGGACGCTCAAGCTCCGCATCTCCGACGGCGACGTCCGCGAAGCCCGGCTCTCCATTTTCGAGGCGCCGCGCTACTTCGAGAAGCTCGTGGTGGGCCGCTCGCCCAACGAAGTCATCGATATCACGGCTCGAATCTGCGGCATCTGCCCGGTTGCCTACCAGATGAGCTCGGCGATGGCATTCGAGCACCTCTTCGAGGTCGAGATCGACCCCCAGGTTCGGGCGCTGCGCAGGCTCTTCTACTGGGGCGAATGGATCGAGAGCCATGCGCTCCACGTCTACATGCTCCACGCGCCGGACTTCCTCGGCTACGAGAGCGCGATCGCCATGGCCCGCGACCACAAGCCGGTCGTGGAGCAGGCGCTGCGGCTCAAGCGGACCGGCAACGAGATCATGAAGCTGATCGGCGGCCGGGCCATCCATCCGATCTCGATGCGCGTCGGCGGCTTCTCGAGTACGCCTTCGCGGGCCGCCATCGCGGCCTTGCGCGAGCCCCTCGTGGAGGCTCTGTCGCTCTCCCAGGCGACGCTCAAGCTCGTGGCCGCGTTCAAGGCCCCCAAGTTCGAGCGCGATCCGCTCTTCGTCGCGATCAAGCATCCGATCGAATACGGCCTCAACGACGGCCGGATCGTCTCCTCCGACGGCATCGACGTGCCGCTCTGGGGCTGGCGTGAGGCCTTCCGCGAAGAGCACCACGAAGGCTCGAACGCGCTCCACGCTCGAACGCTCGACGGGCGCGTGTACCAGCTGGGGCCCTCGGCGCGAGTGACCCTGAACGCCGACCAGCTCCACCCGCTTGCGGCGGAGGCCCTGCGGGCGAGCGGGCTGGCGAATCTGATTGCCCGGAACCCGTACTGGTCGATCGCGGCTCGGGCCGTGGAGCTGATTCACGCCTCGGCGGCGGCACTCGACATCGTCGACTCCTACGAGGAGCCCGCTCGGCCGTTCACGCCGTGGGCGCCGGTGGCCGGCGAGACGGGTTGGGGCTCGGAGGCGCCGCGAGGGATCTGCTGGCATCACTACGACGTGGACGAATCCGGGAAGGTGGCCGCGGCCCAGATCGTGGCGCCGACCGGGCAGAACCAGGGCATGATCGAGGCGGACCTGGCCGCGTTCGCGCCCGACATCATGGATCTGCCTCACGCCGAGGCCACGGTGCGGCTCGAGCAGCTGATCCGCTCATACGATCCGTGCATCAGCTGCGCCACGCACTTCCTCCGCCTCGAGGTGGAACGGGACTGAGGGCGCGGCGCGGGGCTGTGCGGGGCGCGCCACTCATCCGTACGGAATCTGAACAACCTCCATGAGGCGCAGGTTGTTCGAGATATCGAGCGACGAAACGCTGCTCGGGCCGCCGAACCCGCCTGATCGAGCCCGAAAACGGCCGGATCGGCCCGAATCCCGGCCCCCGGGCCCGTTACGTGGGCCGGTCTGCCGCCGATTCGGGCCGGATCCCGAATAACCCTCCACCTGGCGGAAGTTGTTCAATTTCTCGCCGGGCTGGCGCCGGCGAGAACGAGTGCCGGTCAAAGCGGGCTTGGGCAACGGGTACCACATGACAGCCATACTGGGCGGAGTGCCAAGTTTACTTGACATTGGCGTGGGTACCGCGTAGATTCGGGTCATGCGGAAGACCACCGAAGAGGCGCTCGGCAACAAGCTCCGCGTGGCTCGGGCCGAGAGGGAGATCTCGCAGGACGAGCTCGCCCATGCCGTCGGGGTGACACGCCAAACCATCAGCTCGATCGAGACGGGCCAGTACTGCCCTTCCGCGCTGCTCGCCTTCAAGCTGGCGCGCGCTGTTGACTGGCCGATCGAGCGGTTGTTCTGGATCCAAGGAGTGACGGGATGAGTCTGGCGAGAGACGAACGCGAACGAGAGATCGACCTTCGCGCTGATCGGGCGGCTTACATGGTGGTCACGTACGGGCTGCTCGTCCTCGTCATGCTCCGGGCCGTACTCCGTGACGAGGCGGCCTGGGATCTGATGGCCCTGGTGCTCCTCGGCGGCGCGGTGAACCTGGGTTACACCGCCTGGAAGCGCGCCGTCTCGCACCAGCTCCTCGTGTTCAGTCTGTCCATCGCCGTGGTTTCGGCGCTGGTCGCCGGGACGATCGCGTTCGCGACTCGACTCCTGTAGTTCAGGCCTCGGAGGGAAAGCCCGCGCCCGAGTAAGGCCACCGCATCCCAGCGTCGACGCCCACGAAACCCCCGGCGTGCCCCCGGCCACGGCGTGCCCCGGCCACGGCGGTCCGATGGGCTAACCTACGATCCTCGTGGTCGACCTCTTCTTCAAGATCGTTCTGCCGGTACTGATGATCGGCGTCGTCACCGTCGCGTCCCATCGCTGGGGACCGGCGGTCGGCGGCGTGCTCGGCGCCGTTCCTTCGAAGGGCGGCCCGATCCTCCTCTTCCTGGCCCTCGAGCAGAGCCCCCAGTTCGCGGCAACTTCCGCCGTCACGGCCCTCGGAGGAGCGGCGGGTTGCGGTGTCTTCTGCCTGGTCTACGCGCGCGTCTGCCATCGGACCGGATGGCCGGTAGCCGCGCTGATCTCCTACGGCGCGTTTCTGGTGGTGTGGGCGGCGATGATCCCGCTCGAGAACTGGGGCCTCGCGGCGGCATTCGCGGCCGCGGTGGTCGTGCTGGTGAGCTCGCGACTGCTCCTGCCGGAGGCGCCGCCGGTCGGCGAGCGACGCGCCACGACGCGTTCCGATCTGCCGGCCCGGATGGTCGCCGGCGCGGGTATGGTG
The DNA here is from genome assembly GCA_027364875.1 of Chloroflexota bacterium. GTDB lineage: Bacteria > Chloroflexota > Limnocylindria > Limnocylindrales > CSP1-4 > Fen-1039. Next base: position 26,414 of record DAHXON010000016.1, read on the forward strand.
GTCGTGGTGACCACCCTCGGGCCCGTCTTCGGGGCCACGATCAGCGGCATGCTTGCCACGATCCCGACGGTGGCGGCCGTCCTGGCCATCTTCACTCACGCCCAGGAGGGCTCGGATCGAACGATCGGCGTCATGCGGGGGATGACCCACGGCCTGCTCGGCTTCGCGGCATTCCTCGCCGTGGTCGGGGCCGCGCTCGTTCCGCTCGGCGTCGTGCGCGCATTCGCTCTCGCGCTCGGCGCCGTGGTGATCGTGCAGGCGATCGAGCTCCGCTCGGCCTTCCAGCTCCACCGCCCGCCTACGCTCGAAGACGAGCTGCTCCCAGAGGCGGCCGAATAGCCGGCGCGAGGATCAGGACATCTCGGGCCGCGGAGCAGCCGGCCGAGGCAGCAGCACGGCGGCGCGCAGCCGGATCTCGTCGATGGCCGCCGGGTCCTGATCGACACGCGAGCGAAGCCGCATGATCGCGAGCCACATGAACTCGACCGCGGCGAGAACCTGGGCATCCTCCAGAAGGGCATCGGCGGCCGTCGGTGGACCGGAGCCGTCGTCCGGGACCGGCTCGGCGGCGACTCGCGCCGTAGCCGCGAGCAGGATCGGTTCTAGGGCGTATTCGATCACCGCGCCGCGGGCGAACTGCGGCTCGACGTGGACCCGGATCGCTACGTCGGCGCAGACCACGCAATCCTGGGCGACCGTGGACGCGGTGGTCGATCGACCGCGGCCGGGAGTGATCCACTCCAGACGCTGGAGAAGCGACGGCAGGTCGGCCTCGCTCGTGCCCGATCGAGCCAGTTCGAACCCGATCTCGATGGATCGCTCGAGGATCGGAATGCCGCCGGCCCGATCGTTGCCTGCGCGGTCAGCCTTCGCCCACTCGATGTAGGCCGGCAGAAGCGCCGCCGCGGACGCGGCGAAAAGCGCGCTCGCTGCCCGTGTCGAGAGCGTGTCGACACCTCGAGATAGATCGCTCAGGATGTCATCCAGTGAGGACACCGGTCGCGCGTCTCCGCTAGGGCGCGCCAAGCCACGCCGCCGACCCGGGCGCGCACCGCGCATGCTACTGGCGGCGGTGTGGAGGCACGCGAGGACGAAAGTACCTGCGCTGCCGTCGGAGGCTTCCTTCCCTAGACTTGGCCCATGAACATCGACGACCATCCGGCCGAAACGCGACGTGCTGCGGAGGTCGTGGTGCTCGTCTGCGGCGAGCGAATGCGCGAGGACGACGGAGTCGCCGAAGCCGCCGTGGCAATGCTGCCGGCCGACGTCCGAGCGCTCGCCCGGATCGAAACCGTCGGGCTGCTGTCGGTCGAGTCGCTGCTCGACATCCCAGAAGGCGCCGGCGTCGTGGTTGCCGACGCCGCGGCCGGAGTTCCGCCCGGGCAGGTCGTGAGCGTGCCGCTCGAGGCGGTCGCCCGCGACGGCGTCTTTCCCGCCACGACCCACGTCATGCCCCCGGACCAGGTGATCGCCCTCGCGGCCGAGCTGAGCGGACGGATGCCACGGGGAGTGTTCGTTGGCGTCGGCGGCGCGGAGTTCGGTTTCGGAGAGGAGCTCTCCTCCGCGGTCAAGGCTGCCCTTCCGGACTACGTGGCCGCACTTGCCACCGCGATTCGAACGCTGGCGCGCGAGCCATAGCGGGCGATCGTGCTGCTGCTCTTCATCAAGCTGACCCTGACGCCGATCCTGATCGGCAGCGCCAGCCTGGCGGCACGGCGATGGGGCCCCTCTATCGGTGGCTGGATCGTGGCGCTGCCGCTGACGTCGGGGCCTGTGGCCCTCTACATCGCGATCGATCGCGGCACCGCTTTTGCCGCGGGCACGGCCGAAGGCTCGATCGGCGGCCTGCTCGGCGACGCGACCTTCGCCCTGGCGTATGGCTGGCTTGCCCGGCGCTCCGGCTGGCCGGCGGCGGTCGCCCTGGGCTTCGGGGCTTTCGCGGCCGCGGCGCTGGCGATTCAGCCGCTCGTGAGCGGACCGCCGATCGTGCTGTTCGCCGTCGTCGCCGTTGCGATGGTCATCTGCCTGCGGCTCGCGCCGGCGGCCGCGGAAACGAAAACCGCCGGCCTGATGCCGGCCTGGGACATACCCGCTCGAATGCTGGTCGGCACCGCGATCGTGCTGGCAATCACGGAGGCGGCCACCGTGCTGGGGCCGCAGCTGACCGGGATCCTGGCCGCTTTTCCCGTGTACGTAACCGTCCTCGCGGTCTTTGCCCACCGCCTGGAAGGTCCGGAGCAGGCGATGGGCGTGGCGCGCGGCCTCCAGCTCGGGCTATTCGGCACGATCTGCTTCTTCCTGGTCATCACGAGCACGATCGAGCACCTCGGCATCGTTGTGGCTTTCGCGGCCGGCATCGTCGCGACGATTGCGGTCCAGCTGGTCTCGCTGCGAATCATCCGGCGACCGATCGAACCTTCAGTGTCGGCGCCTTAGCGCAGCGAGCGGCATCGGCCAAGGGGTCTTGACACGACATGCATACTCGTACGCATGACCGTCAAGTCGCCCACTCGCGAGCTCATCCTGGCCGCGGCCCGCCGCGTCCTCGAGCGAGACGGCGAGCTGTCCATCCACGCCGTGGCCGCCGAAGCGGGCGTCTCCCGCCAGACCGTCCACGCCCACTTCGGCGGCGCGAGGGGCCTCCGCGCCGAGCTCGCCGGCGAGGGGCTCATACCCTCCGGTCCCGCGGACGAAGGCTCCACCCGCGACCGGCTCCTCGACGCAGCCGAGCGGCTGCTCTCCAGACCTGGCGGCGGCTTCATCTCCATCGAGGCCATCGCCGCCGAAGCGGGCCTGACCAAGGGGGCCGTCTACCACCACTTCGCCGACCGTGGCGAGATCCTCCGCGCCGTTGCCCGTCGAGTCTCGCCAGTGGACGAGATGCGGGCAAGGATCACGCCTTCGGCCGAGCTGCCGGTCCGCGAGGGGCTCATCGCGATCGCCACGGCCTACTACGAGGCGATGCGAGCCCGGACCGACCTGATCCGCAATCTCGCCGCCAACTCCGGCCGAGACCCCGAGCTGACGACCGTGGTCATGAACGAGATCATCGGCGAAGGGGCGCCCCTGATGATGGGTTGGTTCGCCATGCAGACAGCCCGCGGCGCGCTCAAGCCCGTGGATCCCAGCTTCGTCATCCAGGCCCTGTTCGGGCCCGTCTTCCTGTTGATCGTGCTCGGTCCGGCGGTCTTCACCGAGGTGGCCCGAGCCGGCATACATCCCGCCGTCGACAACGTCGAGGCTTACGTGGACATGCTTCTCGAGGGCATCGGGTCCGCGAACGCCGCGGCCGGCGACGGCTTACCCCCAATGACCGACGCTGCCGGAGGCAACCGATGACCCTCGCCAATCCTTCATCCTCGAGCGGGCCGGCCGCCACGCCGACGGCCTCGACCGCGCCACCCGTGGCCCCGCCGGCCGTCGAGGCCAAAGCCCTCCGCAAGGACTTCGGCCCGATCCACGCCGTGGACGGGATCGACCTGGCGCTGCCGCCGGGCCGCATCTACGGCCTGCTCGGGCCGAACGGTTCGGGCAAGACGACGCTCATCCGGCTCCTGACCGGCCTCGCGTCCGCGACCAGCGGCGAGGCCCGCGTCCTGGGAGTCGCGATGCCGTCGCGCGAGAACCTTGCCCGTATCGGCTACATGACCCAGGCCGACGGCATCTACCCGGAGCTCTCCGTCTGGGAGAACCTCCGCTTCTTCGCCGCGCTGTACGGCCAGACCGACCGCGCCGAGATGATCGGCATCCTGAAGCTGGTCGAACTCGACGAACGGCTGAACACTCCGGCGCTCAACCTGTCGGGGGGCATGAGGCGGCGGTTGTCGATGGCCTGCGCACTGGTCCACAAGCCGGCGGTCATCTTCCTCGACGAGCCGACCGTGGGCGTCGACCCGGCCCTGCGCGTCCAGTTCTGGGAACACTTCCACCGGCTTTCGGCGGACGGGGCGACTCTGCTCGTCTCGAGCCACGTCATGGACGAGGCCGATCGCTGCGACGAGCTGCTCTTCATCCGGGACGGGCACGTGCTCGCCCAGGGGTCGCCGGCGGAGCTTCGAGAGCGCGGCGGCACGGACAACCTCGAGGCCGCATTCCTCAAGTTCTCCGCCCAGACCGCTGAAGGCCAGGAGTCGGCCCGATGAACGCCCGTAGAGTAAGCGCCGTCTTCGTCCGGATCGTCGCCCAGTTCCGGCGCGACAAGCGGACGCTCGCCCTCCTCTTCGTCGCCCCTCTGGCCATCATCGCCCTGCTCGGCTGGGTCCTCACCAGCAGCTCGGCCACGAACGTTCGGCTGGCCGTGGTCAATGAGTCGTCCCAGCAGTCGGTGGGCCAGGCGGTGGCGACTCGGATAGAAGCTGCCCTTTCGGGCCAGCCCACCGTCATCCTCGATAGATCGATCACCGACGACGCCTCGGCGCGCAAGGCGCTCGAAGACAAGACGGTCGACATGGTCGTCATCGTTCCGGCCAACTTCGACGCCAACAATCGCCGCATCGAGATCCTGACGCTGGGCCTCAACCCGACCGCCGAGTTCTCGAGCCTGTCTGTCGTTCAGAAGGCGCTGGTAGACGAGCTGGCCGCTCAGGCGGGCGCCGTCATGCCGACCATCGACCGCGCGACGGTCTACGGCTCACCGAACGCGACCGAGCTCGACACCCTTGCGCCGGTTGTGGTCGGCTTCTTCGTCTACTTCTTCGTCTTCATCCTGACCGGAATCAGCTTCCTCCGGGAGCGGATCGGCGGGACTCTCGAACGATTGCTCGCGACGCCGGTGAGCCGGGCCGAGATCGTGCTCGGCTACAGCCTCGGCTTCGGGTTCTTCGCCACGCTCCAGATCGCGGTGGTGCTCGCCTTCGTCATCGGGCGCGTCTCGGTGCCGGCACTTGGGCCGATACCGGAGTTCGGCATCGGGCTAGGCGTGCAGATGACGGGCAATCCGCTCATCGCGTACCTGCTCGTGCTGGTTCTGGGCCTCGGCGCGGTGTCGCTGGGCATCTTCCTCTCGACTTTCGCCCGCACCGAATTCCAGATCCTCCAGTTCATCCCGATCGTCATCGTTCCGCAGGGCCTGCTCGGCGGCTTCTTCTGGCCGATCGACCAGCTGCCGGACCTGCTCCAGCCGGTTGCCCGGATCCTGCCGGTCACCTACGCGATCGACGGCCTGCGCCAGGTGATGATCGCCGGCGCGGACCTTTCGTCGAGCCAGGTTCTGCTCGATCTGGGCGTGCTGGCGGCGATTGCCGCGGTGTTCGGGGTGCTGGCCGCGGCGACGATCCGGCGGGAAGTGGCGTAGGTCCCTCGTCGGAGTGGCCGGGGCCGGGTGGCCGCGGTCGTGTGCGCACGCAGATACACGTTCTGGACGTGCATCTGCAGATGCACGGGGCCGACTCGGGTCCACTCGGGCCCTCGGCCGGGGCGCCGGCTCGGCCCTCGCCGACTCGGGTCCATTCGGGCGCCGGCTCGGGAGTCGGCTACGGCTAGACCGGCATCCTGGCGCGGACGCCCCGCAACCGCCGGCGCAGGCCGCGGCGTCGCGGCCCGGCGACCATCAAAGCCACCGACCAGGCCAGGGCCGAGGCCATGGCGATGAAGTAGACGGGCCAGTAGTTCCCGATCCGGTCGTACAGGATGCCGCCCGCGTTCATGACGATGATGCCGCCGGCCGGGTACGCCACCGCGACGATGCCGAAGATGGCGCCGAAGCTCGCCCCGCCGAAGACGTCCGAGAACGTCGCGGATCGGATGGCGATGGTCGCGCCGATGCCGAAGCCGTAGATGGCATTGCCCGCCACCGCGACATACAAGGTGGATCCCGTGGCCGCGAAAACCCCGGTCGCTCCGACGCCGATGAGGAAGGCGCACCACAGGCCCACGAACCGTCGGCCGAATCTGTCCGAGAGACCGCCCCCCACGACCTGGCCCAGGACGTACGCGTAGCACTGAAGGGCCAGCATCGTGGCGGCGAAGTCCTGGCCGATCCCCTGGTTGACGGCGTGGCGGGCCGACGTCTGGAAGACGCCCTCGTCTATGCAGCCGATCGCCACGGCGCCGGCGAGCAGGATGAGGAACCGCCGGGTCCGAAGCGTCCGCCGGACATCGTGCGGACGGGCGTGGACTCCGATCGGGTGCGATTCCTGGGTGGCGCCAAGGGCGCCGGGCGCGGAGGTCTCGTGCAGGCCGGCTCCAGGCGGCGGAAGCGCCTCCGTGCCGGCCGAACGAGTCCCGGCTTTCGGTTGAGTCGCGGCCGGAATCATGACCGCCGAACCGCTCGTCATCAGCCAGACAAACGGCACTGCGGCGAACGAAAGCACGCCGAAGACGGCCAGGGTGCCGCGCCAGCCGAGCTCGGGAAGCACTCCCGCGGCGATGGGCAACGCGACGGCAACTCCGATCCCCGGACCCGCGTAGGCGATGCCGAGGGCCAGACCCGCGACTCCGGCGTACCGCCGGGCGATGGCCGTGCTGGTCCCGACGAAGACCAGCTGAAGCCCCAGGGCCAGCAGTGCCCCGTAGGCGAGGACCAGCAATAGGACGCTGCCCGAAATCGCCGCCGCAAACCAGCCGGCGGCCAGCAGGAGGGACCCGATGAGCAGCAGCGTCCTGTCGGCGAAGATGTCGTAGGCCCGGCCGAGCAGGGGCGAGGCCGCCGCGGAGATCAGCAGGAACATCGTCCAGGGGAGCTGGCCGACTTCGCGAGAGGTGTGGAACTCGGCTTCGAACTGGGGCGCGAGGAGCGGGAAGCAGTAGAGCGGCGCGTACGCGATGGCGCCCACGACGAACGCGCCGAGAACCGGAATGGTTCGCGGCAGATCGAGTCGAGGGGCGGCAGGCCCGCGCCGGCCGGGCGCGGCGTCATCACCAGGCATGGAGCCATGGTAGAGGCTGGCCGAGCCGTCGGCCGCCGCCGCGAACGACAAGCCCGTGCCGGCGCAGGCGCCAACACACGGCCCGGCGTCCGAGGCAGGCGACTAACGCCGCTCGCGCCGGGGGCGAGCCGGTATCAGGTTGGCCAGAGCCAGTATCGAGTTGGCCGGGACTAGCTCTGCGAAGCTTCCGCCGCTTCGGCCGGGGCTTCGGCAGCCGGGGCTTCCTCGGCCGGAGCCACTTCCTCGACCACGTGCGGCGCGGCAACCTTGGCCACGACCTCGTCCGGATCGGAAAGCAGCGCCACGCCGGCCGGCATCGGCAGGTCGCGCAGGTGGATCGCCGTTTCGAAGTCAACCAGCGAGTCGGTCGAGAACTCGATGGCCTCTGGCAGCTTCTCGGGCATGGCCCGAACCCGGACGTGGGTGATGTTGTGGAGCAGCGTGCCGCCGAGGCGTTCCACGGCGTACGACTCGCCGGAGCCCACGAGCGGCACTTCGACGGTCACTTCCTCGCCCGATCGGATCGCGAACAGATCCACGTGGAGGAGCTTGCGGGTCCGTGGATCCACCTGGATGCCGTGGACCAGGACGCGGTGCTTGTCCTTGGTGCCGAGCTGGAGCTCGAGGATGGTGTTCGAGTGCACCGTGCGCCGGATATGGTCGAACTCGTGCGCGTCGAGCGACACCGAGATCGAGGCCATGCCATGGCCGAACACGACCGCCGGAATCTGGCCGGCCTTGCGGAGATGGGCGACTTTCTTGCCGATCTCGGTCCGCGGGGATGCTTTGATCACTGTTGGCGTTGAACTCACGGGGCCGACCTCCTGCGCATCGGCCCATATCCGGTCCGACCGCGAATGCGCGGGCCTCTGAACGCCGCGCTTGGGGCGAGCCTACCACGCCGGGCTCGGTCGCGGTCCGGCCCCACCCGCCGGCGGTACATCCGGCGGACCAGCGGCGATCCTGCGCGGGGGCGATGCAGAGCCACCGGCCGCGTCGTACCGTGCGAGCATGCAACGAGCCATCGCCCTGCCGAAGATCCATTTCGGCCGGGTCAAGTGGAACCAGAATCTCGCCGACGCCATCGTGGGCGTGCTGCTGGCCGCCATCTCGGTGTACACGGCCGCCTCGAACGGCCTCCGGGTCGACGCGCTCGGCTACGGCCTCCTGCTGGTCCAGACGCTCCCTGTGGTCGTCCGGCGACGCAATCCGATGCGCGTCCTGGTCGTGACCGGGCTTTCGATCACCCTCTACAGCGTGCTCGGCTACCCGGACGCGCTCGGCTGGACGGGCGTCTTCGTGGCCTTCTACACGGTAGCCGCAAACGAGCCCAGGCGACGGGCGGTGGGGGCCGCGCTGGTGACCGCGGCGGGTATTTTCGTGAGCCTGGTCGCCCTCGAGAGCTTCAACTCGCTGCCCAACTGGCCTCAGAACATCACTTTGACTTACCTCTTCTTCGGCGTGGCCTGGCTGATCGGCGACAACCTGCGCGTCCGCCGGGCCTATACCAGGCAGCTCGAGGAGCGCGCGACCGAGCTGGAGAAGACGCGCGAAGACGAGGCCGTCCGCGCCGTGGCCGAGGAGCGGTCGCGGATCGCCCGCGAGCTGCACGACGTCGTCGCCCACTACGGCAGCGTCATGGTTGTCCAGAGTGCCGGGGCGCGGCGCATCATCGAGAAGGATCCGCGATCGGCGCAGGTGGCACTCGAAGCCGTAGAGGCCGCGGGCCGCACGGCTCTCGCGGAGATGCGGCGCATGCTCGAAGTCCTGCGCGCCGACGATCCGGGGATGGGCCCCCAACCGGGCCTCGACGAGCTCGAGACCCTGATCAGCCACGTACGCGACGCCGGATTGCCGGTGGAGCTGCGGATCGAAGGAACGACCTGCTGCCTGCCCGCGGGCATGGATCTGGCCGCGTATCGGATCGTCCAGGAAGCCCTCACCAACACCGTGAAGCACGGTGGCAGGGCCCGGGCTTCGGTCACGGTCCGCTACCTGGCGGACACACTGGAGATCGAAGTGGTGGACGACGGCCGGGGCGCCGCCGCGCCGCTCATCTCGGGGACAGGCGGCGGCCACGGGCTCATCGGCATGCACGAGCGCGTGGCCCTGTTCGGCGGGACGCTCCAGGCCGGGCCGGTTCTCACGGGCGGCTACAGGGTCTTCGCCCGGATGCCGATCGAGCCCGACGATTCGGCCCGAGCCCGCAACGAACGGGAGACCTCTCTGGCGGCCCTCAAGGAGGCGGCGAGCCAGGAGGACGGCGAGCCGGTCGGCCGCCACTTCCAGCCGAAACCGGTCCGAAGAACGCCCATGCCGCAGACCGATTCGAGGCGTTCTCTACCGCCTCTCATCGTCCGTGTTATACCGCCACGACCACAGCAGGGCCGCCCGCGCGGCCGTCACGAACGAGGTGAGGAATGACGACGCGCGTGCTCCTTGTCGACGACCAGCCGCTCCTTCGGACGGGTTTCCGAATGATCCTGTCGGCCGAGGCGGATCTGCAGGTAGTTGGCGAAGCCAGCAACGGCAGCATGGCGATCGAGCTGGCCCGAAAGCTCAAGCCGGACGTGGTCCTGATGGACATCCGGATGCCGGGCATGGACGGGATCCAGGCCACGCGGGCGCTCGCCGGGCCGGGGGTCGAGGATCCGATCAAGGTCCTGATGCTCACGACCTTCGGGCTGGACGAGTACGTGGTCGAATCGCTGCGGGCGGGCGCGAGCGGCTTCCTGCTCAAGGACGCGCCGGCCGAGGACCTGGTCGAGGCGATCAGGATCATCGCCGCCGGCGAGGCGCTTCTGGCGCCCTCGGTCACGCGCCGCCTTCTCGACCGAGTGGCCAGCAAGCTGCCGCCCGCCCACGAAGACGCCATTCCCGCGCTGTCGGAGCTGACAGAGCGCGAGCTCGAGGTGTTGAAGCTGGTCGCGCGAGGCATGTCGAACGCGGAGATCGCCGAGAAGCTGGTCCTCTCCGAGACGACGGTCAAGACGCACGTCTCGCGCGTCCTGGCCAAGCTGGACATTCGCGACCGCGTGCAGGCCGTGATCCTCGCCTACGAGACGGGGCTGGTCTAGACCTAGCCGGCCGTCGCGGCGGGAATAGCCCGCGGCCGGGCACGTCCCGGCGCTCCTCGTCGGAATTGACCGACAGTCAACAACTCGGGCAATCCGTTGACCGGGAGTCGAGAGTCGCGCGAGTCGTGGCCGCGAGTCGCGATCCACCGCCGGCCCGCGCCCGGTCCGCTCGGCCGGGTGGCGCGCCTACTCCTCTCGACCCACTCCACATCCCCGCGTCATACCAAGGTATGACATGCCGTTCACCCCTTGGGCCACCGGAAGTTCGCCATCCCGGACGACTGCCCGGAAGGCCGCTGCCCGTAACTTTCGGTACGACGAGGAAGCCAGGCGCTTCCTCACCCGAGCAGATCCAACAAACGAGCTGTCAAGCCCGCAAGGAGTGAACCCAGATGCGACTACTGCGAGACCTCGGTCGCCGCAAGCTCAGGTCTTTCCTGACCATAACCGGCATCGCCATCGGCATCATGGCCCTGGTCGTGTTCGGCTCGATGGCCAACAAGATGAACGCCCTGATCAACGGCGGCAGCAAGTACTACGCCGACAAGGACGTCGTCAGCATCGGATCGATGTTCAGCGGCAACTTCCAGCCGCTCTCCCTCAGCGACGTCGAGAAGATCAAGCTCGTCGACGGCGTGGCGGTGGCGACTCCGGCCATCGACATGCTGCTGGACGACAGCACCACGGCCACGATGGGCACTCCGGAAATGATCTCGGGCTCAATCGCCGGCGGCGACCAGGGCCTGGAGAACTTCAAGGTCTATGCCGCGTCCGGGCGGTTGCTCACGAAGGATGACACGGGCAACCAGGTTGTCCTCGGGTCCGATCTCGCCCGCAAGATGAACGCCAGTGTCGGCTCGACCGTCACCCTCCGCAGCACCCAGTTCCAGGTCGTCGGGATCCTCGAGCCCACGCTCACGGCGCCGGACAAGTCCGCCATGGTCCCGCTCGGGGCGGCGCAGCAGCTCTTCCTCAAGACCCTGCCGCCGATGCTCCAGAACGCCGTCAACGTCAATGAGCTCGCGACCAGCATCATCGTCTACCCCAACAAGGGCGTGAGCCCCGAGACTCTCAAGACCCGCCTGGAAGCGGCCCTCGGCAAGTCCTACACCGTCATGGACGGCAAGGACTTCGACGCGATGCTCGGCAGCATCAGCACCATCTTCAGCCTGGTCCTGACCGGCGTCGCGATGCTGAGCCTGCTCGTCGGCGGCCTGTCCACGATCAACACGATGGCGATGTCGGTCGCCGAGCGAACCCGCGAAATCGGCATCAAGCGAGCGATCGGCGCCTCACGCTGGCGCATTCGCCGCGAGGTGGTCCTGGAGTCGGCGGCCATCGGCCTCATGGCCGGACTCATCGGACTCGCTATCGGGGCCGTGATGACCACCGTCTTCAACGACCTGGGCCGCCCGTCGGGGAACGTTCTCTTCGATCTGACCCTCGGAACGGCACTCACCGCAGTCGTCTTCGCCACCGGCCTCGGCGCGGTCGCGGGCTTCGTCCCGGCCTGGCACGCCTCCCGGCTCGATCCGGTGACCGCCCTGCGGTACGAGTGACGAGCGGTACGGGCAACCACTGACACAACCCGCGGGCCGCTGCGGCGGCCCGCCCACTCAGGAGACACACCGATGGAAATCCTCGAAGGACGAAACCTCCGCAAGACCTACAAGCTCTCTCGCAAGAACACGGTGGAGGCCCTCAAGGGCGTCGAGATCTCGATCGGCCAGGGCGAGATGGTCGCGATCATGGGCCCCTCGGGTTCCGGCAAGAGCACGCTGATGCACATCCTCGGCCTGCTTCACGCCCCGGATCCGAACCACGGACCCGCCCCGGAGCTCTTCCTCGCCGGCCAGAACGTGGCAGCCCTCTCCGACAACGACCGAACCAAGCTTCGGGCCCGCCGGATGGGCTTCGTCTTCCAGGACTTCAACCTGGTCCCCACGCTGACCGCCATCGAGAACGTGCTCCTCGCCTGCGACTACGCCGGCATCAAGGGCGGCGCGGCCAAGACCGCCGCTCTCGAAGCTCTCGGCCTCGTGGGCCTGGCGGATCGCGCCAACCACAAGCCGAGCGAGCTGTCGGGCGGCGAGCAGCAGCGCGTCGCCATCGCCCGGGCTCTCGTCAACAAGCCCGAGATCATCCTGGCCGACGAGCCGACGGGCAACCTCGACTCCGAGCGCAGCGCCGAGGTCCTCGCGCTGCTCCGCCAGTTCAACCGGGAGCACGGCCAGACGATCGTGCTCGTCACTCACGACTCCGAAGTGGGCGAGGCCTGCGACCGAATCATCCGGATGCGTGACGGGCGCATCCGCGACCACGGGTTGCAGGCCTCCGCCCGCGCACTCGGTGGCCAGCCGGTCGCCGCGAGCGCCTAGCGCAGCCGCGAGCCCCGGACGCTACTGCCTGGCGTCCGGGGCCGCACTGCGAGATCAACCGCCGTCTGGGAAGACGGCACCGTCACGAGAACGATCACCCGGCTGCCGGCGGCACGAATCCGACGGTCCAGCCGCGGCATGCCAGAGCGAACCACGAACGACGCGCCGCCCGGCGGCATGGAGGAGGAAAGCAACGATGGAACGGGAGATCGGCAACGGGGACCTGATCCCCGCCCGCGAGCCCTGGACGGTCAGGGTCGCGGTCTGGAGCGCAAGGCACCGCTGGCCGGTCTTCGCGGCCTGGTTCGTGCTCGTTTTCGGCCTCATGTTCGGCGCCTCGGCGCTGGGCGGCCAGAACACCCAATCGATCATGGAACAGGGCAAGTCGATCGGCGAGTCGGACGCCGGCTGGAACGCCTACGACGACGCCAACGCCTCTGCCAAGAGCCAGGTCACGACCGAGTGGTTCTACCTGCTCGTGTCGAACTTCGGCGGCAAGCTCGACACGCCGGCCAACCGCGCCGCGATTGCCGACATGACGGCCAGGCTGCAGGCGCTGACGGTCGACTACGAGGGCAAGACCGTACCGGTCTTCTACACGACCCCCGGCAGCCAGCTGCCCCCGGTCGTGGATCCGTACGCGCTCGCCCAGGCCGCGCCCGATCAGGCTCCCGGCGTGCTCTCCGAGGACGGCACGACGGCGATCATCACGGCCCACGTGGCCGGCAACGACGCCGAGGCCACGGCCAAGGCCGCCGCGATCAAGCCCCTCGCCGAAGAGTTCCGAAAGACCTACCCCAGCCTCACCCTGTACGCCTTCAACAACCGCCTCATCAACGAGGACTTCGGCAACTACGTCAACAACAGCCTCGACGCGCTGTTGCTGCCCACGCTTCTCGTCACGTTCCTGATCCTTCTGATCGCCTCCCGGTCGCTGGTGGCCGCCCTGGTGCCGCTCGTCCTGGCCATGACGGCCATCATGGGCGCGATGGGCCTGGTCGGCATCTACAGCCAGAAGGTGGCGCCGGTCAGCCAGTACGTTAGCCATATCGTGGTCCTCATCCGTCTGGCCGTCGCCGTCGACTACTCGCTCTTCATCATCTCCCGCTTCCGGACCGAAAGGGGCCGGGGGAACGTCAGCTTCTTCGGCATGCTCACCGGTCTCGGCAAGGGTTGGCAGAGCATGCGGGCCGGTCTGCGCGCCCAGGAGAACGAGGGTCGCAGCAAGTTCGGCGCCATCGAAGTGGCCAGCTCAACGGCCGGCCGAGCCGTCTTCTTCTCCGGCCTCGCGGTCATGATCTCCCTGGGCGGCCTGCTCCTGATCGACGACGACGTCTTCAAGTCGATCGCCATCGGCTGCATCGCGGTGGTTCTCATCTCCGTGGCCGGCAGCCTGACCTTCCTGCCCGCGACCCTCTCGATCCTCGACCGCTGGGTCGTCCGCTTCGGCATCCCGTTCCTCGCCCGCGACCGCGGCGAAGGCCGGGGCATCTGGGGCACGATCGTCCGCGTAGCCACCAACAAGCCGGTCATCGCCGCCGGCGCCGCGGCCGTGGTCCTGCTCTCCGTGGCCTTCCCGGTCACCAAGCTGCAGCTCGGCTCCACGACGAGCGACGTCTCCACGCTGCCTCACAGCGTCGAAGGCGTTCGAGCCTGGGATCTCATCACCCAGAAATGGCCGGAGGGGCGCGAGCTGAAGGTCGAGGTGATCGTCACCGACGCCAAGGCTCCCGCCACGGCCGCAGCCATCGAGAAGTTCGCCGCAGACGTCAAGTCGGGCAGGATCGCCGGGCTCAACCCCGCGTCGATGGCGATCGACACCTCGTCGGACGGCACGGTCGTCGACGTCAGCGCCTCGATCGCCGGCGGCCCGAACGACCTGACGAACTGGAGCATGATCCGGGACCTGCGCTCGACGGTCGCTCCGAGCTACTTCGGGTCGCTCGCCAACACGAAGGCCTACGTTTCCGGCAACGCCGCCTACACGATGGACTACTCCAACTGGTACGGCGGGCAGATGCCCCTGGTCATCTTCTTCGTCCTGGGCATGAGCTTCCTGCTGCTGCTCGTGGCCTTCCACTCGATCGTCATTCCGCTCAAGGCCATCCTGCTCAACCTGCTCTCCGCAGGGGCGGCGTTCGGTGTCCTGGTGCTCCTCTTCCAGGAAGGCTGGCTCTCGGAGTACACGGGGATCCGCCCGAACGTCGTCGAGGCCTGGGCGCCGGCCATGATCTTCACGATCCTGTTCGGCCTCTCGATGGACTACCACGTCTTCATCCTGACCCGAGTCAAGGAAGCTCGAGACCGCGGTCTCGAGTCCACCGACGCGGTGGTCAAGGGGATCACGATCACCGCGGGCACTGTCACCAGCGCGGCCGCGATCATGGTCTGCGTCTTTGCCGCCTTCTTCAGCATCCAGCTCGCGATCATGCAGGAACTGGGCATCGGCCTGGCCGTGGCCATCCTCTTCGACGCGACGCTGGTCCGGTCGCTCCTCCTGCCCTCGCTGATGAAGCTCCTGGGCGAATGGAACTGGTGGATGCCGAGCTTCCTGCGCTGGATCCCTCGAATCACCATCGAGGGCGAGCCGGAGCACGTCCTTGGAGCGGGTCCCGTCGCTCGGGTTCGCGCCAAGGACAAGGACCTCGGGACCGCCGGCGCGTAAGCCCCACCACTCAGCGAGCCGTACCGGCGAGGCGAGATCGAGGCGGAGCCGAGGAGGCGACGCGAGCGCACTCGACGTGCGTGAGCTGAGCCCCCGGAGGCTCCAACGAAGAGATCGCCCGCCCGGACGGCGAGCGTAAACACGCGGCGGCGCCTGCCTCCTCGGCGCCGCCGCGTTCGACTTTCCGGCCACAGAAGCCGGGGAGATTGGCGGTCGACAATTTCGACGCCTATCATTTCGCCGGGCAACGCGGGGGGGTCCGGGGACATGAGGAGCAGGCCCACCCGACCGGTATCCCGTCCCGGTCTCCCGCGCAGCCCGGAGATCCTCCTGGGGCGCCCGCTTCCCCCTCGGCTGGCGCCCCGCCTCGTCTGCGGAGGCCTGATGCCAGCACGGAGCAACGAAACGGAACCGGATTTCCCCGGAACCTCCGCCAGCCACGTCTGGCTGAACGGCCGCCTGCTACCCGCCGACGAGCCGCATCTGTCCGTCTACGACCGGGGCTTCCAGCTCGGCGACGGCGTGTTCGAGGCGCTGCGAGCAAAAAGGGGCGTCGCGATCGAGCTCGAGGGCCATCTCGCCCGACTCCACGCCAGCCTCCAGGCACTCGAGTTCGAGCTGCCGTTCGACGACGCCACGTTTTCCGACGGCATCTCCGAGCTTCTCGTTGCCGAGGGCTGGGATGGCGTCGAACCGCCCGGCGACGCGGTCATCCGGATCACCGTCAGCCGCGGCTTCGACCCGACCAGGTCGGTACCGCCGCACCCGGGCGGCACCGCCTCGGTCGCCATCCAGGCCTGGCCCTTCACCCCGCCGCCGATCCGGGCGATCGAGGAGGGCGAGTGCTTCATCACCAGCTGCATCCGCCGCGACGCCGGCTCGCCCGTGTTCGGGATCAAGTCCACGTCGAGGGTCGAGCTGGTCTACGCCCGCCTGGAAGCCGCTCGCGCGGGAGCGGACGACGCCTTGTTCCTGACCACCGACAGCCGCATGGCCGAGGCCACGACGTCGAACCTGCTCCTGATCCGGGGCGACGAATGCCTCACGCCCGCTCTGGGCACGGGACAGCTCGCGGGCACTACTCGCGCCTGGCTGGTGGCACATGGCGACGCCGTGGGCCTGCGCATGATCGAAGCCGACTTACCGCTGGAGGCGGCCTTCCGGGCCGACGAGATGGCCCTCTGCTCGAGCATCGCAGGCGTCGTCCCGATCGTTTCGCTCGACGGCCGGCCGATAGGCGATGGAAAGCCCGGTCCGCGAACCATCGCCATGCGGCGGGCGCGCGAGGAATGGATCGACAGGCTGTCCGTCGAAGGATCGAGCGCGAGAATCGAGTCCGGAACGGCCGGCTGACAGCGACGCCGCGCGGCTCCCGCTATGCTCACGCCGTGACGACGAGCGAAGACCCCAAGCCAACCTCACTTGTCGAACCCGAAGCCGAGCCGGCCTCGACCGATGGAGCAGTCGAGACGGCCGAAAGCGCTGCCATCGCGGCGCCGGCGGCCACGGGCATACCAACCGGCCAGGCCCCGCTGCTCGAGCCGGGCGCTCGCGCGAAGCCTGCCGGCGCGACCCAGGTAGTCACGCTGCCGATCCTCTCCACGCAGCCGGTCACCATGGAGAAAGGCCTCGCGATCCTCCATGGCACGCCCATCCTGCCCGCCCACCATCCCAACCTGGGCCTCGCGCCGATCGACATGAAGTCCGGTTTCTCGGGCGCGGCAGGGCGCGTTCGCCGTGACAGCTCCGGCATCGCGGCGCGCGGTCTGGAGGCCGCGGTCCAGGCCGATCCGAGCCTCCGGGCTCGCTACGACGACATGGGTCTGCGCCACCTGCTCAGAGACGGCGAGCTGCTCGTGGAACGGCTGGCGATGTGCCTGGGCAGCGACGACGTCCGCTGGCTGGCCCAATACGCCGAGTGGGTCGGCCCGAGCTACAGGCGCCGCCAGGTCCCGCTGGCAGACCTGGCCACGCTCTGCGCCGGCATTCGAGAGGCGATCGCGCCCGATCTCACCGCGGACGAGCTGGCCTGCGCCGACCGGGCGCTGGACGCTGCCGCTGTGGTCCTGCAACGCAACGGCCGGGTCGCGGGCGATCGGCACAAGCGACGGGCAATCTTCAAGTGGATGTATCGCGGCGTCTGAGCGCCGCCGGCCGGCGGCCGAGCACGAGAGGCTGACATGACGATCAAGTGGGTGAAATCCGATCCGCTCGTCATGGGCGGCGAGCCGTTCTGCTACGGCAGCCGCCTGACCGTCCGCCAGCTGCTCGAAGAGCGGCGCAACGGCTACTCGGTGGCCGACCTGCTGCGCGACCATCCCGAGCTGAGGGTCGTCGGCATCGCTCACGCCTATCGCTACGCGGGCGAGCATCGAGAGCGCTACGCCGAATTCTTCGACCGCACCGGCTACCTCGTCGGCCCCGGCCTCACCGACGCGGAGGCGGAGATCCTGCCCGAGGAATATCTGGTCCCGGGCATCGTGACCGAGCGGCCCAAAGCCTCGAGCCGGGCAGGCGCCCGCGGCTGAGCGACGGGGACCCGGGCCGCTCGACTATTCCGAGGAAACTGGTAGGATATCCAACGCCATGAGCGATACCACAGAGGCCATTGCGGCCAATTCCACCGCCTCCAGCGCCGGCGGCGCGACCGATTCAGCCGTCGAGCCAGCGTCCGACGGGACGACCGAAACCGAAGCCACCGTCACCTTCGACCCGCAGCGACGGGCAACCGAGCTGGCCATCCTCGACGCCCTCCGCAGCGTCGTGGATCCGGAGCTCGGGATGGACGTGGTGGAGCTTGCCCTGATCAGGCAGATCATCGTCGGGCGGGAGTCTTCAGAGATCAAGATGGTCCTGACCACCCCGTTCTGCCCGTACGCGGGCTCCATGATCCAGCAGATCAAGGACGCGACAGAACTGGTTCTGGAGCATCCGGTCAAGGTGACCGTACTGGCCGAGCGCTGGGATCCGCGCGAAGCCGGCCTGATGTGGTAGCAGCGAGCCAGCGAGCCTGAAGGTGAGCCGGGGGGATTCCGTGGACGAGAAGACCGAACGAAAGTCGGCGGTGGCGACCCGCCGCGGGGACGACGGAACCACCGGCCTTCTCTTCGGGGGCGAACGGATCTGGAAGGACGACGCACGGGCGGAAGCCTTCGGCGACGTCGACGAAGCGGTCGCTGCTCTTGGTCTGGCTCGCGCCGAGCTGAGCCTGCGGACCCAGTACGGCGCCCTGCCCTCCAACCTGGCTCAGCTGAGCGAGATGATCCTGCGGCTGCAGCGCGAGCTGTTCGTGGTCGGCGCCGACCTGGCGACCGCGCCCGGATCGAGAGATCGCCAGAAGCCCGGCGAGACGAGGGTTACGGCCGAGATGGTGGCCGGACTGGATGCGAGCCTGTCGCAGGCCGAGTCGGCGGTGGTGATGCCCCGCGAGTTCGTGGTCCCCGGGGAGTCGCGGCTCTCTGCCGCGCTCGAGATGGCCAGGACGATCGTCCGTCGCGCGGAACGGCGGGCCGTCGCACTGAGACGCGCCGAGCCCGTCGACGGCGACCATCTGATCCCTTATCTGAACCGCCTGGCCGACCTGCTCTGGGTTCTCGCCCGAGCCGCCGAACAGGCGGAGGCAAGAACGTCGGTTCCGTCCCGGTTCGATTCGCGTCGGGACTGAGACCTGGAGCCGGACGGTCGATCCGTCCGGCAGGAGATGGCATCGCGGAAACACACCACATGGCTATTTCGAAAGTGAAGCCGGCGTACGATAGGCTGGCAGGGGCGATCGACCCCCGGGTCGATCCGAATTTCGATTTGAAGCCTCGGGCATTTGTCAGAGAGCGCAAGCGCGGAGGACACGTGTACAACGACTATTCGCCGGAGCGGCTGGGCGTCCGTCCGGCAGTGCGGCTTTCCAACCGGTTCCTGATCGACGCCTTCATCTGGATGTTCGGCGCGCTGCTGATCAGCGGCGCGGTGGCGCTCTGGGTGGCCAAGGGCGATCAGAACACGGTCATCTCGATCGTAGATATGCGGTTTCCGCTCTTCATCGCTCAGCTCGGCCTGGGTCTCGGCCTGCAGATGGGCATCCGGCGTATCAGCGCCACGCTCGCGCTCGGGCTGTTCTTCGTTTACGCCGCGTTGATGGGCCTCACGATCGGCGTGTGGGTCTACTACTACTCGGTCGTCAACGGCAACGTTGGCGCCGTCTACGAAGCCTTCTTCTCGGCGGCGGCCGCCTTCGGTGGCGCGGCGATCTACGGCGCGGTCACGGGCCGCTCGCTTGCGAGCATGGGCAGCTACCTGTTCATGGCCGCCTGGGGCCTGTTCTTCGCGTTCATCATCAACGGCATCATCTTCCAGAGCACGGGCATGGATCTGGTGCTGTCCGTCGTGGGCGTCGTGATCTTCACGGCCCTGGCGGCCTGGACGACCCAGCGCATCTCCCGCGGCGAGTTCGCGGCCATGACAGGCTCCATGGAGAAGGCCTCGGTGCTCGGAGCGATCCTGCTCTACATCGAGTTCATCAACATCTTCCTGATGATGCTTCGCATCTTCGGGGGCGGCGGACGCCGCTAGGTTCCTCGCGGATGAGTGGTGGGGGGGGGG